>NZ_JARJLM010000048.1 GCF_029335485.1 Cupriavidus basilensis
AGATACCAGGGAATGATCGACGATTGCGATGCAATGCCGGCCAAGACGGCGGCGATCCACCATCCGGCCTGGCCCATGCGCCCGCAACTGCGCGAGATGGTCGTCGAAATCTCCGCCCGCCTCGTCGTCGGCCTGCTGTTGAGCGTGTTCGCCTATAGCGCCTTCGTGCAGTGGCGGCTGGCGCCGGAGCGCACCACCTTGCTGCTGATGATGACCGCCACGCTGGTCACCGTTGGACTATCGCTGTTCGCGCGCATCCCCGCCAGGCGGGATTTCCGGCCCATGAGCGTCGTGATGTCGGTCGGGGGGAGCTTTTACTTCCTCGGCATCGAACTTGAGCCCGGTGCTCGCGTGATCCCGGAAGCGGCCGGCGCCACCCTGGGCGTCGGCGGCATCCTGTGGCAGTTGTTCGCCAAGTTTTCCCTGCGCGATGCCTTCGGCATCCTGCCTGCCAATCGCGGGGTGGTGTCGCGCGGCGCCTACCGCTTCGTCCGGCATCCTATCTACCTGGGCTACCTGGTGACAGACCTTGGCTTCCTGCTGACCAATCTCGGATGGCGCAATGCGCTGGTCTATGGCGGCCTGTACGCGCTGCAGACAGGGCGCATTTTCAGGGAAGAGCAATTCCTGGGCGAGGACCCGGCGTATCGAGCCTATCGGGCCAGAGTCCGCTACCGGGTGATTCCCGGGGTGTTCTGAACCGCCGGTCACGGCGGGGGGCCGCCATCCGCCAGCGCCGATGCCTCGACCTCGACCCGATCGCGCCCGGCCAGCTTGGCCCGGTATAGCAAGCGGTCCGCCCGCTTCAGCAGCGACTTGACGCTGGGTGCGTCCGCGCGCGCGGCGTATGCAACGCCGAAGCTCGCGGTCATGGTGAAGCCGGCGCCCTGCTCGACCGGCACCACGGCACGCGATAGCCTGAGACGCAGCCTTTCCACCATCTCAAGCACCTGCGCACGGTCCTGCACGCCGACCAGCACGGCGAACTCCTCGCCGCCGATGCGCGCAACCACATCGCCCTTGCGCCATGTTTCACGGCACAGATCGGCCATGCATTCGAGGGCGCGATCGCCCACGGCGTGGCCATAGGTGTCGTTGATGCGCTTGAAATGGTCGATATCGATCATCACCAGTGCAAGATAGGGGGCCAGCACGTCCCGATCCAGAAAGGCCGCCTGCGCACGGCTCTCGAAGGCGCGGCGATTGAGGAGCCGGGTCAGGGAATCGGTCTCCGCCATCGTCCTCAGTTCCGCGATCAGGCGCTGGCGCTCCTGCTCGAGCCGCGTCCTTTCGAGATCCTTGGCCTTCAATACCTGGACCGCGTCGAAGAGTTCCTGTATCTCGCCGCGATACGCGTTCGGCGGCAGGTCGGCCGAGGGACCGCCCGCGGCGATGGCCCGGATGACGCGCGCAGCCTCGGCGAAAGGACGGATGACCTGCCGCCGGAACAGCCATACGCCCAGCGCCAGCGCGCACATCAAACTCGACAGGATGCCCGCGGCCCCGACCAGCCTGACCAGCATCGCGTGCCGGTGCAAGCGCACCTCCTCCTCGGCCAGCGCCAGCGCCTCATCCCGGAATTCGACGATCGGGCGCATCAGGGGCACATACCGTGCGGCAAACTCGCCGGTCGAGGCGGCCGCGCCGCCTGGAAGGCTGGCCAGCGCGCGAATCCGGGCCACATAGGCCAGACCCTCGCCAAAATACTTCCCGTTCACCCGGGCGAAGGCCCCGTGCGCCAGCGCCGCATCCTCCTGCACGCGGGTTCTCATGTATGCACCCAGCTGGTCAATGCCGCCGCGCGTGCGTTCGATGGCAAATTGCTCATCCTCCGTCAGCTGCCGCTGCGACACCAACGCCGCGGTGAAGCGCGAGCCTAATAGCCCGGCCTGTTCCCGGAGCGTCGCTGCCAGGCGCGCCGCCGTCATGCAATTCAGCGCGCTGGCGTCTCCGTTGAGCACGCCGGCGGTACTGGCGTTCGTGATCGGAGAGAAGTGCGGGATGACCTCCACCATGCGCATCACGGCCTGTTCCAGCGCCGGATCGGTGCGCTGCGCGCGTGGCACCCGGAGTACCCGGTCAATGTTCGCGCGCGCATCGGCCAGCGTGGCTTGCACGCGCTGCGCCGCTGCCCGTTCGTTCTCGCACCGGTCGCAGCCGGGCAGGCCGAGGAGCCCGACCAGTTGCGCGATGCGCGCATCGCTCTCGGCACGCGCCACCCGCAGCGCGGCCGCCCGCGCCTCCGGAAGCGGCACGTCTTCGCCCAGCACACTGTTGGTTGGCCCCCGCTCCGCGGACACCTTCTCCATCGCAAGCAATGTGGCCCGGAAGACCTGGAAATGGGTCAGAGCGTACTCTGCCCTTGTATATGCGCTCCACTGGTGAATCAGGAGCCCGCTCGCCAGTACCAGAAACAGGAGGCCCAGCGCGCTGGCAATGATCCCAAACCGCCGGTCGACCGACATGGTTGGCAAGACAAATCTAAGCATCTTGGACAGACTCGGCTTCAGCAATTCAAACGTAAGCGTGGGCCCGGTACCGGATCGACATTGGCTGGAATGTGCGCAACGCCCAAACAGCCGGACTCTGGCCGGAAGTCCTGGCCAGCGCTCCGCGCGGGGTATTACCCGCACATGCCGGGCTTGCGTGCGGTTGTTGCAGCATACCGACGCGTCTCCCTGTGTGCCTCGGTGCGGTCTGCGAGGCGTTATCCATGCTGGATTTCCTTTGCCGGGAAACCAGCGTCGGCGGCGCATCCGTGCGGCGCTGACGGATTCTAGCGCAGGGACCCGGCCTGGAGCGGAATCGAGTAGGCGCTTGCCCTGCCGGCTCGGCTGACAGCCGGGCGTTACGGCAATCCTGGCCGCTCCATTGCCCACGCCAGAAAAAATCCCGCCACCCATGACACTTTTTCCGGCCTCGGCTGGCAAGGAGCATGAATCCCAGACTCCGAACCACCGAAAGGACTTTATCCGCATGGCCGTCGCCCGTCCGCGCTGCTCCGAGCGCCCTCTCCCCCAAGCCATCCGCCTGGCGCTGCTGGCCATGGCGTTCGCCGGCGCGGCCACGCCTCCGGCCGTGCACGCCGCCACGGATGCGGCCAGTCCCACGCAAGCCGATGACACGGCCGCCCGCGACTACAACATCCCCGCCGGCCCGCTGGGCCGCACGCTGTCCGCCTTTGCCGCCAATGCCGGCATCGCGCTGTCGTTCGATCCGGCGCTGACGGAAGGCCTGGCCAGTCCGGCGCTCTCGGGACGCTATACGGAGCGCGCGGCGCTGGAGCAGTTGCTGGAAGGCAGCAACCTGGCGCTGCGCCCCCGCGCCGACGGCAGCTATACGCTGGCCCGGCGGCCCGTCGCGGCTGCCGCGCCGCATTCCCAGGGCATCGCCCTGCCGACGGTGGTGGTGACCGCGCAGGCCGATACGGAAACTGCCCGCGGTCCGGTCAGCGGCTATGTGGCGAAGCGCTCGTCCAGCGCCAGCAAGACCGATTCCAGCCTGATGGAGACCGCGCAATCGGTCTCGGTCATCACGCGCGACCAGCTCTCCGACCAGGCGGTGCAAACCGTGGGCGACGCGCTCAAGTACACGGCCGGCGTCAATGCGGATCCCTTCGGCGCCGATGTGCGCGCCGACTGGTTCTATATCCGCGGCTTCAATGCCGATGCCTATTGGGACGGCCTGCGCGTACCGCAGATCGCCAATCGCGTGGGCAGCTATGCGGCGTTCCGCGTGGATCCGTCTTCGCTGGAGCGGGTGGAAGTGCTGCGCGGCCCGAGTTCGGTGCTGTACGGCGCCGGTAACCTGGGCGGCTTCGTCAACCTGATCAGCAAGGATCCCAGCGCAGAGCCGTTCCACGAGCTGGCGCTGGACTACGGCTCGCACAACCGCCGCCAGGTGCGGGTGGATACCACCGGCGCACTGAACCAGGACGGCACCCTGCAGTACCGCTTCAACGGCCTGGGCCGCCTGAGCGGCACGCAGGTCAACAACATCACCGACGACCGCCTGAACCTGAACCCAACGCTCACCTGGCGCCCCGACGGGCGCACCAGCCTGACCCTGTCCGCCACCTATATGCGCGACAACATGGGCTCAGCCGCCACCTACGGCCCGGCGGCCGGCATGGTCACGCCGACGGTCTACGGCCGCATTCCCACCAGCCTGCTGACGGGGGACCCCGGCTTCGACCGCTATCTCAAGACGCAGGTCGCGGTGGGCTACCGGCTGGAGCATCGCTTTGCCGACAACCTGACCTTCCGGCAGAACGTGCGCTACACGCACCTGGACCTGGACTACCGCTCCCTCTTCGGCAAGGCGCTGCTGGCAGACCAGCGCACGCTGACCCGCACCGCCTACCAGGCCCGCCCCATCCTGAACGGCGTGCAGGTGGACAACCATATGCAAGTCAACACCGCCACCGGGCCGCTGACGCACAAGATCGTGGGGGGCGTGGATTACCAGTGGCAGGGATTCCAGAACCGCGTGTGGAGCGGTAGCGCGCCATCGCTGAATCTCTATGCGCCGGTCTATGGCGTCAACGCCACGCTGCCAGCCAGCCCCACCACCAGCACGGACCAGGCACAGAGCCAGCTTGGCCTCTACCTGCAGGACCAGCTGCGCTGGGAGCGCTGGGTGCTTTCCGTCGGTGGCCGGCAGGACTTTACGCACGCGTCCACCAACAACAACCGCAACGGCACCAAGGTCACGCAAGGCCCCGGTAAGTTCACCTACCGCGCCGGGCTGCTCTATGAATCGCCGCTGGGCCTGTCGCCGTACGCCAGCTACTCGACCTCCTTCCTGCCCACGCTTAGCACCAACCTGGCCGGCGATCCGCTGAAGCCCACCACCGGGCAGCAGTACGAGGCGGGCATCAAGTACCAGCCACCCGGATCCGGATCGATGTTCACGGCAGCGGTATTCAACCTCACCCAGCAAAACGTGGCGACGGCGGATCCCGCCAATCTGGCCAACACCATCCAGACCGGCGAGATCCGCACGCGCGGCGTGGAGCTGGAGGGCAAGCTGAGCGTGACGCCGCGCCTCAACCTGGTTGCCAGTTATACCTACCAGGAGCCGGTGGTGACCCGCAGCAACGGCACCGATCGCGGCAAGCGGCCCTACGGCGTGCCGCGCCAGATGGCATCGGCCTGGGCCGACTACACCTTGCCGCCGGTGCAAGGCGTGCGCGTGGGCTTTGGCGCCGGTGTGCGCTATCTCGGCGATACCGCCGGCGACACGGCCAATACCTTCAATGCGCCGGCCGCGACACTCTTCGATGCGGCGATCCATGCGGATATCGGCCCGCGCTGGCGGCTGCAGCTCAATGCGTCCAACCTGTTCAACCGCGAATACGTGGCCGGCTGCAACTCCAGCGTGCAGTGCTACTACGGCAACGGCCGCACCATCATCGGCAGCATCAGCACGCGCTGGTAGGCCGGCAACGCGCCGCGCCTGCTTCCCGCGCCCGCCCCAGCAGGAATTCACGCTCGCGCGCGTTGCGGGTCATGGCGGCGGCGCGCTCGAACTCGGCGCGCGCCTCGTCGAGGCGGCCGAGCCTGAACAACAGGTCGCCACGCACGCTGGGGAGCAAGTGGTACTTCGCCAGCGACGGTTCCGCCGTGAGCGCATCGGCGATGTCCAGGCCGGCTTCGGGACCGAATGCCATCCCCACCGCCACCGCGCGGTTCAGTTCCACCACCGGGGACGGCGCCACCTGGGAAAGCGCATCGTAGAGTGCGGCGATCTGTGCCCAGTCGGTCTGCGCGGCGACCGGCGCGCGGGCGTGGCAGGCGGCCAGCGCCGCCTGCAGGGCATATGGCCCCAGCGCCCCGCCAAGCACCTGCGCATGCTCCAGCGCGGCCAGCCCGCGCCGGATCAGCAGTGGATCCCAGCGGCCGCGGTCCTGGTCGAGCAGCAGCACCGGGCGCCCCTGCGCGTCCACCCGCGCGTGCGTGCGCGAGGCCTGGATCTCCATCAGCGCCACCAGCCCGTGCACCTCGCTTTCCTCCGGCGCCAGCCCGGCCAGGGTGCGGCCCAGGCGCAGCGCTTCCTCGCACAGGGCGGGCCGCATCCAGTCATCGCCGGCGGTAGCCGAATAACCCTCGTTGAAAATCAGGTAGATCACCTCCAGCACCGAAGCCAGGCGCGGCGCGCGCGCCTGCGGCCCCGGCACCTCGAAAGGCACGCGCGCCGCGCCCAGGGTGCGCTTGGCGCGCACGATGCGCTGGGCAATGGTCGCCTCCGGGGTCAGGAAGGCCCGCGCGATTTCCCCGGTGGAGAGCCCGCCCAGCAGGCGCAACGTCATGGCCACCCGCGCGTCGGTGGAGAGCACCGGGTGGCAGGCGGTGAAGATCAGGCGCAGCAGGTCGTCGCCGATATCGTCCTCGCGGGCGGCATCGAGGGCATCGACGAAATCCGGCACCACATGCGCCTCCAGCGCTTCGAGATCCTGGCCGATCTGCTCGTGCTTGCGCGCGTGCAGCGCCTGCTGGCGCAGGTAGTCGAGCGCGCGGTTTTTCGCGGTGGTCATCAGCCAGGCCCCCGGGTTGTCCGGCACGCCCGTGTCGGTCCAGCGCTCCAGCGCGGCTACCAGCGCGTCCTGCGCCAGTTCCTCGGCCAGGCCCACGTCGCGCACCACGCGCGCGACGTGGGCGATGACCCTGGCGGATTCGATCCGCCATACGGCTTCGATCGCCCGATGCATTGGCACAGTGGTCATATTGCGAGCGCCGCGCGCCTCAAGCCTGGCCCGCCGCCGACGGCTCCATGTACACCAGCTCCCAGATATGCCCATCGAGATCCTCGAAACCGTGGCCGTACATGAAGCCGTGGTCCTGCGGCGCGCGTGGCGACGTAGCACCGGCGGCCACCGCCCTGGCAACCAGGTCGTCCACCTCGGCGCGGCTCTCGCAGGAAATGCAGATCAGCACCTCTGTGCTCTGCGTGGTATCGCACAGCGTCCGGGTGGTGAAGGTCTGGAAGAATTCCCTGACCAGCAGCATCGCGTGGATGTTCTCGCCGATCACCATGCAAGCGGCGTTCTGATTGGTGAACTGCGGGTTGAAGCTGAAGCCCAGTCCCTTGAAAAAGGCTTGCGAGCGCTGCACGTCGGCCACGGGTAGATTGACGTAGATTTGTTTGTGCATGATTTTTCCTGTTTGGCGACAGCGCGTAATCCGGAGGCCCGCGCGTGTTTGCCCGTCCGCTTCGGTTTAGGATAGGCGGAAAATTTCAGTGCTGGCCCACGCCCAGGTCGCGCAAGCGCTCCACCGCCTGGCCGGGCTCGAAATCCTCCAGTTCGAACAACTGCCGCACCTCGATCTCGCCGTCGGCCATTTCGCCATGGGGCGCGGGAAAACGCCGCGCCCATTCCATCGCCTCTTCCCGGCTGCGCACCTGGATCAGCGTGTAACCCGCCACCAGTTCCTTTGACTCCGTGAACGGCCCGTCGATGGCCGTGCGCTGGCCGCCGGCATAGCGGATGCGCCAGCCGGCAGAGGTGGGCTTGAGCCCGGCGGCGTCGAGCAGCACGCCCGCTTTTGCCAGTGCCTCATGGTAGGCCGCCATGGCGGCCATCAGCCCTTCTTCCGGCATCGTGCCGGCTTCAGTGCCTTGCGTGCCTTTTACCAGGATCATGAATCGCATTGCGGTTCTCCTTGCGCTTTCGATTGCCGGTCTTGGCGCCATCCGGTTCCGGTGGCGCTTACCGGTACGACGAACCACGCTCCGCCGGATCGACAGCCGATGCGGGAAAACCTGGGAACCTAGGGTAACTACCTAACAAGCCGCGCGAATGCAGGCGACGGCATCACAGGAAGCAAGGCCCGACCTCGCGGACTTCCACCGTGCACCAGGCCGCGGCGGGACACTCGGCGGCAATGGCGATCGCTTCGTCCTGTGTGGCGCAGTCGAGCAGGAAGTAGCCGCCGATCATCTCCTTGGCCTCGGCAAAGGGACCATCGAGCAGGTCGCGGCGGCCTGCGCGCACCTGCACGCGAACGCCGCTGGCGTCCGATGTGAGCGAGTTACAGCCAAGCAGCAGGCCACGTTCGGTCAGGCCGCCGGCAAACTGCGTCATGCTGGCGTAGGCCTGGCGCCCCTCTTCCGGCGTGCGTTCGGCACGCTGGCCCACGGGTTCGACGATCAGCAACATGTACGGCATAGGGTCTCCAGTTCATTCGATCCGGGTCAGTCCGGTCCGGGGGGGCGATCCGCCTTCCGGCTTCCGATTTCCGATTGCGGGCCCGTCCATCCATGGGAGCGACGGCAGATAAAGGGCCGGGATATGGGAGCCAGGTGGGAGCCAGGCAACCCGGTGCGGCGCAGTACCGCCGCAATACGCGCATCCGGCAAGTCTACCGTGCACATCCTGCCTGTCTGGCGTGCCGGCCGCAAGCGGCCGGCACATCTTCGCGGTTGGGTTGCATTCCTGGCGGTTAATTGCGGTTGAACCCGACTGCAGCCAGTTGCCGGCCCTTGCCAACCCGGATCGACGGTTTAACATGTCGACCTTGCTCCACCCGGCCCCAAGGTCTTCCGATGCCAGCCAAGCTACAGCCCACCAACCATCCCTCGTACTGCATCGACGGCGATACCGTGCTCTGGCACGGCCGGCCGCTCTGGGCCAAAGACGGCAGCCCCCTGCCCGTCGCGCATCCCCGGGCATTCCGCTGCATCGCCGGGCGCTGGTTCACCGATGGCGAGCACGTCATCGTGCAGGCGCAGCAGGGCAGCGGCTCCGTCTACTACTATTTCTACCGTATCGAAGACCCCGACCTGGCCACCTTCGAGGTCCTCAACGAGCGTTACGCCCGCGATGCCCGCCAGGCCTACTACATCACTGGCAAGACCATCCGCACCCGCAGCCCGCAGGCCTTCCGCCCGCTGGCCTACCAGGGGTGGCGATGGCCTGAGAACGGCCCCCTGGAACCCGTGGAATGCGTGCATGCCTACTACGCGGTGGACCATGAGGCGGCCTACCTCAACGGCAAGCGCATCGCCGGCGCCGACGGCGCCACCGTGGTGGGCTTCGACGGGAGCTATATCGCCGATGCCAGCCACGTCTACTATCATGGCCGCCGCATCGAGGCTGACCGGGCCAGCTTTGTGGTGGCGCCCAACGGCGACGGCCCGCTTCAGATGACCGACAGGATCGGTCCCATCGACCACGGCAAGCGCCAGACCGTGATCGACAACGGCGAGGCAGAGCGATGGCGGGATTTCTTCACCGCCCTTCCGGCGCTGCAGGACTACTGGTGGCACCGCCTGCAGGCGCCGGCCGCGCGCCCACGGGAAGTCGAGTACGGCGGCCACCGCCTGACCGGGCTCGACCCGGACAGCTTCGCCGCGCACGAACTGCGGCTGGTCCACGGCCTTCCCGGCGTGTTCTGCGGCGATGCCCGCGGCATTCACTGGCTCTACAGCTGCGGCGAGGGCCACTGCGAACTGATCCCGCTCTCCACGCAACCGATCACCGGACTGCGGCAACTCGACGAGCACTATGTCAGCGACGGCGTCACCGTGTTTTTTGTGCCGAACCACTACGAAACGCCGCAGGCCCTGCGCAAGGTCGATCCCGCCGCCTTCACGGTGCTGCGTGGCGGCTGGGCCCGCGACGCCGGCCGCGCGTTCTATCTGGGCACGGTGAAGAAAGGCGTGGCCCCGCAGGCGCTGCGGCTCGAAGGTTGCTATGCCTGGGACGCGGACCAGTTGTTCTGCGACGGCAAGCCGCTCAAGGTTGGCGTGCCGCATGACACCCTGCAGGTGCCCCACCCGGGCTTCCTGCTGGCCGGCGACCAGCTTTTCTTCGGCCGCCGCCCGGTATCGGCCAGGCGCGTCCACCTGCCCACCCTCGAATTCCTGGATCACGACTTCGCGCGCGACCGCAAGCACGCCTACATCGTCGGCTACATCAGCCTGGTGGCGATCGACGGCGCCGATCCGGCCAGCTTCCGCGTGCTGGGCAAGGGCCGCGCCGCCGACGCCATGCGCGAATACGATGCGCGCGCCCTCAAGGACGCTACCGCGCCGGCCGATTGATCGGCCCGGGCCGCCTGGCCTTGATCAAGTGTCACATAAGCGACATGTGAGCGACATACAATCGGCGCCTTCCCAATAATCCGAATGGCCTGGCGATGTCTGACGTCCCGGTTGACTCCCATGTGGCTCGCTCCCGCTTCCGGCAGCCCTGTGCCGAGGATCTGTGCGTTGCCACGCCATCGGTGACCACCGGGCACAACAACCAGGAAGTCCTGGATGTGTTCGGCAAGCACCGGGATCTCGCCAGCCTGCCGGTGACCGAGGATGACAGGCCGATCGGCCTGATCAACCGTGCGATCTTCATGTCGCAGATGAGCAAGCCCTATCATCGCGAGCTCTACGACCGCAAGAGTTGCATCGCCTTCATGGACAAGGAGCCGCTGGTGGTCGATGCCGGGATGAGCATCGAGGCCCTGACGTTCAAGGCCGTCGAATACGGCGAAAAAGCGCTCGCCGACGGCTTCATCGTCGCGCAGGACGGCCGCTTCCTCGGCATCGGGCATGGCTTGCAGCTGATGCGCGCGGTCGCCGACATGCAGGCCGAGAAGAACCGGCAGATCATGCACAGCATCGACTATGCCAGCACCATCCAGCGCTCGATGCTGCGCCCCTCGCGCGAGGCGCTCGCCCGCACCCTTGGCGATGCGGGCCTGGTGTGGGAGCCGCGCGATGTGGTCGGCGGCGACTTTTATCACTTTGCCGCCTTCGACGACGGCTGGTTCGCCGCGCTGGCCGATTGCACCGGCCACGGCGTGCCGGGCGCGTTCATGACGCTGATTTCCTCGTCCATCCTGATCCAGGCCATCGAGCAGCGGGGTCCGCGCGATCCCGGCGCACTATTGATGGCGGTCAACCGCGGCATCAAGCAGATGCTGGGACAGACGGAAGCCCATGACGGTGCGCCCGAATCGAACGACGGCATGGATGCCGCGTTCTTCTGGTACGACAACGCCAGCCGCCGACTCTCCTTCGCCGGCGCCAAGAGCGCCCTGTTCGTGCTCCATCCCGGCGACGAAGAAGGGGAAATGGTGGACGGCGAACGCATGGGGGTCGGCTATGTCGACACCGACATGGATTTCGCCTGGCAGAACCGCCTCGTCCAGACACAGCCGGACAGCGTGGTGTTCGTGACCACCGATGGGCTGATCGACCAGATCGGCGGCCCCCGGGAAATCGCCTTTGGCAAGCGCCGCATCCGCGAGGCGATCCGCGCCAACCGGCATGCCAGCGCCGCGCAACTCAACCAGGCCGTGCTGGACCGGTACCGTGCCTGGCAAGGCCATCATCGCCGACGTGACGATCTCACCTTCTTCTGCTTTCGCGTCCAATAGCCCTGATATGAACGGTACTTCGATTGACAACGAATATGGGGCATTCTTCGATATGGCCCGTGAACGCAACGTGATCTTCTACTACGTCGGATATTTCTCCCAAAACATTATCGCGGCGATGTCCGACGCGGTCCGGCTGCAGCTGACGATCACCGGCGTCGATGGCACGACCCGGCGCAAGCTGTTCTCCTCGTTTGTCGAGATGGCGCAGAATATCGTGCACTACTCGTCCGACGCGCTCACGCCGCCAACCCAGGACACCAATCAGTTGCGGCACGGCTCGGTCTGCATCAGCATGCTCGACGACCGCTACCGGCTGATGTGCTCCAATCCGGTGGCGATCGCCAGGGTCGGTCAGCTTCGCGCCGCGCTGGAGCCATTGCGCACCATGACGCTGGAACAGATCAAGCAGGCCTACAAGGAAACCATGCGTGCCGAAGCGCCGGAGGGCAGCAAGGGTGCCGGCCTGGGTTTCCTGACGGTGGCGCGCGACGCCAGCGCCCCGCTCGAATACAGCTTCCAGCCTATCGACACCGATCCGGTGTCGACGATGTTCCACCTCACCGCCACGATCTGAACGGGATGAAAAAGGGAAAGTAATGGAAAACCTGTTCATTGCCGCCACACCGACATCGCCCGAGGTGAGCTTCGATTTCGGGCAGCATACGCTGTCGCTCAAGGGCGAGTCCTATCCGGAAAACGCCGCCGCGTTCTATGGCGATGTGATCGTCCGCCTGCGCCGCTACCTGGCCGCCTGCGAAGGCGCCGAGGTCACGGTCCACGTCGCGCTGACGTATTTCAACAGCTCCAGCACCAAGGTGCTGTTCAGCATGTTCGACGCCATGAACGATGCGGCCGACAAGGGCAACCGGGTGATCCTGCATTGGTATCACGACGTGGACGACGATACGATCCTGGAGTTCGGCCAGGAACTGCACGCCGATTTCCCGGCCATCGAATTCTTCGACCACGCCACCACGGCGAGCTGACCCGCGGATGACCGAGCCCGACCTTTTCGATTCGGAAAACAGCGTCCTGGCTGGCGCCAAGGCAGTATTCGGCAATCCCCATGCCGGCAGCGAAGCGTACCGCGACACGCTCGGCCAGCTGATTGCCTATTACGAGCGGCTGATGCGCGAGACGCGCCGACTGATACGGCGCAGCGACCGGGAAGAGCTGGAGATGAACCGGCTCAACCATCGCCTGCAGGAACTGGCGCGCGAGCTGGAGTTCCGCGCCACGCGCGACACCCTGACCGGCGCGCTGAATCGCGGTGCGATCATCGAGCAGGCTGGCATCATCCTCGCCGGCGGCAGCCTCGCCCTGATCGTGCTCGATATCGACCACTTCAAGCGGGTCAACGATACGCTCGGCCACCCGGTCGGCGATACCGTGATCCGTGGCGTCGTCGGCTGCCTGGAGCGGACGGTGCAGGACGCCGGGATGATCGGCCGGGTCGGCGGCGAGGAGTTCGCGGCACTGGTGCCCGGGCTTTCGCTCGACGCCGCGGTTGGCCTGGCGGAACGCATGCGGCTGCATATTGCGGGCCATGCGTTCGCCGTGCCCCCCGGCATGCAGATCACGGCCAGTTTCGGCGTCAGCTGGAGCCCGCGCGGAACGGGTTTCGATCAGGCATATGGGCATGCGGACGCGGCGCTGTACGAGGCCAAGCGCGGTGGCCGCAACCGAGTCGTGAGCTTGACCGGGTCCGACCTCGCCCCGCCGCTGCACTAAGCATCCAGGCGGATTGCCGGGCGCGTGGCGTGCTGCGCTATGCGGGCAGCGGAAAGCGCGTATCGAACGTGGTCCGCACATCCAGCCGCTGCTTGAGCAGCCCGGCCTTCAGGTAAAAATCCGCCGTACGCTGCTGCTCGGCGATCACCTGCGCGTCGATATTGCGCCATTGCGTGCGGCGCCGCTCGAACTGCAGCCGGGCCGCCTCCGGCGGAATGCCGATGATGCGCGCCAGCGCCGCCGAGAAGCTGTCCACATGCTGGTACGACCAGACCTGCGCGCGCACCACGCGTTGAAGGAAATCGCCCAGCAGCTCGCGCCTGGCGGCCAGCGCGCTGTCCGTCGCCGCGAGATAGCTGAGCCCGGACCACAGGCCCCGGCCGCTGACCAGGACACGGGCATGCCCGCTGGTTTCCGCCAGCGCCGTATAGGGCTCCCAGGTGGCCCACGCATCGATGGAGCCATTGACCAGCGCAAGCTTGGCGTCCGCCGGCGGCAGGAAGCGCAGGCTAGCGTCCTCCGGCTTGAGGCCGGCCGACTCCAGCGCCTTCAGCGCGACGAAATGGCCGATCGACCCGCGATTCGTGCCGATGTTCCTGCCGCGCAGATCGGCCGCCGTCCTGAGGGGCGAATTCGCCCGCACCAGCACGGCCGTGCCGAACGGATCCGAGCGGTTGGCGCCGATGATCTTGATGGGCGTGCCGGCTGCCAGCGCAAAGATGGCCGGCGCGTCGCCGATGGGGCCCGAGTCCACCGCCCCCGCGTTGAGCGCCTCGGCCAGCGGCGCGGCGGCGGGAAACTCGGTCCACTGGATGTCGTAGGCGAGCCCCTTCAGCTCGCCCGCGCTTTCCAGCAAGGCACGCAGGCCGCCCTTCTGGTCGCCGGCCCGGAGCACGGGGCGGCCCTGCGCGGAAACGCAGAGCGGCAAGGCCGCGCCTGCCGCTGCCGCCGCGCCGAAGCGCAGGAATCGTCTTCGGGATGCCGTCATATTGCCGCTCGCCATCCCCTTCAGGCTGCCTTGCGGCCGGCACCCGCCGCCGCTTCGCGCTGCGCCACCAGCGCCCGCACGCGCGGGATCAGCTCGCGGCCATAGTCCACGGCATCTTCCAGCGGATCGAAGCCGCGGATCAGGAAGGTGGTCACGCCGAGATCGTAGTAATCTAGCAGCGCATCGGCCACCTGCTCCGGCGTGCCCACCAGCGCGGTGGAGTTGGAGCGCGCGCCGGTCAGCCTGGCGAGCTCCGTCCAGAGGCGCTTGTCCACGCGCGGCCCCTGCTCGGCGGCGGCCAGCAGGCGGCGCGCGCCTTCGCTTTGCTGGGGTCCGCCCTGCCCCAGGCCAGCGGCATCGCGCAGGCGGCGCGTCTGCGCCAGGATGCCGTCCGCGCGCGCCCACGCCAGCGTTTCCGTTTCGGCCAGGATCGGCCGGAACGAGACCGAGAAGCGCACCTGCCGGCCGTTCCGGGCCGCTTCGGCGCGCACGCGCGTGGTGATGTCGCGCACCTGCTCGAGCGATTCGCCCCACAGCGCATAGACATCGGCGTGGCGGCCGGCCACATCGATCGCCGCCTCCGACGCACCGCCGAAGAAGATCGGCACATGCGGCTGCTGCACGGGTTTGACCTCGGAAAAACCCTGCCTGAAACGGTAGTGCCTGCCTTCGTGATCGAACGGTTTTTCCTCGGTCCAGATACGGCGCAGGATGCCCAGGTACTCGTCGGTGCGCCCGTAGCGATCATCGTGCCCAAGGAAATCGCCGTCGCGCTGCTGCTCCGGGTCCGAACCGCCGGAGATGAAGTGCACGCCAAGCCGGCCACCGCTGAACTGGTCGAGCGAGGCGATCTGCCTGGCCGCCAGCGTCGGCGCGGTAAAACCCGGGCGATGGGCCAGCATGAAATGCACGCGCTCCGTCACCGCGGCCGCATAGGAGATGGTGAGCGTGGCCGACGGGCCGGTGGAGTGATGCGGCACCAGCACGCGGTCGAAGCCGGCGTTCTCATGCGCTTGCGCAAAGACGCGCACATAGTCGCGATCCACCACCGGTCCGCTGGCCGGATGGATCTCCGACTGTTTCTGGCTCTGGATCATGCCAATGATCTCGACGCTCATCGTAGGCTCCTGTCCCTGGTTTGTGCCTGGTTTTGCCAAGGCTGCGGTGCCATCAAGCCCGGCACCGCACTGACAAGACATGAACATACGCCGCGCCGGTCCGATCCTTAAGGAATAAGAACGAGGGTCGATATGCGGATTTGCAGGGCTGCCCGCCGCAGCGGTTAAACCTGCCGCCTCCGCCACACGCCATGCACCGATCGCGCCGGCCTCCCTGCCCGTCACGCTTGCCCATGCCAAAACGCCGCCTTCATCGGGGGACATCGTGGACCGGTTCAACGGTATGCCGGTGCGGCGCGGCTGGCACGGAACCGGCGCCATCTTGCCGATGGCGCCGGTTCGGACAGCGCAAGGCTATATTCCGCGGCAGCGCGACTAGCCGGCGGCAGCGCTCTTCAAGCCGTTCGACACGCCTTGTGCCGCTTCCTTGCACCACTGCTTGGCGCCAAGCTTGCTGCTTTCAATCCCTTCTTCCTTGCCGTCAGCCATCTGCACCTTACCGCGCAGACCTATGGCCTCGCTGGCGTCGCCCCCGCTTGTGTCTACGCCCGGGATCGCGGCGATCAGACCCACCATCTTCCTGGCGTTCCTGACGCTATCCTCCTTCAGGAAGCCCTTTCCCACACAGTAGCTGGTGAGGCCGGCGACGTTGCGGGACATGTCATACATTCCCTTGAGCGCAGCCGGGTCTGCTTGTGCATGCGCCGGAGCGGAGAGCGCGGTCATGCTTGCAGCCATCAGGAATGCAGAAATCTTCTTTTTCATCTCTCTCTAATCTCTCTCTATTCATTCAAACGCAGGGTTTCTCGATCCAGGTCTTCCGGGCGAGCCGCGAAGCATACTATACATCACATGTATGCCACCCCCCGGGCACGGCTCTGCATGGCGCTGCGGCCGCGCCATGCCTGCACCCCGCTTCCCGCTGGCGCGCGGGTGGCTTCAGGTTGCTACATGCCGTTGTCGCTTTCCACCCTGCCGGTCGAGATCTCGGCCCCGCCCGCGACGGCGGTGCGGATACCGCGCACGGAATACGATTGCGCCTGCCCGCCCTCCTCCGGCTTGCGCAGCCAGAGTTGCGCGAACAATCCGTCTTTGGCGGAATAGCCGCCGAACCAGTCGACCAGTTGGCCGATGTAGCACTGGCCGCCGATCCAGACCGGTTCTGGTCAGGCCAGAACGGCCTCCCCATCCAGCAACCCTCGCCAATAAAGCTCCGCCGCCGCCAGCACGGTGCGCATCTGCGTGGTGTGCGCCAGCCGGAAGGCATCCCCATAGACGGTCTGGTCGGGGAACTCCGGTACCAGCGTGAACGGCACCGTGGAGCGATGGTCTTCCATCACCATGCACGGAATGCCATGCAGCACCGGTAGCGGCATCTCGCCATAGTGCGCGTGCCAGGTCGCCAGGCAGCGCGCGTTGAATGCGGCGAGCTTGGGATCGCTGGCCAGTTCGGCCGTGAGCGCCTGCAGGAAGGCCATGCCATTGAGGCCGGCATGGTGGCGCAGGATGAGGAAGAAGCCCTTCGGGATGGTCCACTGCTCGAAGCCTTGCGGGATATAACCGTTGAGCGGACGCGTCCATTCATGCGCCGGGTAGCCGTGGAGGCTCAGGTGCAGGCGGGCGCCGGTGCGCTCGATGGCCTCCAGGCGGGCCGCCTTCTCGCCGTATGGCGGCGCGGCGCGGGCTTCGAGATCGTCGCCCAGCGCCGAGTAGCGCGCGGCGTGCAGCATATGGCGCGGATTGTCCTCGCGCAGGGCCAGATGCAGTGCCGAGCCATCGGGATTTTCCGAGGCGATCACCGCGAAGTGCGCGCCGGCGCGCTGCGCCAGCGCCCGGGCCGCGCGCAGCGCGCCGACCACCCCGGAAGTCTCGTTGGCATGCTGCCCGCCTGTCACCACCAGTCCGGGCAAGGCGCCTGCCACATGGAGGCCCAGCACCTGCCGCCCCTGCGCGGTCGGCACGCCGAAACGCGTACCGCCAGCCGCGGCCAGGGCCTCCATTTCCCGCTCCACCTCGCCGGGCGCAAGCGGGCGGTCCAGGCTCTCCAGCGCGGGCGCCCGGCCACTTTCCGGCGTGACGGCGGGATGGGACAGCAGCGCCACGCGCACCTGCGTGGGCCCCTCGGCGGCGCGCAGGCGCGGCACGATCTGGCCCGGCTGCAGGGTACGGTCGCCATCCGGCACGCCCGCGCGGCGCTGGAAGAAGGCGAGCACCGAGAAGTAAAGGTCCTCGTGCAGCGCTTCGCGGGTGCTGATGCACTCGTCATGGTAAGGCAGGCGGCGCTCGATGCCGCCGGTGGCAATGTCGATCTCCAGCGTATCGAAATACGGTGTTGACCTGGACCAGGTGTGGGCGCGCACCGCATCCATCGCCACGGCGTAAGCGGCCTCGAAATCGGTCTGCAGGGGCCCGTCCTCGATCCATTGCCCGTCCTGCCAGACCCGCAGCCAGCCGCAGATGGAACCGTCGGCGCGATGCGGCACGAAGACGCGCTGCGCCTCGCCATCGATCTCGACATAGCCGTGCAGTGGTTCGTCGCCCGCCGTGAACACCAGTTCGGTGTCGGCCAGCAGGCCGGCCAGTGGATAGGCTTCCAGGCGGAAGCGCCGGGCATCCCCGGCCGGCGTGCGGATCGCCACGCGCCGGGGCCGCGCCGCCGCCACCTCCTCAAGGAAGAAATGCAGCAACGGCTTATAGGCGCTGCGCAGCCGCGCCTGCGTGCCGGCCGCGGCAAGCCGGCGCTCGGCCGTGCGGCGTGCCGCTTCGTCCTCGAACAGCCACGCCTCGATACGGGTTGCCGGGCTGGCGCTGAAGCGCTCGACCAGGCGATCGAGGGTGCGGGGAATGGTGGCGTTCACCAGTGTTGTCATGCGCCAACTCCTTGTAGGGATGCGGCTGGCGCGGCGGGCATCGCGCACCGGCAAGCTCGGGATTGGCGATTATATGCGTAGTAAATATAATCTATCCATTGAATATGCATCATGGTTAATATGCGAGATGAGTATGAACCTGCATGACCTGGAGGCCTTCCTGGCCGTCGTGGAAACGGGCTCCATCGTCGGCGCCGCATCGCGCCTGCACCTTACCCAGCCCGGCATCACCCGCCGCATACAGAGCCTGGAGGAACTGCTGGGCACGGTGCTGCTCGACCGCCAGTCCAAGCCTTTGCGGCCCACCACCGCCGGGCGCGAAACCTACGCGCACGGCCGCCGGGTGTTACGCGCCATCGACGACCTGCGCGCCGGCCTCTCGGCCGACGCCGAGGTGGGCGGCGAATTCCGCCTTGGCATCACGCCCTACCTCTCGGAGATCGCGCTGGCCGAGCCGATCGACCAGCTCCACCGCGAGTTCCCCGCCCTGGTCCAGCGCATCACCACCGGGTGGCCGGCGGCCATGGCCGAGCAATGCCGCCGCGGCGAGATCGATGCGGCGGCCTTCTGCCTGCCCGAAGGCACGGCCCCGCCTGATGGCCTGGAAGCGGAGGATCTGGGCATGCAGGACATCCTGCTGGTGGCGGCCAGGGACCTGGCCCTGCCACCGGCCGCCGCCCTGCGCGATCTGGCCGCCTACCCGTGGATCCTCAACCAGGACGGCTGCGGCTTCCGCAGCGCCATCCGCCAGCGCCTGAGCGCGCAGCGGCTACCCTTGCGCATCGGCATCGAAGCGCACAGCACGGAACTGCGGCTTTCGCTGGTGGCGCGCGGGCTCGGCATCGGGCTGGCGACGCCTTCCGCGCTGGCCCACAGCGCATGGCGGGACGCGCTGCGGGTCGTCGAAGCCGAGGATTTCACGCCGCGCGTCACGGCCTGGCTGGTGCATCACACGCCGGCGAGCCGGCTGTCGCGCCCGCTGGCGCGCCTGGGCGAAGCGCTGCGGGCAGCCTTGCAGCGGGCCTGATACCGGCACGGGCGGCACGGGCGGCCCGCGCCGGACGCTGCCGGCACGCCTCGCCCACCGCATATCGATAGCGGATTTTCTTCGTTCGCGCGGCGTGGCGCCCGCTCTAAGCTGGGGCCGGACCATCGAAAAGCGCCATGGCGGCGCCGGCGCAGCATGAACCACCCCGAGCACTTCATCACCCCGGCCATCGATGCCGGCCAGGCAGCGCAGGCAACGCGCGGCTTCGGCGAAACCGATGTGCTTTCAGCGCTTACGCTGCCGGAGCCGGGCGCAGGTTTGGGAAGCGGCACCAGGCCCGACGGCGCCCACAGGCGGCTATCGCAGGCCGGACGATGGAAAGGGTTGGCAGGGGCCATGGCCGGCACGGCCGGGCTCTGGCTGGCGCTTGGCACGGCGCCGGCGTGGGCGCATCTGGCCGGCGTGTTCCTGGCCAGCTTCGGTCTCTATGTCTGGGCGATGTCCCGTCAGCAGGACTAGAAAGGCGGGAAAAAACCGGAAAGCCTCGGAAGGCCAGAAACACAAAACGGCTCCTGGGCGGAGCCGTTCGCAGGCATGCGGAAGGCCGGCATGGCGCCGCGGCCGTGCGCCTTGCCAAGCGCGCGGGACTGCGGCACAACCGGGCTTTCAAGCGGGCCTGGCCGGGTCCCGAAGGTAGCAGGCCCGTGCGGCACTCAGCCTACAAATGCCTTTTCAAGCACAAAATGCCCCGGCTCGCTCATATTGCCTTCCGTGAACGCCTGCTCGGTCAGCATGGCGCGGATGTCCTTGAGCATATCCGGGCTGCCGCACAGCATGATGCGGTCGTTCTCCAGCGAGAACGGTGCCACGTCCAGGCGCTCGAACAATTCGCCAGAGGCGATCAGGTCGGTGATGCGGCCCTTGTTGTCGAACTCCTCGCGGGTGACGGTGGGGAAATAAACCAGCTTTTCACGGATCAGGTCGCCCAGGTGCTCGTGCTGCGGCAGGTGCTCCGAGATCAGCTCGCGGTAGGCCAGTTCCTCGACATAGCGACAGGTGTGGGTCAGCACGACCTTGTCATAGCGCTCATACACTTCCGGGTCGCGGATGATCGACAGGAACGGGGCCAGGCCGGTACCGGTCGCCAGCAGCCACAGGGTCTTGCCCGGCAGCAGGTTGTCGACCAGCAGCGTGCCGGTGGGCTTCTTGCCAACGAAGATCTGGTCGCCTTCCTTCAAGTGCTGCAGGCGGGAAGTCAGCGGGCCGTCAGGCACCTTGATGCTGAAGAACTCGAGCGTTTCCTCGTAGTTGGCGCTGGCGATGCTGTAGGCACGCAGGAGTGGACGGCCATTCACTTCCAGGCCAACCATGGCGAACTGGCCGTTTTCGAAACGGAAGCCGGGGTCGCGGGTGCAGGTGAAGCTGAAGAGCGTGTCGGTCCAGTGATGGACGGAGAGGATGGCTTGCTGGTTGAGATTGCTCATAAAAAAGCGCGAAACGCGCTGTATAGCGCCGGCGACGGTGGGCCTGATGCCAGTGGCTGGGCGATAGCTTGCCGGTTGCGTTCAACAAGGCGGCTCCGGTCCGAAGGCAGGAAGGCGCGCCGATCAAGGTGAGAAGATAGCGGATTTTAGGAGAAAACGCAGGGCGCGTGCCAATTCATGCCCCATTTGTGCGGGTATCTTTGCCTTTGCACCCCGCGTTTCCCACCTAGCGTCGCCCGGAAAGCCGCCTGACCACCGAAATCAGCTGGTCCACCTCGTCCGTGGTGTTGTAGAAGGCCAGCGACGGCCTCACCGTGGCCTCCACCCCGAAGCGCCGCAGAATGGGCTGGGCGCAGTGATGCCCCGAGCGCACCGCGATGCCTTCCTCGTTGAGCGCACGGCCGACTTCCCCGGTTTCATAGCCCTTGAGCACGAAGGACAGCACACTGGCCTTGTCGCGCGCCGTGCCGACCAGCCGCACACCCGGAATGGGCTGCAACAGGTGGGTCGCGTACGCCAGCAGGTCGTGCTCGTAGCGCGCGATGTTCTCCATGCCCACCCGCTCCACGTAGTCCAGCGCGGCGCCCAGCCCTACCGCATCGGCAATATTGCCGGTGCCGGCTTCGAAGCGGTTGGGCGGCGGCTGGAACACCGTGCGCTCGAAGGTCACGTCGGCAATCATATTGCCACCGCCCTGCCAGGGCGGCATGTCCTCCAGCAGCTCGCGCTTGCCGTAGACCACGCCGATGCCGGTGGGCCCGAATACCTTATGGCCCGAGAACACGAAGAAGTCGGCATCGATCGCCTGCACGTCCACCCGCATATGCGAGACCGACTGTGCGCCGTCCACCAGCGCGCGGGCGCCGGCCCGGTGGGCCAGGTCGACGATCTCCTTGACCGGCACCACGGTGCCCAGCGCGTTCGAGACCTGGGTCACCGCGACGATCCGGGTGCGGTCGTTGAGCAGCCGGCGGTATTCATCCAGCAGCACCTGCCCGGCATCGTCCACCGGAATGACCCGCAGCTTCGCCCCGGTCTGCGCGGCAAGCTGCTGCCACGGCACGATATTGGCGTGGTGCTCCAGGTGCGAGACGATGATCTCGTCGCCCTCGCCCACGTTCTGCGCGCCCCAGGTCTTGGCGATCAGGTTGATGGCCTCGGTGGTGCCGCGCACGAAGATGATCTCGTCGGGCGAGGCGGCGCCGATAAAACGCTGCACCTTGCTGCGCGCGGCCTCGTAGGCATCCGTGGCGCGCCCGGCCAGAGCATGGGCGGCGCGGTGGATGTTGGAGTTCTCGTGCGCATAGAAGTACGAGATCCGGTCGATCACCGACTGCGGCTTGTGGGTGGTGGCGGCATTGTCGAACCACACCAGTTGGCGGCCATTGACCCGCTCCTGCAGGATCGGGAAATCGCGCCGGATGGCGTTGACGTCGAATGGCACCCCTGCCGGAGACAATGCCCGCGGCAGCGCTTCCGGGCCCGCGTGGCCATGGCCGTACGCCCCCTGCCCCTGCTGCGGCAACTGCAGCGAGAGCGGATCCCCGAACGTGGCGATCTCGCGCAGTCCCGCCGGGCCGCCGTGCAGGTCGCGGCCCGCACCCTCCAGGAAGTAGTAGGCAGGCGCAGCCGGCGTGTGGGGCGAAGGCGCCGCCGCGTGCGGCACACCCAGCGTCTGGCCGCCGAAGCGGCTCTCCAGCGCGGGCGCCACCGTGGCGACCGTATCGGGCAGGCCATTCTGCGCCACGGCGGTGGGCCGCAGCGCGGGCGCCCGGTTGGGCAGCGACAGCACGTGCGTGGGCGCGGCCGGCAGCAGATTGGCGCCGGGCACATGGCCCTGCGGGATCGCCGCTCCGGGTACGCCGGTGCCGGTGCCGCCAGGGCCCGCCACCGGCGTACCCGGCGGCGCCGGATTGTTCACCACCGGCAGCGACTGCGCGGCTGCCGGCGACGTCCCCGGCAGCGCCGACAAGAACAGCCCCGCCAGGCGCGCCAGCGCGGCCGGATCGGGCAGGCCGGGCGGCAGCGCGGGGGCGCCCGGCAGCGCTGCCGAGGGGTCGGCCGGCACCGGATTACTTGTAGGTGTCAGGATAGTCATGGTACTTGCCGATCTCCACGTCATCGAGAACCGCCAGCGCATCCGGCGCATGCACGGCCAGCGAGCAGTACAGCGAGATCAGGTACGAGGCGATGGCCTGGTCGTTGATGCCCATGAAGCGCACCGACAGGCCCGGGCCCTGCTCGCCCGCCACGCCCGGCTGGAACAGGCCGACCACGCCCTGGCGCTTGTCGCCCACGCGCAGCAGCAGGATCTTGCTCTTGCCGTCGGCCACCGGCACCTTGTCCGACGGGATCAGCGGGATGCCGCGCCAGGTGAGGAACTGCGAGCCGAACAGGCTGACCGTCGGCGGCGGCACGCCACGGCGCGTGCATTCGCGGCCGAAGGCGGCGATCGCCAGCGGGTGGGCCAGGAAGAAGGCGGGCTCCTTCCACACCTTGCTCAGCAACTCGTCCAGGTCGTCCGGCGTGGGCGCGCCGGTCAGCGGGAAGATGCGCTGCTCGTCGGCCACGTTGGCCAGCAGGCCGTAGTCCGGGTTGTTGATCAGCTCGCCTTCCTGATGCTCCTTGATGGTCTCGATGGTGAGATGGAGCTGTTCCTTGATCTGATCGTGCGGGCTGCTGTACAGGTCCGACACGCGGGTATGCACATCCAGCACGGTGCTGACGGCATTCAGGAAATACTCGCGCGGCTGCTCTTCATAGTTGACGAAGGTGCGGGGCAGCTTGCCTTCGTCGTCGCGCTGGGTGCAGGCCACCTTGACCGATTCCGGGTCCTGCACCTTGTTCAGCCGGTAGATGCCGGCTTCCACCGGCACCCACTGCAGGAAATGCGTCAGCCAGCGCGGCGTGATGGTGGCAAGCTGGGGAATGGTCTTGGTGGCATTGGCTAGTTGCCGTGCTGCGTTATCGCCGAGCGCCGTCTGGCCGCTCACAGTTACCGACATGTGCTGCTCCGTTAGCTATATGAGAAAAACAGGAATCGTTATTACCGCGGCGATTATCGGGAGGCGGCCCGGACCGTTCAACATGCTATAGACGGCAATGCGCAGGGATCTGCGGCAAAGCTGCGGGAAGGTGCTACGGCCGTGTACCGACGGTCCCGGCATCGCGCGGCGATGCCGGCGCGCCGCCGGCCCGCAACAGCCAGGAGATCGGTACGCCCAGCGCCCCGGCCAGCTTCTCCACCGTGACGATCGAGGCAATCGCGCTGCCGCGCTCGATCTCGCCGATATACGAGCGGTTGAGTCCCGCATGCTCCGCCAGCGCTTCCTGCGACCAGCAATGCGCCTCGCGCAGCTGGCGCACGGCGGCGCCCAGGGTTCGCACGAGGTCGGTCATGACAGGGTCGCCTCGATGGCCTGGCGCCTGTCCGCGGGCGGCGCCGGCGCGGTCTCGTTGCGCGACACGGCCTGCGTGACATGGGCGCCGGGCGCCACGTCCTGCGTCACCCAGACATTGCCGCCGATCACGGCGCCACGGCCCAGCGTGACCCGCCCCAGGATGGTGGCGCCGGCATAGATCACCACATCGTCCTCGACGATGGGATGCCGCAGCAACCCCTTCTCCAACTGCCCCGTGGCATCGCGCGGGAAGCGCTTGGCGCCAAGCGTGACCGCCTGGTACAGGCGCACGCGCTCGCCGATGATGGTGGTTTCGCCGATCACCACGCCGGTGCCGTGATCGATAAAGAAGCCTGCGCCGATGCGCGCGCCGGGATGGATATCGATGCCGGTCTCGGCATGCGCCAGCTCGGCCACGATGCGCGCCAGCAGCGGCAGGCCAAGGCCGTAGAGCGCATGGGCGATACGGTGGTGGATCATCGCCAGGATGCCGGGATAGCACAGCAGCACCTCGTCCACGCTGCCCGCGGCGGGATCGCCATGGAAAGCGGCCAGGACATCGCTGTCGAGCAGCCCGCGGATACGCGGCAACTCGGCAGCGAACTCCCGCACCACCGCCAGCGGCCGGGCCCGCAGCGCGGCCTCGTCGCGCTCGGCGTGGCGCGCGGCATAGTGCAGTTCCAGCCGGGCCTGGGCCAGCAGCCCGTGCAGCGCCGCATCGAGCGAATGGGCGATATAGAGGTTCTCGCTCTCCTGGCGCAGATCGGGCGGCCCCAGCCGCATGGGGAACAGCACGCCTTTGAGCGTAGCCACCACCTGCGCCAGCGCATCGCGCGAGGGCAGGTCGCGCCCGCCCGGCTCCAGCAAGCGCTGCTGGCCTTCCCGCCACTGCTGGCGCACCTGCTGCAAGGCGAGCACGATCCCGCCGATCCCGAAGTCAGCCATAGTGACACTCCCCATTCTTGTGTTGGCCGCGTTGGCCGCGCTGGCTCGCGCGGTTTGTTCTTTTTTGTGCGTATCCGCTATCGGTTGCGCGCGCCGCGCCTAGTCCTGGATCCAGGGCAGGTCATGAAAGCGCCAGCCGCCGTTCTGGCCGCGCCGCCGGCGCTCGTCGATCTCGCCCTCGAACCCTTCCAGCACGTTGAACACATGCTGCAGCCCGGCCTTGGTTGCGGCTTCCGCGGCCAGCGCGGAACGGTTGCCGCTGCGGCACAGCAGCAGCAGCACCGCGTCCCTGCCGGCCCTGGCTTCCAGCTCGCGCACGAAGCGCGGGTTGCGGGTCAGGCTGGTGCCGGTAGCCCAGGGCACGTGCAGCGTGTCGGGCACATAGCCCACGAACTTGCGCTCTTCCACGGTGCGCACGTCGACCAGTACCGCATCGCCGGCACTGACCAGCGCATAGGCCTGCTGCGGCGTCACGCGGCCGGCATATGGCAGGCCCGAGGAACGTGCTACGCCGCGCGCGGCTTCCAGCACGGGATGCTTGATCTTGTCTTCCAATGCAGTCGTCATGAAACGCTCTCCTTGCAGCATGTTGTCCGCGCCTGTGGCTGAGCCTGGCCGGCCCGTCGCCGGCCCCTGCCGGATGCACGGTTTGTGGCTGACGGCAACCGCCTATAGCCATCACGCCTCCACTATGAAATGACGCCGGCGGATTGAGAACGAATAAAAACGCATTTCCTAAGACGGGCTGCTCATGGCGGCATGGGAGGGACCGCATCCGCGCGGGTGACCCCGGCGAGCGATGAGCACATCGGCTCGCCGGCCAGCAGCGGCACCGCCCGGCGCATGGCTTGCCGGCCCACCGGCCTACTGGCTGACCGGAATCACCGCGCCCTTATACTTCCTGCGGATGAAATCCTGCACCTCCCTGGAATGCAGCGCGCTGACCAGGGCCTTGATCTCGGGCTTGTTCAGGTCGCGCTTCTGTACCGTGATGATGTTGGCATAGGGGTTGTTCTCACCGCTTTCCACGGCAATCGGGTCCTTGGTCGGGTTCAGGCCGGCGTCGATGGCATAGTTGGCGTTGATCACGACCGCATCGCCCTCCCCGTTATTGAACATCTGCGGCAGCAGCGGCCCCTCCACGTTGGCCAGGAATTTCAGGCTCCTCGGGTTCTCCACCACGTCGGCAATGCGCGCGTCCACCTTGTTCACGCCCGGCTTCAGCTTGATGACGCCCTCTCTTTCGAAGATGGCGAGAATACGGCCCTCCTCCGCCTGCGCATCGCGCATGATGATCCTGCCGTTCTTCGGCAGGTCCTTCAGGCTCTTGTATTTCTTCGAGTAGATTCCGATCGGCTCGATATGGATCGCGCCCGCGCTGACGAAGGTATAGCTCTTGTCATCGGCATGGTCCTTGAGCACGCTCCTCAGATAGGGCACATGTTGAAAGTAGTTGGCTTCGATATCGCCGCTGGCCAGCGCGGTGTTGGGCAGGATGTAGTCCTGGAAGCGCCGGATCTTCAGATCGATCCCTTCTTTCGCCAGGATCGGCCTGGCCTGCTCCAGTATCGGCATGCGGCACATTCGAGGCGCCGACCACCAGCTGGATATCCTTGGCGGTGGCGGAGAAAGAGGCCAGGCCAAGCGCGGCTGCCGATACCAGGGCCAGCATCAGGATTTGCTTCTTCATTATGTTTTTCCTTTGAAGTTATCGTTTGTCGAGTATCGAGGTAAGCATGTCGCCGATGAACTGGACCGCGAAGACGATGGCCAGGATCACCAGCGTTGCCACCAGCGTCACATCGTTGTGGTTGCGCTGAAAGCCTTCCAGATAGGCCAGGTTTCCGAGCCCGCCGGCGCCGATGGCCCCCGCCATCGCGGTATAGCTCACCAGCGCGATCAGGGTGACGGTGATGCCGGAAATCAGTGCCGGCGAGGACTCCGGCAGCAATACCCGGAGAATGATGGTGGAGGTATTCGCGCCCATCGAACGCGCGGCTTCGATCACGCCCTTGTCCACTTCGCGCAGGCCGATCTCGACCAGCCTGGCGTAGAACGGGGCGGCACCGACAATCAGGGCCGGCAGCGCTGCATCCGCTCCCAGGATGGTGCCGATCAACGACTTGGTGAACGGGATCAGCAGTACGATCAGGATGATGAAGGGAACCGAGCGGAAGACATTGACGAGAACCGAGATGAGCGCATACACCGGACGGCTCTCCAGCAACTGCCCCCTGGCGGTCAGGAAGAGGATGACCCCGAGCGCCAATCCCAGCAGGAAGGTTGCAAGCCCGGCCAGGGCGGTCATATAGAGCGTCTCGCAGGCAGCATCCAGCAGTTGCCCTGGCTGCAGGTGCGGGAACAGGGCTTCAAGCATGCCGGATCACCTCCGCTGCGATATCGCGCTCCCCGATCAGCTTCAGCAGGTCTTCCAGCTGCTGCGGCCCGCTCTCCACGCGGAGGTAGAGTTCACCGAAGGCCCCGCTACGCGTCTGCGTTATCTTTCCGTGCAGGAAGCTGATAGCAGCACCGTAGCGCTGAATCGCTTCGGAAATCACGGCCTGGCGGGTCTGGCCCCCGGCCAATGTCAGCTTGACGATCGCGCCGGGGAGGTGTGAGGCCAGCGATGGATCGAACGTATCCTCCCCGCCCGCGACATCGGACACCTGGCCGGCAAAGCGCTGGGTAATCGCTTGCACAGGCCTGGCGAAGACGTCCAGGACCGGCCCCTCCTCGACCACGCGGCCATTCTCCATGACCGCGACGCGGTGGCAGATTTTGCGCACCACATGCATTTCATGGGTGATCAGCACGATGGTCAGATTGAGCCTGCGGTTGATATCCAGCAGCAGATCGAGAATGGCGTCCGTGGTTTGCGGATCCAGGGCCGAGGTGGCCTCGTCGCACAACAGGACAGCCGGGCTGTTGGCGAGCGCGCGCGCAATGCCGACGCGCTGCTTCTGGCCTCCGCTCAACTGGGCCGGATAAGCATCCTCCCGGCCTTGCAAGCCGACCAGGCTGACCAGTTCGGCAACGCGCTCCGTGATACGTGACTTCGCCACGCCGGCGATCTGCATCGAGAATGCAATGTTCTCGCTTACGGTGCGGGACCACAGCAGGTTGAAGTGCTGGAACACCATGCCGATACCGAGCCGCGCCTGGCGCAATGCCGCGCCGCTCGCCTTGGCGATATCCTTGCCGGCGACCACGATGGAGCCGGAAGTCGGGGTCTCCAGTCCATTCAGGAGGCGGATCAGGGTGCTCTTGCCTGCCCCGCTGTAGCCAACGATGCCGTAGATCTGTCCAGCCGCTACGGCAAGGTCGACGTTATCGACGGCGACGACGCGCCCGCTGGACGAATCGAATGATTTTGAGACCTTTGAAAGAACGATCGTCATCTCAAAACGGCAATATTCCTGTTCCTGTAATAAGAAATCAGAAAAAATCTCATATTCCCTCGCGATGCAATTTGTATGGAAGACGTTTATCCCATCATCCGGCGCGGCCGCTATGCCCACGCCGGACGATCGGCGATGACGTTCATCCTACCGATCGAACCCGGCCTCCCGAAGGAAGATAAAATCAATTGAATATTTGGATTTCCTTGCAAAAGAACGATTCGAAGCACTCGGGCTGCAGCGAATCTCCGGCATGGATGGCGGGCGGGTAGCTTCCCGCGAACCCTTCATACAACGTCACGATGTTCTATCGGTTACCCGTGGCGCGACTTGCCGAAGGATTTCGGACGCTGGCATACCGCGTACATGCGCTTCTCCGGATGGCGGCGCAAAGGAGGCCTGGGAACGTGTGGCCCACGCGGTGGCCGACCAGACCGGGATCAAGCGGATACTGATCGGCTCGACCATCGTGCGCGCGCACCGGCATTCGGCCGGGGCTCGAAAAAAAGCGGTCCACAAGCGCTCGGGCGTTCGCGAGGCGGACTGAGCACCAAGCTGCATCTGGCCGTAGACGAAGCTGGGCGCCCCTTGCGACTGCTCGTCACCGAGGGGCAGGTCGCCGATATTTCGTGTGCGGACGGACTGGTCGAACACCTGCGAACGGGAGCGGTCATCGCCGACAAAGGCTACGACTCGGATGCGTTCGATATGAGCAGCACAAGACAATGCCGCAAGCTGTCAATCGACGATCGGAGAGTTCATGAGAACTTGCTCTCTGACGGAGCAGCGTGACAGACGGCCTCGACCCGATTGCCAGCGGGGTCAATTAGAAAGGCCGCGTAGTAGTCACGATGGTAATGCGGCCTCAATCCAGGATCGCCCTCAGACTGCCCGCCCGCTGACAGTCCGGCGTGGAAAAATGCATCTACATGCTCACGGGAAATGGCCTTGAAGCACCAGTGCCGTTTGCTCGTCCCGACTTCGGCGGGATCCAGATATACCGCAAGAAAAGTTGATTCGGTGTCGCTCCCATTGCAACGCTCGCCATAGCCGAGTGCGGTGGGCCGGTCATAGACCTTGCATGCGCCCAGAGCGGTCATGATGGCATCGTAAAAGAGACGCGCTAGCTGAATATCGGGGACGCCGATAGACACGTGGTCAAGAAGTTGCATTTTGTGTGCTCCATTGAACTCGCACGAGTCTACACGGGCGCGACGTATCGCAAAGAAGAGCCCAGCCACCCGCAGACAAGGAGCGATTGCCCGGACATAAGCCGGCGCTATGCAGCCCACAATTGTGAACAGACCCTGGGCTGATCGACCCATGCTCGATTTCCCGGGATTGGGAGAATCCTACCGACTTCGGCCGCATCGAGTTCCGGTGAAGCCTGATCATGACTGGAAAGCATGACATGACGAAGAGCACGGACAGCCGAAAGCCGGGTATGCGGCTGGCCAAATTGGCCACGCGTAAACCCCTAGGACGCAGCAGCCGCATTGACAGGTAGTTGACAGCCTTCCCTTCGTAGAATCTGGCCCGTGGTTGGCTGGATCAGCCAGAAATTCCGGAAGCAGAAAGCCAACAGGCCAATCGACAAACGTCAAGGAGACTGCCATGGCTCGCGCCGTAGCCAAGGATCGCGTACGCCACATGGCTTGCCGGTGCGGTCTCTCACATCGTGATAGGAAAACAGATGGAATACGGTGCAAGCGAAAAGATCCCCGTCACCCTGATCCCCGGCGATGGCATCGGACCGGAAGTGGTGAACGCCACCATCCGAGTGCTGGAGGCGCTTGGCGCCCCCTTTGCCTGGGATGTCCGGCAGGCGGGCATGGCCGGCATTGAGCACAGCGGTGACCCCATGCCGGAAGAGACGCTGGACAGCATCCGCCGCACCGGCCTCGCCCTCAAGGGACCACTGACCACGCCGGTGGGCGGCGGCTTTCGCTCGGTCAATGTGCGCCTGCGCGAGGCATTCAATCTCTATGCGAATGTGCGGCCGGCCCGCACGCTGGTGCCGGGACGCTTCGAGAATATTGACTTGGTGCTGGTGCGCGAGAACGTGGGCGGCTTCTACGTCGCGCATGACTACTACATTCCGGTCGGCGACGACCCGCATGCGGTGGCGGTGTCCACCGGCACCAACACGCGCGACGCGTGCCGGCGCATTGCCCGCTTCGCCTTCGAGTATGCCGTCAGGAACGGGCGCAAGAAGATCACGGTGGTACATAAAGCCAATATCCTCAAGGCCCTGACCGGCATCTTCCTCGATGCCGCGCGTGAGGTGGCCAAGGACTACGCCGATCGCGTGATCATGGACGACCGCATCGTCGACGCCTGCGCCATGCAGCTGGTGCTGAACCCCTGGCAGTTCGACATGCTGCTCTGTACCAATCTGTTCGGTGACATTCTGTCGGACCAGATCGCCGGTCTGGTGGGCGGGCTGGGCATGGCGCCGGGCGCCAATATCGGCGAGCATGCGGCGATCTTCGAAGCGGTGCACGGCTCGGCTCCCGATATTGCGGGCAAGGGCATCGCCAACCCGATTTCGCTGATGCTCGCCGCCGGCCTGATGCTCGAGCACGTTGGCCGCCAGGACATGGCCTCACGGCTGCGCCAGGCCATCGAGCAGACGCTCAACCTGGATCAGGTGAAAACCGGCGACCTCAAGGGCACGGCCTCCACGATGGAGTTTGCCGACGCCGTGGCGAAGCGCATCGCTTTGCCCGGCTGAACCTGCGTTGGGGCCGGCAGGCGGCGCCTGCCGCCGCGCATGAATCACGACCCTCGCGCGGCGTTCGTTGGCAAGCTTTTCGACGACCGGGGCGAGTACGACGTATTCCCCGCATTCTGTCGCACGCTGTTGCGGACGCAGCAAGAGGGGGGGATCGTCCGAAGCGTGCATGTATGGCTGCGGGCGCGATATCGGGCGTGCGACTGCGCCAACCAGGCGCTCGATAGCGCGGCCTTCACGGTCGTCCTGTCCGGCCGGACGATCGGCTGCGCAGCGGAGATCGACGACCATTTGCACCGCGACCGCAATCTCGACACTCGCGCTCCGCAGCCGAACGTACGATTTTTCGCGTGAGCGCCGAACACATACTGATGATCAGACCAAGGGCCGGGCTGCTGGATAGTTTCGTTGTCGTGCAGCATCGGCCTTCAACCGCAAGGAGACACTTCGTGCACACCACCTCACATACTTTGCCGCCCGCCGAGGCGCAGCAGCCCGTGGTCAAGCCCCGCTTCTGGCCCGAAGGCTGGTGGAAGCTGATGGAATTCCGCATCGGCATCATCCCGCTGCCGGTCTACGTGACCCTGCTCGCGCTGATTGCGGGCTTCGCAGTCACGGGTAAGGTCCCCGGCGAGATCTCGATGGCGATCGCCGTGCTCGCCTTCTTCGGCTTCACCTGCGCGGAAATCGGAAAACGCCTGCCGATCATTCGCAATATCGGTGCCGCTGCAATCTTCGCGACCTTCATTCCGTCGGCGCTGACCTACTATCACCTGCTGCCCAAGCCGATCCTGAGCCTCACGACGGAATTTACCAAATCGACCAACTTCCTGTATCTGTTCATCGCGTCGATCATCGTCGGCAGCATTCTCAGCATGGACCGGAGAGTGCTGATACAGGGCTTCATCAAGATCTTCATTCCACTCGCGGTCGGCTCGATCGCAGCCGGCATCGTCGGGACGGCGGTGGGCACGGCGCTCGGGCTCGGCGCGCACCATACGTTCTTCTACATCGTGGTGCCGATCATGGCGGGCGGTGTCGGCGAGGGTGCGATCCCGCTGTCGATCGGGTACTCGGAGATCCTCCATCTGCCTCAGGGCGAACTGTTCGCGCAAGTGCTGCCGCCCGTAATGCTCGGCAGCCTCACCGCGATCATCCTGTCCGGCGTGCTCGACAAGCTTGGCAAGCGTTTTCCGCACCTCACCGGCGAAGGGCGCCTGCAAATCGGCGAAGAGGACGAAATGGACCCGGTCCAGGAGGAGATTCGCGGGCATATCGACGTCACCCATATCGCGGCGGCGGGGATCACGGCCATTACGTTGTACCTGCTCGGGCTGATGTGTCGCAACCTGTTCGGGCTGCCGGCGCCGGTCGCCATGCTGTTCCTTGCGGTGCTGGTCAAGATCACGCGCGCCGTGTCTCCACCGCTGCAGGAAGGCGCCTTCGTGGTCTACAAGTTCTTTTCGACCGCGGTGACCTATCCTCTGCTGTTCGCGATCGGCGTGGCGATGACACCGTGGGACAAGCTGATCGCCGCGTTCACGCTCGCCAACATCGTGACGATCGTCGCGACCGTGGCCACGCTGATGGGCACGGGCTTCGTGGTTGCGCGCATGCTGAAGATGCACCCGATCGATACGGCGATCGTGAACGCATGCCACAGCGGCCAGGGCGGAACCGGCGACGTCGCGATCCTGACGGCGGCCAACCGGATGACGCTGATGCCATTCGCGCAGATCGCCACGCGCATCGGCGGCGCGATCGTCGTGACGCTTACGCTGATCGTGCTTGCGCACATGGGATGATGCGCAGATATTGCGCACACTGAGGGTTGGCCGGGGTGTGCGTAGTTGCCCATGCGCCTTGAGCGCTGTGCCGCTGGCAGGCCCCTGCAAACCCAAATCGGGTCCCTATGGACCCCGACAAACCCATCAAGAAAAAACCTCACGGCGCCTGCAACACCACCCCGTATTGCGCAAAAATCCGCTGCAACTCCCCGCTCCCCCGGATCGCATCCAACGCATTCTGCAACGACTCCGCCAATTCGCGCTCATCGGCCTTGACCGCCATACCGATAGCCCAACCATGCGGAGGCAACAGCGGCGAGACCAGGTCCACCGTGGCAAAGCGCGCCGCGGACTGGCCAGCCGCCTTGAGCGCGCTTTCGTATTGCGAGCGTGTAACCAGGGCCGCGGCAATCTCGCCCGCGAACAGGGCGTGCAGGGTCTCGTCCGGCCCGGGATAGATCTTCACCTTGTCGCGCAGCGCGCCCTGGGCCCCCGACAACAGGGCATTGGCACCGGCCGAACCCGCCTCCGCGCCGGTCGGCTGGCCGGCCAGGTCCCCTAGCTGGCGGACCTCTGCAATACGCTCCCGGTCGTGTACCAGCACGAACGTCTCGCGGTGATAAGGCGCGAAGATCAGCGTCTTGTCGTTCTCGCGCATGAACGCGCGGTCGACCGGCACATGCAGCATCACGTCCGCCGGCCCGTAGCCCAGGTAGTGGCCACGCCAGACCATATTGCGCAGGTCGTCCGACATATTCTCGTCGGCGTCGAATGGCAGCAGCGACACGGACAGCCCCATCTGCTTGCTCAGGGCCTTGGCCAGCGCCACGTCGATGCCGGGCAGCGGACTGCCCGGCGCGGTGGAGAACGGCGGCAGGCTCTTGTAGACCGCGACCTTCAGCGTGCCGCTCTGGCGGATCTTGGCCATATCCGCCAGCGACGGCTGTGCGCAGAATAGCGCGGCGAGCGCCAGCAGGGTGGCGGCCAGGCTGCGGGAAGCGGGCGGGACGGACGGAACCGGCACGGTGGGAACGGCACCCCGGACTGGGCAGGCGCGCATGGGAAGTCTCCTTGGTCTTTGTTCTATTTGCGAGCCGGGCCGGCAACGCGGTGCAGGCCCGGCGCAACGCACACTTGCGGCAGACAGCCCCTCGGTCCTCACTCGCGGCGGGATTCGAGATAGGTCTTGATGGCCCAGACCGCTTCCTGGCTCAGCACGCCTTCGAACGGCGGCATGTAGACGCGGCCGTCGCGGGTGCGTCCCTTGCGCACGGTGGTAGTGAAGTATTGCGAGATCTCGCCCATGCAGGCCTGCTTCTTCTTGGCGTCGGCCAGCGACGTGCAATCGCCGTCGAGCTTGCGCAGGTCCGGTGCAATGCCGCCCGATACGGCTTCCAGTCCATGGCAGCGCGCGCAGTTCTGGTTGTAGGCCGAACTACCGATACGCAGGGCCTCCTGTTGCGCATCGCCGGCGCGGTATGGATTGTCCGGACGCCATTCTTCGCCGAGTTGCGGTAGTGTCTTGGTGTCCACGGCCTGCGGCGTGACGTCGCCGTGGGCCGACGCGATCCCGGGTATTGCTCCGGCCAGAAGCGTGCAGACAGAGAGCAGGGCAAGCATGCGGCGTGTTGTTTTCATCGGTGTCACCTCCAGTTGTTAGTCGTTGAACTATCTTTTGGAGAGGACTTCCGCAAAAGCCATACCAAGCGCAAAGCCGGCCATAAACGGGGCCTGCCCGCCGCAAACGGGTTGTGTGCAGTGCAGCATCCGGCTGCGAGTGCCCTGGAATGCAACAACCTGGCAAGCGTTTTGCTTCATGACGCAACACTTCCGGGGCGATGTCGATCACGCCAGAACCCGGAACGACCCGCGCGCAGACCGCGGGCGACATCCACAGGAGACAGAGAAATGACTTTTCAAGCGGCTTCCGGCCTGCATGTGCCCGGCGCCATGCCGGCCCCCCCGGGCATCCCGGCGGAGGGAGACCGGCCGGACCTGATCGCCCAGGCCCACCAGCGTTCCGAGTCATATGGCTTGCGCCCCTACGAGTCGCCGGATTTCTGCCCGGTACTGCAGAGTGAGCTGAAAACCCAGATAGAGCGCAGCCAGTCGCTGTTCGCCTACGCGCTGCCGGTGATGGAGACGCTCTATGACCAGATCGTCAACACGCAGAGCATGGTGATCCTGACGGATGCGGCCGGCCTGATCCTGCATTCGCTGGGCGACGACGATTTCCTGGCCAGGGCCAACAAGGTGGCCCTGCAACCCGGGGCGCTGTGGTCGGAAGCCAGCCGCGGCACCAACGCCATCGGCACCGCGCTGGCCGAAAACAAGGCCACGCTGGTTCATGGCGCGGAGCACTTCCTGGAGGCCAACCGTTTCCTCACCTGCTCTTGCATGCCCATTCTCGACGCCTACGGCAAGACGGTCGGCGCGCTGGACGTGACGGGCGACCAGCGCGGGTTCCACAAGCACACCATGGCGCTGGTGCGGATGTCGGCGCAGATGATCGAGAACCAGCTGTTCGCCAATGCCTTCCAGGACATGGTGTGCGTGCGCTTCCACTCGCGCGCGGAATTCATCGGCACCCTGGTGGAGGGCATTGCCTCCTTTACGCCGGGCGGCCGCTTCCTGTCCGCCAACCGCAGCGCCCAGTTCCAGCTTGGGCTATCGGTCGGCGCGCTGCACGCGCACACCTTCTCGTCGCTGTTCGGCCTGTCGATGTCGCAACTGTTCGATGCCGAGCGCAGGGCGCCCGGCGGCGTCGTGCGCCTGCCGCTGCCCAGCGGCGTCAAGGTCAGCGCGCGCATCGAGTGGAAGGCGTCCGCCGCATCCGTGGCGGGCAGCGCCATCGACAACGGCAACGCCCAGGCGCGGGAAGCGTACGGCGTGCCCGAATCCCCTTCCCAGGCCCGCCGTCCCGCCGCGGCCCCGGTCCAGCGGCCCGCCGGCCTGGACGATCTCGATACCGGCGACGCCCAGATCAAGTCCGTCATCACCAAGCTGCGCAAGGTGATCGGCAAGGATATCCCCGTCATGGTGCTGGGGGAAACCGGCACCGGCAAGGAATTGCTGGCGCGCGCCATTCATGCCGACAGCCCGCGTCATGCCGGGCCGTTCATCGCCGTCAACTGTGCTTCGATTCCCGAGACGCTGATCGAATCCGAGCTGTTCGGCTATGAAGAAGGCGCCTTTACCGGTGCCCGCAAGAAGGGCGGCATCGGCAAGATGCTGCTGGCCAACGGCGGCACCCTCTTCCTCGACGAAATCGGGGACATGCCGCTGCACCTGCAGGCGCGCATGCTGCGTGCGCTGCAGGAGCGCGCGGTCACGCCGCTGGGCAGCAGCAAGGTGATCCATGTCGACGTTTCCGTGGTCTGCGCCACCAATCGCAATATGCGCGAGCAGGTGGCCAACGGCCTGTTCAGGGAAGATCTTTACTATCGCCTCAACGGCCTCGTGGTGCGGCTGCCGGCATTGCGCGAGCGCAGCGATCTCGACGTGGTGGCCAACAAACTGCTGCGCGAGGGCCAGGAAGCCGGCGTGCCGCGCATCAGGGAGTCGGTGATGGCGATGTTCCGCAGCTATCACTGGCCCGGCAATATCCGCCAGCTCGGCAACCTGTTGCGCACCGCCCGGCTGATGGCCGAAGGCGAGCCCGAGATCACCGAGGACCACCTGCCCGACGACTTCCTGGAAGACCGGCAGGCACGCCAGGCCACCAATGCCGCGCCCGGCGCGATGGCGGCCCCGGATTCGCCGCCGGAGACGGCCCGCATCGCGGATGCAGCGCCGCGCGCCCAGCCTACCCGTCTGGCCGACGTCGAGGCGCTGGCCATCATCGCCGCGGTCAAGGCGCACCACGGCAATATTTCCGCGGCGGCCAAGGCGCTGGGCATCTCGCGCAATACGGTCTACCGGAAGATGGACGAAGCCAGCGCGCTGCCGCAGCAGGAAAGCTAGGGCCCGCTGCGCGGCGCTCAGGCCAGCGGTTCGCCGTGCATCCACAGGTCCTCCAGCTCGCGCCAGGCGTGCTGCACATTCAGCGGGTGGCGCGATGCGAAGTGGCGCCAGCGGCGGTAAGGCTCGCCTG
>NZ_JARJLM010000490.1 GCF_029335485.1 Cupriavidus basilensis
GCGGGTATACTCCCGCTCGCCAATCCGCTAGCCTGTTATGAAGTGCATCGGGCATGCCGGCCGGACGCCCCGGCGCGCCGCCCGCCATGCCAGTGAGCGCCGATGCACTTCATAACAAGCTCGAGGGGAGCCCATGAAGCTGTACGCATCGCAGACCAGTCCTTACGCGCGCAAGGTGCGCGTAGTGATGGCAGAGAAAAAGATCGATTACCAGATGGTGGAGGTTGACGTGTGGTCGCCGGACACCACCATCGGACAATTCAACCCGCTGGGCAAGGTGCCATGCCTGGTGATGGAAGACGGCGGCGCGATCTTCGATTCCCGCGTGATCGTCGAGTATGTCGACACCCTGACGCCGGTCAGCCGGATGATCCCGCAAGCCGGGCGCGAACGCGTCGAAGTCCGCTGCTGGGAAGCGCTCGCCGATGGCCTGCTCGACGCAGCCCTGCTGGCGCGCCTGGAACACACCCAGCGCGAGCCCGAACAGCGCAGCGAGCGCTGGGTCAAGCGCCAACTCGGCAAGATCGACGCCGCGGTCGCAGCTATTGCCGACGGACTGGCCGACCGTCCCTGGTGCTCGGGCAACCATTACTCGCTGGCCGACGTGGCGGTGGGCTGCGCGCTGTCGTATCTCGACTTCCGCTTCCCGGAGATTGCCTGGCGCGAGCGCCACCCGCGCCTGGCGGCGTACCAGGACAAGCTGGGCAAGCGCCAGTCCTTCATCGACACCGAGCCGCCCCGCGGCTGAGCCGCTCCGGCGCGGTGAGAAAGAACCGGCCTGGAGCGGGCCGGTTTTCTATGCGCAGGCGTGGCCCCGGATCACTGGATGATGCCGCCGCCCAGGCACACGTCGCCGTCATACAGCACGGCGGACTGGCCCGGGGTGACCGCCCACTGCGGCTGCGCGAAGGTCAGTTGCAGCGCATCGGCAGCGGATGCCGTCACCGTGCAGGGGGCATCGCTCTGGCGATAGCGCGTCTTGGCCGACAGCGTGGCGCCGGCCGCCGGCCCCTCGCCCGCCACCCACGACAGGTCGGCAGCATCGAGCGTGGGCGTCAGCAGCCACGGATGTTCGTGACCCTGCACCACGTACAGGGTGTTGCTGGCCATGTCCTTGCGCGCCACATACCAGGCATCGCCATTGCCGGTGCGGCTGCCGCCCAGACCGATGCCCTTGCGCTGGCCCAGCGTATAGAAAGCCAGGCCGATGTGCTGGCCGACCTCCTTGCCGTCGGGCGTCACCATCGGGCCCGGCCTGGTAGGCAGGTAGCGGTTGAGGAAATCGCGGAAAGGCCGCTCGCCGATAAAGCAGATGCCGGTGGAGTCCTTCTTCCTGGCGTTGGGCAGGCCGATCCCGGCGGCAATCTCGCGCACCCGTGTCTTGGGCATTTCGCCCAGCGGGAACAGCGTGCGCGACAACTGCGCCTGGTTCAGGCGGTGCAGGAAGTAGCTCTGGTCCTTGGTGTGATCAAAGGCCTTGAGCAGCTCGAAGCGGCCCGTGCCGGCGCCTGCGTCCGCCCCCACCTCGCGCACGCGCGCGTAATGGCCGGTGGCGATGGTATCGGCGCCGAGCGACATGGCATGATCGAGGAAGGCCTTGAACTTGATCTCGGCATTGCAGAGCACATCGGGATTGGGCGTGCGGCCGGCCGAATACTCGCGCAGGAAATCGGCGAAGACGCGGTCCTTGTACTCGGCGGCGAAATTGACCGCCTCCACATCGACGCCGATCAGATCCGCCACCGAGACCACGTCCAGCCAGTCCTGCCTGGTCGAGCAGTACTCGCCGTCGTCATCGTCCTCCCAGTTCTTCATGAACAGGCCGATCACCTCATAGCCCTGCTGCTTGAGCAGCCACGCGGTCACCGAGGAATCCACGCCGCCCGACATGCCCACCACCACGCGCTTGCCGGTGCTCATGACGGTGCCCCGGCTGCCAGCACGGAAGGATGCGTGTAGAGCGCGTCGAGCGCGAAGCGCTTGCCCGCCAGGTAGTCGTCGATGCAGGCCATCAACAGCGGCGTGCGGTGGCGGCCGGGACAGGCGCGGATCTCGTCGGCGCTCATCCACAGCGTACGCACGATGCCGGTATCGAGCTGGCGCCCGGCATCGAGCGCGCCGAGCTCGCCGGTAAAGGCAAAGCGCACATAGGTGATATCGCCGCCCGCCCGCGCCGCAGTGCCGGCCGAATGCGAACGGGCCGTATAGCAACCCAGCAGCGCGCGCGGTTCGAACGTGTGCGCGGTTTCTTCCAGCGTTTCGCGGATCACGGCATGAACCAGGCTCTCGCCGGGATCGAGATGGCCGGCAGGCTGGTTCAGCCGCAGGCCGTCGGGGGTGTCTTCTTCCACCAGCAGGAAGCGGCCGCCGCGCTCGATAACGGCGGCGACCGTGACGCTGGCTTTCCAGTCATGTGACATGATGCACAAATTTTAGGCAATCCGGCATTTTACCGGTTGCTGCCCTTTCGCGCATCCGCACGCCAAACACGCCCTGGCCGCGGCAATGTCTAGGCCGGCAGCAAAGTGCTGTCCACGTCCTCCACCGCCGGCAGCAGGGATATCGCCTGTTCCAGCCGTTCCTGCAGCGCCCGGCTGGCCGGCGACAGCGGCCGCCTGACCTCGGGCCCGGCCATCCCGCACAGCGCCAGCGCGGCTTTGACGGGAGCCGGGTTGGGCTCGGAGAACAGCAGCGCAACCAGCGGCGCCAGGCGCGCGAACAGCGCCTGCGCTGCCTCGACGTGCCCGGCCGCCACCAGTTGCAACAGGCGCACGAACAGATCGGGGCGGATATGCGCGCTGGCCGGCACCACGCCGTCGCCGCCGGCCAGCAAGTGGTCCAGCATCGCCGCATCCTCGCCGCAGAATACGGCGAGCCGCTGGCTTCCCGCGAGGGCACGCAGCCCGGCCGCATCGCATTCTTTGACCGCGACGATGCGCGGATGCGCCGCCAAGCGCTGCACCAGCGCCGGCGACAGTGCGCAGCCGGTGCGCTTGGGCACGTTATAAAGCATCAGCGGACGCCACGTTGCGTCGGCCACGCGCTCGAAATGCCAGGCGATGCCCTCGTCGCCCGGGCGCAGGTAATACGGCGGCGGCACCAGGTAGCCCGCCAGGTCGAAGCGATCGAGCTGGCGCACCTGCTCGCAGACGACCCGGGTATCCACGCCGCCGACACCGGCCAGCACTGGCAACGCCCCATCCACCGCCTCCAGCACCGCCGCGGTGAACATCAGGCGCTCGGCCGGCGACAGCAGTCCGCCTTCGCCGGTGGTGCCAAGTATGGCCAGCCCGTCCACGCCGCTGGCCACATAGTGCGCGGCCAGCCGCTGGGCGCAGGCCAGGTCCGGTTCGCCGTCCCGCATCGGTGTCACCAGCGGCAGCCACAGCCCTGCTCTCGCCAGCGTGCTCTGCCCGTCGCGCAAAGCCGGGCCAGAATCCGCCAGCCCGGCCGGGCCCGCATCGACCTCAGTGTGCCGCATGGTCTTGCCCCAGCTGGGTGGTGACGCCGAATTCGGCGGCCGGCAATGCGATCATGATGGCGTGCATGGCGGCATCACGGCCACCGCGCTCGACTTCCACATGCAGGGTGGTCTCGCCATGGCGGTGGTCCACTTCGACCACGTAGACGCGCGCCAGCTGCCCGATCGCGCGGTGCAGCGACTGGCGCAGCGCGAAGACCTGGCTTGACGCCACCGCCAGGCGCAGCCGGATCCAGCTGCACGCGGTGTCCGCGGCAAGCAAGGGCGGCGTGGCGGAGGCGGCGCCGATGCGGGATTGCGCCGGGGAAGCGGCGCGCGAATCCGTGCGCGCGTCGCTGCGGGCATCCACTCGGGAAAGGCGGCGGCGCGGCACGGAAGCATAGGCCACGGCAAGGCTGGACTGTCGCATGTAAGCGGGACCCGCGCGGCGCGGGTCATCTGTTGAACATGGAACCATGCTAGGCAGAGTGGCCTCAAGTTGATGCAGTATTCGCCGCCGGCACCATCAAAAAGTCGTCAAGAAGCGGCGGCGGGACAGTCAGGACAGTCAGAACGTCTTGGTGATCGAAGCAAAGGCCGTGGCCTTGCCGATATAGCGCCCCGGCACATTGGTATAGACGGACTTGTTGGCGTTGGTATCGATATAGGCGAGCGCCAGCGCGAAGCCCTTGCCCAGGTCCTTGGTCAGCCCCAGCTTCCAGTCCGTGTACGAAGCGTCGGTCACGTTCTTGACCTTCTGGTAGCCCACGTGCGCATTCAGCGTCAGGCCCCAGAAGTCCAGCGGCACATTGGCCGACAGGTCGACGTAGTAGCTGTTCTTGCTGTCGGCGAAGCCGAACAGGTTGGTGACCGCGTGCGAGTATTTCAGGAATACCGGGCCATAGCCGATGCCGCCATACAGCTCCGTGGTGTACGGCCGCGTATAGCCCGACGGGTAGTCGCCGGGATAGTAGTACTCCAGCGCGCCCACATCGTAATTCCACTCCAGGCCACCCAGCGTGAAGGTGTTCTTGAAGCCGCCGTAGAAGTCCATTTCGACCGGCGCGGACACCTTGGCGTTGCTGTCTCCCAGCCAGCTGATGCTCGAGTTCCAGTTGCCCAGGTAGAAGCCGCTCGAATGCGAATAGTCGAAACCGCCCTGGATCGCCGGCCGGCGGTTGGTCTGCATCAGGCCGCGGTAGCGATATTCGCTGGCCAGGGTCACGTTGGCGCTAAGGGTATGCGGCGAGGCTTCCGCCGCCACGGCATCGGTGGATGCCCCTCCCTCCTGGGCTGTGCTCTGGGCGAAGGCTGCGGGAGCGGCCGACAAGAGCGTGGCGCAGAGCAGGGAAAGCGCGCTGGCGCGCGGGGCGTCAAAACGGGAAGCAGTCATGGATAGCTTGGCAAATGGGAAAGACATCGGTCCATAGGAGGCGGTGGACACAGCCGCGCCGGCGCAGGCCGCCGGGAGACCATGACAGTAAGGGAGCGCATCTCAAATCGGTGTCAAGAATGGGCCCGGCCGCCAAGGGATGGCATAAAAATCCTCAACGGCACGCCGGTGGGCGGCCAGGCCATGCAGCCACCCTATGGGGGCCATGCAGCGTACGCGCTGTTGCGCAAAAGCCGACCGGCCAGTCACCACGGATCGCCAGATTCCTGTAAGCTGCGAAAAAATTGTGCGCTGCGCTCGGCCCCGGCCGTACGCAGGACAGAACACAAGGGCCGAGGACGTCCGCCCGCTCAGCAGATACGTGGCATTGTCAGAATGAAACGAAGCGGTTCTGGTCAGGCGAGCGCGCCGCATCGCCAGAATCATTTTGACAGCGCCTCAAAGACGCCAGCAAAAGGAGAAATTGACGATGCACATCGGCATCCCGCAGGAGACGCGGGCAGGTGAGACTCGTGTCGCCGCCACCCCGGAGACGGTCAAGAAGTACGTCATGCAAGGCCATCAGGTCATTGTCCAGTCGGGAGCTGGCGTGCGCGCCAGCCAGCCGGATTCGGCCTATGAGGCGGTCGGCGCCACCATTGGCACCGCGGCCCAGGCCCTGGGCGCGAAGCTGGTGCTCAAGGTCCGTGCCCCCGACGATGCCGAGCTCGCGCTGATGAAGCCGGGCGCCGCGCTGATCGGCATGCTCAATCCCTTCGACGCAGAGAACAACGCACGCATGGCGCGCGCCTCGCTGACGGCCTTCGCGCTGGAAGCCGCGCCGCGCACCACGCGCGCGCAGAGCATGGACGTGCTCTCGTCCCAGGCGAATATCGCCGGCTACAAGGCGGTGCTGGTCGCCGCCCACCACTACCAGCGCTTCATGCCGATGCTGATGACCGCCGCGGGCACCGTCAAGGCCGCGCGCGTGCTGATACTCGGCGCCGGCGTGGCCGGCCTGCAGGCCATCGCCACCGCCAAGCGGCTGGGCGCGGTGATCGAAGCCTCCGACGTGCGTCCGGCCGTCAAGGAACAGATCGAATCGCTGGGCGCCAAATTCCTCGATGTGCCCTTCGTCACCGACGAAGAGCGCGAGATCGCGCAGGGCGTGGGCGGCTATGCACGCCCGATGCCGCCCGACTGGATGCGGCGCCAGGCCGAACTGGTGCACGAGCGCGCCAAGGCGGCCGACATCGTCATCACCACCGCGCTGATCCCGGGCCGCCAGGCACCGGTGCTGCTCAGGGAGGAGACCGTGCAGGCGATGAAGCCGGGCTCGGTGGTGGTCGACCTGGCCGCGGCGCAGGGCGGCAACTGCCCGCTCACGGTGGCCGACGAGGTGGTGGAGCGCCACGGCGTCACGCTGATCGGGCACACCAACCTGGCCAGCATGGTGGCGGCCGACGCTTCGGCCCTCTATGCGCGCAATGTGCTCGACTTCCTCAAGCTCGTCATCGACAAGGACGGCCAGTTCACGCTGAACCTGGAAGACGACATCGTCGCCGCCTGCCTGATGTGCAAGGATGGCCAGGTGGTCCGGGGCGCTTCCTGAGACGGCGCCGGGCCCCAGGCGGCCCGGCCGTTTTAGAATGGCGCCAGGCGATTCTGGCCAGACGCGCGATTTTCGCGCCGCTGCCGGCGTTCGCCGGCCTGGCCGGCCAACGCCCAGGCACCGGAATCATTCCAAGTGGCCCGGGGAACGCAAACCCAAGGGCCCCCTTAAAAGCTCATCCAGCATCAACCAAGGACGTATCACCCATGCAACGCATCATGCTCCGCGCCAAGCTCCATCGTGTCACCGTGACGCAGGCGGACCTCCACTACGAGGGCTCATGCGGCATCGACGAGAATCTGCTCGAAGCGGCCGACATGAAGGAGTTCGAGAAGATCGAGCTGTACAACGTCAACAATGGCGAGCGTTTCTCCACCTACATCATCAAGGGCGCGCGCGGCACCGGCGAGATCTCGCTCAACGGGGCGGCCGCACGGCGCGCGCACCTCGGCGACCATCTCATCATCTGCACCTACGCGCCGATGAGCGATGACGAGATCGCCACCTACAAGCCGAAGATCATCCTGGTGGACGACAACAACGCCATCAAGGAAATCAAGAAG
>NZ_JARJLM010000491.1 GCF_029335485.1 Cupriavidus basilensis
GCGGTGAAGGCGGATGCCGCGCCGGCATCGCAGCCGTCCGCCAGCGCACCGCTGGCCCAGTCGCTCGACCAGGTGATCACCACGCTGCAAAGCGACAAGGACCGCAAGGCGCTGGTGGATCAGTTGCAGACGCTGCGCAAAGGCATCGATGCCGGCGCCGCCTCGGCGCCGGCCCCGGGCCTGCTGGGCGCCTTGGCCGAGGCGGTCGATCACCTCGACACGCGCATCCGCAAGGACACGGGGCCATGGCACTACTGGCGCTGGCGGGCCGGCTTCGCGGGCGAGGAATGGCACAACGCGCTGACCCTCGGCGGCACCCGTTCCGCCATGGTGTCGCTGCGGGAATTCGCCACCGTGCTCGCGGCCTGGCTGCTGGCAGGCGGGCTGCTGCTGGAACTCGGCCGGCGCGTGCGCAACCGGCGCCTGCAGCCGCGAGCGCACGCGGAATTGCCGGCGGTGCCGTCCTGGGTGGATGTGGGCATGTACATGCTGCGCAGGGTGGCGCCATGGGTGGTGGCGTTCGCCCTGGCGATGATGCTCTCCGGCACCGTGTTCGGGCGCTCGCCGGCCAGCGTGGCCGGCATGGTGATCGCCTATTCGGTAGTGGCCGGGGCCGTGCTGGGCGCGGTGTGCCAGGTCATCTTCGCGCTGTTCAGCTCGGCGCATCGCGCCCACGCGGTGCGCGACCTGCTGCTGCACTCGCGCGGGCTGCTGTTCGCCACCGGCATCCTTGCCGCCCTGGGGGACGTCACCACTGACGCCCGCGTGGTAGCGCCGCTCGGCACCAACCTGTCGGCGCTGATCTCCACCGTGGCCAATCTCGCCGCAGCCTTGCTGATCGCCTGCTTTACCCTGCGCTTTCGCCGGCAGATCGGCCAGATCATCGCCAACCGGCCGCTCGCGTTCCGCCAGGCGCATCCCGCTATCATGGACCTGCTGCGGTTGTTGGGTGCGGCCTGGCACCTGCCGGTGCTGGCGGTAGTGGTAGCGTCGGTGGCGGGTACCGTGCTCGCCACCGGCCATGCCGACGAATTCCTGCGGCGCACCGTCGCCTCGGTGGCGCTGTTCGTCGCGGCGCTGCTGCTGACGCTGGTCACCGGCCGCTCGCCCAAGGCCACACGGCGCCCGCCGCGCATCCGCGACCGCCAGCGCTCGGCCTACCTGGCGCGCTTCGGGCGCTTCGCGGTAGCGCTGGTGCGGGTGGTGATCTGGTTCGCCTTCCTTGAGCTGGGCAGCCGGATCTGGGGCGTCTCGCTGATTTCGGTGGCCGAGTCGACCTCGGTCGGCAAGCGCATCAGCGAGGCCGTGTTCAGCGTCACCAGCACGGTGCTGCTGTCATGGCTGGCGTGGCTGCTGGTCGACACGGCCATCACCCAGACCCTGACACCATCGCATAGCCGCGGCCAGCCGCCCAGCCTGCGCGCCAAGACCATCCTGCCGCTGGTGCGCAACGCGCTGTTCGTCACGCTGCTGGTGATCACGCTGATCGTGGTGCTGGCCAACCTTGGCGTCAACGTGACGCCGCTGCTGGCCGGCGCCGGCGTGGTCGGCCTGGCGATCGGCTTCGGCGCGCAAAGCCTGGTGCAGGACCTGATCACCGGCCTGTTCATCGTGGTGGAAGACTCGATCGCCGTCGGCGACTCGGTGGAGCTGCCCGATCACGCCGGCACCGTAGAGGCCATGACCATCCGCACCGTCAAGCTGCGCGACGGCAAAGGCGCGCTCCATGTCTTGCCCTACAGCCAGATCAAGGCCATCAAGAACCTGTCGCGCGGCTATGCCTACGCGGTGTTCAATATCGGCGTGGCCTACGGCAGCGATCTCGAGCAGGCCATCGAGCTGATCCGCGAGACCGGCGCGGAGGTGTCGCGCGATTTCCGCTACGCGCGCAACCTGCTGTCCGCCCTCGACATCCTGGGACTGGACCGCTTCGACCCCAACGGTTCGGTGATCCTCGCCCAGTTCAAGACCCGGCCCCTGACCCAGGCGGAAATCACCCGCGCCTTCAACGTCCGGCTCAAGCGCAAGTTCGACCAGCATGGCATCAGCATGGCAACGCAGCGGGTCACGGTGCAGGTGGAAGAGCCCGCCCTGCCGGCCTCCCGGGCCAGCGGGATGGCGGCCGGGACGAGCGGTGCAGGCGCCGTCGCCCAGGACGCGCCCAAGCCGGGCTGAGCGGTGGCCAGGCCGGGCAAGGCGCACGCAGAAACGGGTACGCCTTGCCTTCTTGTCCGGACATGCCGGCATGGCGCTGCCTGGCGGCCATTTCAGCGTCTGAACCGCTGAATGCTTGGCTAGACAACATTACCCGTTTGCGTACTGATGCACCGATGCGCATAATGCCGCCACGCGGTAACGCGGGAACGGGCGCCCAAGGGAATCGGACGCCACTATCCTGTCCGATGGCACGTGTCGCGCGCCACCCCGGAGCCGGCCAGCAGCAGCCAGTCGTAGCGGCGGACCTATAAAAAAAGCAGCAGTAGAATCAGGCGCAAGCCACCGGGGAAACACACCATGGGCGAACATCCGTTGGCGGATGAAGATTTCCATCGTCTGATCGATTCGATCTACGAATCGGCGCTTGACATCACGGCCATGCCAACCGCGCTTGGCCTCTTCTCCCGCTATACGGACACGGACAGTCCCCACTATCTGGTATGGGACAAGCTCGCAGGGCAGGCGCGCCTCGGCGTCACCCCGCATGGCTGTTTCGCGGCGCAGGGCGGACACGTGCCGGAGAGCCTGTACGCCCTGGCCAGCCTGCCGGCGCGCGCGCTGGCCGCCGCCCACGCTGCCGACGGGCAGGACAGCGCCCTCTGGCCGGAGCCGCCGCACGACACCGATCTGGCCCATGGCATCCGCCTGCTCGACACCGCCGAAGTCTGCGTGCTGATGGGCAGTGCAGGCAGGGATGCCGGACCGGGCGGCAACCCCGACGGCGCACTGCACCGCAGCCGGCGGATCGCGCGCGTGTTGCCGCACTGGGCCCGCGCCGCGCGCATGCAGCAGCGCAACTTCGAGCTGAGCGGGCTGGCCGCCCTTGGCCTTGCCAGCCTCGATACGCTCGACTTCGGTGTGATGGTGTTGCAGGCCGATATGCGCGTGCGCTACGCCAACGTCTGGGCCGAAGCCCTGGTGCAGGCCGATCGCCAGCTGGCGCTGGAAAACGGCGTGCTCAAGGCCCGCGACCAGACCCTGCGCGCGACCCTGTACAAGTTGCTGGAGCGCGCCGTCCAGCCGCGCGGCAGCGAGCCGGCGGCAGGCTCATGGATGCATATCACCTCGGGCGGGCAGCCGGTACCGATCATCGTACTGCCGCTGGTCTCGCGCCAGCCGGTGGAAGGCCCATGGCAACTGCCGTTCGCCATGGTGCTGATGGGCAATTCGGAATCGCGCTCCGTGCTCGACAGCGCGGTGCTGACATCGCTGTTCGGCCTGTCCCGCAAGGAAAGCCTGGTTGCCATCCGGCTTGCCGCCGGCGAAACCCTCAACGAGATCGCCGATCACGAATTCGTGTCGCCGCACACGGTACGCGTGCATATCCGCGACATCCTGCGCAAGACCGGCACCCATCGCCAGAGCGAGCTGGTGCGCCTGCTCCACCTGCTGCCGGGCGTGGCGCTGCCGCGCGCCCCCACGGCGCACGGCGTCCGCGCGCCAGCCTGATTGCACCGGCGGGTCAGGCCACAGGCGCCGCCACGGCGCGCGCCACCGCCATGAGGCGCTGCACCTGGCGGTCGTCGCTGTCGGCCGGGGTCGCCAGCGCAATGCCGATCGGCGCCGCCGGCCGCGGGCTGGCCAGCCGCAGGAAGCGCACGCGCCGGTTGATATAGCGCGCCGCCACGCTGGGCACCAGCGCCACCCCCAAGCCGCTCTCCACCAGGCTGACGATGGTCTGCACCTGCACCGCCTCCTGCGTCACGCGCGGCACGAAGCCGGCCTGCTGGCACAGCAGCATGGCGATGGCCTGCAGGTTGGGCACGTCGGCGCTCGGGTGCATGATGAAAGGCTCCCCGGCCAGCGCTTTGAGGGCGATCGCGTCGCGTCCGGCAAAAGGGCTGTCGGCCGGCACGGCGGCGACGAACTCGTCGGTCTCCAGCGGCATCAGCGCATAAGCCCCGGCGCTCAGGATGGGAAAGCGCACCAGCCCGGCATCCAGCTGGTGGCGTTCCAGCCGGTCCAGGATCGCGGCCGAGGTGGATTCGTGCAGGATCAGCTCGATGCCCGGATGCGCCTCGCGAAAGGCCGGGATCAGCTTGGGCAGCAAGGCATAGGTGGCTGAACCGACAAAGCCCACCCGCAGCGCGCCGCGCTCGCCGTGCGCCGCCGCCAGCGCCGCCGCGCGGGCCTGGCCCGCGTGGAACAGCGCGCGCCGGGCATCGTGCAGCGCCGCCTCGCCGGCCTGGGTCAGCCGCACCCCGCGCGAGGTGCGCACGAACAGCGGCGTGCCCAGGGCCTCCTCCAGCTTGCGGATCGAGATGGACAGCGGTGGCTGCGCCATGTGCAGGCGCTCGGCCGCGCGATGGAAGTTGCCGGTCTCGGCCAGGGCGACAAACTGCTGAAGTTGACGAAGGTCCACGCTGATATCCGGTGAATATCGGATCCTAAAAATCTAATATTAGACGCAGGCGATCCCGCTGCACTAACCTGTGGCCATCGGATTTCGCGTGGCCAACCTTCGGCTTCGCATAAGCCGGCACCAGGACAAACAGGAGACAGCCAGGCATGTTGCCCCTCTCAGGCATCCGCGTGATCGACCTTTCCACGGTCGTGATGGGCCCTTACGCCAGCCAGTGGCTGGCCGACCTCGGCGCCGAAGTGATCAAGGTGGAGCCGCCCGAAGGCGATTCCACGCGGCGCACCGGCCCCGCCGCCGAAGACGGCATGGCGGCGATCTTCCTGGGTGTGAACCGCAGCAAGAAGAGCGTGGTGCTCAACCTCAAGCTGCCCGCGGCGCAGGCCGCGCTGGAGCGCCTGCTGGCCGGCGCCGACGTGTTCATGCACAGCATGCGCCCGCAGAAGCTGGCCGGGCTCGGGCTGGATCCCGCCGCCACCATGGCGCGCCATCCGCGCCTGGTCTATGTGAGCCTGCTGGGATTCGCCGAAGACGGCCCGTATGGCGGCCGCCCGGCCTACGACGACGTCATCCAGGGCCTGTCGGGCAATGCCGCGCTGATGGCCGAGCAGACCGGCACCGTGCGCTATTTCCCCACCATCGCGGCGGACAAGACCAGCGGGCTGGTGGCGGCGCTGTCGATCTCGGCCGCCATCGCCGGCCGCGAGCGCCAGGGCGGCAAGGGAGCGCTGGTGGAAGTGCCGATGTTCGAGTCGATGGTGGCCTTCAACCTGGTCGAGCATCTCTACGGCCAGCATTTCGAGCCGCCGCGCGGCCCCAGCGGCTATCCGCGCGTGCTGGCGCCGTTGCGCCGGCCCTACCAGACCGCCGACGGCCACGTCTGCATGATGCCGTACACCGACGCCCACTGGCGCGACTTCTTCACCGCCGCCGGCCGCCCCGAGCTGGCGGTGGACACGCGCTTTGCCGGCATCGCGGCGCGCACCCGGCATATCGAGACGCTGTACGAACTGACCGGCGAGATCGTGCGCGCGCGCACCACCGAGGACTGGCTGGCGCTATGCGAGACGCTGCAGATCCCGGTCGCACGTGTCAACCAGCTCGCCGAACTGGTGGACGACCCGCACCTGCGCGCCACCGGCTTCTTCGACACGCTGGAAGATCCGGCCATGGGCACGCTGCGCTTTACCGGTGCGCCGGTGCGTTTCGACGGCGAACGCGCGGCGCCCGCCCTGCCGCCACGCCTGGGCCAGCACACCAGGGACCTGTTGGGCGAAGCCGGCCTGAGCGGCCAGCAGATCGACGAACTGGGGCGGGCTGGCGCGGCCTATTGCGCGCCGCCGCCCGCCAATGGCTGAGCCGCGCAACGCATGCGGCTCCCGCTATACCCGCTCCCCCTCCTAACATAAAGGAAGCCGGCCACCCGACGCCGGCCATCACCAGGAGAAGCCGTGCCCCATACCCAACTCCCCCGTCTCGGCCAGGGCTTTTATTGGCAAGACATCAAGGAAGGCCAGGCCTTCCAGACCTTCCGCCGCACCGTGACCGAGACCGACCTGATCAACTTCATCTCGGTCACGGGCATGGTCGAGGCCATCTTTATCGAGGCCGGCTACGAGGGCAGCGCCATCCAGGGGCGGCCGGTACCGGCCGCGCTCACCTATGCGCTGATCGAGGGTTTCATCCTGCAGACCATGATCCAGGGCACCGGGCTGGCCATGCTGGAGCTGACCCAGAAGATCATCGCCCCGGTGGTGGTCGGCGACACCATCTGGGCCACCGTCACGGTCGGCGGCATCCGGCCGACCTCGCGCAATGGCCGCGCCGTGGTGGACTCGACCATCGAAGTGTTCAACCAGCGCCATGAGCGCGTCATGACCTATACCGCCCGGCGCTTGCTGGCCGGCCGCTAACCGCTGGCGGCCAGCCGCCACTACCGGAGGAGACGAGATGCCAGAGCAGGACAAAAAAGACGGCAGGCAAGGCAAGGCAGATAAAGGGACCCACGCGCGGGCCGGAGCGGCCGTTCGCCGCGCCCGCCGCGGGCTTGTCCTGCTGGCCCCTGCGCTGCTGGCGCTCGCCGCGCTCCCGGCGCCCGTGCTCGCGGCCGGCGCCGATTTTCCCGGCCACCCCGTCAGGCTGGTGGTGCCGTTTCCGCCCGGCGGGCCCACTGACCTGGTCTCCCGCATCATCGCCCGCAAGATGTCGGAGGAACTCGGCCAGCAGGTGCTGGTGGACAACCGCCCCGGCGCCAATGGCAATATCGCCGCGGAGCTGGTCGCCAAGGCGCCGGCCGACGGCTACACCGTGCTCTACAACACATCGTCGATCGCGCTGAGCCCGGCGCTGTACAAGAAGCTGTCCTACGATGTGCGGCGCGACTTCGCCCCGGTGGCGATGACGGCGATGGTGCCGCTGGTGCTGGAGGTCAACGCCCAGGTGCCGGCGTCGAGCCTGGCCGAGTTCATCCGGTACCTGAAGGCCAATCCCGGCAAGCTGACCTACGGCTCGGCCGGCAACGGCAACGTGACTCACCTGGCGGCCTTCCTGTTCCTGCAGGCCAATGGCCTGTCGGCGGTGCATGTGCCGTACAAGGGCAGCGCACCGGCGCTGACCGACCTGGCCGGCGGCCAGGTGCAGTTCATGGCCGACACCATCAACTCCTCGCTGCCGTTCATCCGCGACAAGCGCATGAAGGCACTCGCGGTGACCAGCAGCACGCGCAGCTCGCAGTTGCCCGACGTGCCCACCGTGGCCGAGACGGCGATACCGGGCTTCGACGTCGGCGCCTGGCAAGGCATGCTGGTACCAGCCAGGACGTCGCCCGATATCGTGCACAGGCTCAACGCCGCGACCCAGAAGGCGCTGGCCTCGCCGGACGTGCGCGCCAGCCTGGCGGCGCAGGGCGCGGAGCCGCGCGGCTCCAGCCCCGAGGCCTACGGCCGGTACCTGGCGCAGGAGATAGAGCGCTGGCACAAGGTGGTGAAGGATTCGGGCGTGACGCTGGACTGATCCGCCGCCGCCCGCCATACGCGCCCGCCGCCCCTCGCCGTCCCTCGCCGCCCCATACGGAGACCCGTCTTGACCTCCCTGCTCAGCACCTTCCAGCTCACTGCCTTGCCGCCCGCGGCAGCCGCGTTCCGGCGCGAGGTGAAAGCCTTCCTGGCCGAGCACCTGCCAGCCCTGCCGCCCGAGATCCGCGCCCGCTCGTGGATGGGCTTCAACGCCGATTTCAGCCGCGCGCTTGCCCGGCGCGGCTGGGTGGGCATCACCCTGCCGGCGCAATACGGCGGCGCCGGGCTCGATCCCTTCTCGCGCTTCGTGCTGGTGGAGGAGTTGCTGGCCTGCGGCGCGCCGGTCTCGGCCCACTGGATCGCCGACCGCCAGAGCGGGCCGCTGATCCTGCGCTACGGCAGCGAGGAACAGAAGGCCTTCTACCTGCCCCGCATCTGCCGGGGCGAGGCCTTCTTCTGCATCGGCATGAGCGAGCCCAACTCGGGCTCCGACCTCGCCAGCGTCGCCACGCGCGCCGTGCCGCAGCCAGACGGCAGCTGGCGCCTGAACGGCCGCAAGATCTGGACCACCAATGCCGACCGCTGCCACTACATGCTGGCGCTGGTGCGCACCTCCGGCAAGGCGGAGGACCGCCAGCGCGGCTTGTCGCAGGTCATCGTCGATCTTTCCGCGCCGGGCGTGACGGTACGGCCAATCCGCGACCTTGCGGGCGACGCGCATTTCTCCGAAGTCAGTTTCGAGGATGTGACGCTGCCCGCGCAGGCGCTGGTCGGCCGCGAAGGCAGCGGCTGGGAACAGGTCAACGCGGAGCTGGCCTTCGAGCGCAGCGGGCCGGAACGGCTTTACTCCAGCGTGGTGCTGCTCGACACCTGGAT
>NZ_JARJLM010000492.1 GCF_029335485.1 Cupriavidus basilensis
GCGTACTTCCAGATGGTGCATCAGGGCTCGCACTGGATGCCGGTGGACTTTATCGCCACGCTTGAACCGGTGCACCCGATGCCTGGCCACCACAGCAAGCTGCTCGCCAACTGCTTTGCCCAGGGCGAGGCGCTGCTGCGCGGCCGTACCGCGGAGGAGGTCAGGGCGCTGGGCGTGCAGGACGAGGCGCTGGTGCCGCACCTGGTGTTCGAGGGCAACCGCCCCAGCAACACGCTGTTGCTGGAGCGGCTGGACCCCTATCACCTCGGCGCACTGGTCGCGCTTTCGGAGCACCGCACCTTCGTGCAGGGGGTGCTGTGGCATATCAACTCCTTCGACCAGTGGGGCGTGGAACTCGGCAAGCAATTGGCCGCGCCGATCGCCAGCGAGCTCGATGGCGGGCCGGTCCGGCAGCACGATGCGTCCACCGCGGGCCTGATCCGGCGCGCGCTGGCCGCCGCGTCGGCATGGCAAGGGTAAGGCGCGGCGCACGCCGGCGCGCGAACACAACAGAGGATGCAATGACAACGACACCATGGCCCACATATGTGGTCTTCGGCGAAGCGTTGACCGATATGGTTCACCAGGGCGGCAACGACTGGCTCGGCCTGCCCGGCGGCTCATGCTGGAACGTGGCCCGGGTGGGCGCGCGGCTGGGCGTGCCGACCGCCTTCGCCGGTGCGATCAGCCGCGACACGCTGGGCGACCAGCTGGCCCAGGCCAGCGCGGATGCAGGCCTGGACCTGCGTTTCCTGCAGCGCGCGGAACGCTCGCCGCTGCTGGCCTTTGTCGGCGCGCAGCATCCGCCACGGTATTTCTTCGTGGGTGACGACAGCGCCGATCTCTACTTCGATCCCGCCAGGCTGCCGGCGGGCTGGCGCCAGGCCGCGCGCACCGTGCATTTCGGCTCCCTGAGCCTGGCGCGCCAGCCGCTTGCCGCGCGCCTGTGCGAAGAAGCCACGCAGGCCGCGGCGGCGGGCCGGCGCATCGCCTTCGATCCCAATTTCCGTTCGCCCATGCGCGCACCGGAGTACCAGGCCGTGTTTGCGCACATGGCCGGCCTGGCGGACTACATCAAGGTGTCGGACGAAGACCTGCGCGGCCTGTACCCGGCGCTGGACGAGCCCGCCGCGCTGGCCGCGCTGCGGGCGCTGGCGCCGCAAGCCCGCGTGCTGCTGACGCGCGGCGCGGCCGGCATGACGCTGTTGCACGGCGGCCAGGCGTGCGAGCAGCCGGTGTTTGCCGTCGATGTGGTCGACACCGTGGGCTGCGGCGATGCCGCCATGGGCGGCTGGATGGCTGGCTTGCTGCTGGATCCCGACGCGACGCTGGCGCGGCAGGCGCGCTGGGCGGCGGCGACAGCCGCCGTGGCCGCTACGCGCGCGGGCGCATATTCCCCCACCGTGGCGGAGGTGCAGGCGCTGCTGGAGCGGGCGGCGGTCGCGGCGTGAGGGGGCCGGCCGCGCCTGCGCACAAAAGAAAAAGCCCCGGAGCCTGGCTCCGGGGCTTTGGCGGGCGCAGGCTGGCATCAGGCCAGCCGGCACGGCATCACTGCTCCAGCTTGATGTTCTGCACCTTCACCAGGTTCTTCATCTTCTCGAACTCCTTCTTGATCTCGGCCGCGTGCTGCGCCGGGGTGTTGCCCGAAGGTTCGGCGCCGGCGGTGCGCAGGCGCTGCTGGAAGTCCTTGTCCTGCAGCGCCTTGACGGCGGCTTCGTTGAGCTTCCTGATGACGTCGTCGGGCGTGCCGGCCGGGGCTACCAGGCCGTACCAGGCCGGGTCGTTCGGCTCCTTCAGGCCCAGTTCGCCGAAGGTCGGCACGTTTGGCAGCGCGTCGATGCGCTTGTGCCACGCCACCACGATCGGGCGCAGCTTGCCAGCCTTGATATAGGGCATCGAGGAGGGCAGGTTGTCCACCATGATCGGCACCTGGCCGGCCAGCACGTCGTTCAGCGCCGGGCCCGCGCCGCGGTAGGGGATATGAACCATGAAGGTCTTGGTGGAGACCTTGAACTGCTCGCCCAGCATATGGCCAAAGGCGCAGGTGCCGGAGGTGGCGAACGAATACTTGCCCGGATTGGCCTTCAGCACGGCGAGGAATTCCTTGTAGTCCTTGGCCGGGAAGTTCGGGTTGACCGCGATCACGTTGGCCACGTTGGCCAGGTTGGTGATCGGCTTGAAGTCCTTGATGGGGTCGTACGACAGCTTGGGATTGCAGGCCGGGTTGACCGCCATCGTGGACACCGTGGAGATGCCGATGGTGTAGCCGTCCGGGGCGGCCTTGGCGATGGCATCGGCGCCGATCGAGCCGCCCCCGCCGGCGCGGTTTTCCACCACCACGGGCTGGCCCAGGATGCGGCTCATCTGGTCGGCAGCGCCGCGGCCCACGATATCGGTGGTGCCGCCGGGCGCGAACGGGATGATCAGCCGGATCGGCTTGCTCGGGAAATTGTCCGCCTGGGCTACGGAGGCGGCGGCTGCCAGGCTCAGGGCCAGGGCGATTTTGCTTGTCTGCATGAGATCGTGTCTCCCGTCAAAAGAGCGGGCGGGGATGTCCCGCCCGAAGTAAAGAACGCCGGCCGGGTCCCCGATGTGACGGGCGGCCTGGCCGGCGGCGTGAGTCCTGGCGGGCAGGCCGCGCGGGCCGTCCCGGGGTCAACCGCCCAGCAGTCCGCGCTTGAGATCCCGGTCGACCGGGTGGTCGCCCAGGAAAATGCGCAGCACCGCCTGGTAGAAGTCCTCGCCCGGGATCGGCTTGCCGCGCGGCGTGCCGTTGATGGCGACCACGGTGCCGCCATCGGGCGAAAAATCGAAATTGATCACGTCGCCCTTGCGGGCGGTACCCATCTGCTCCATGGTCTGTTCGAGCTGGAGCAGGCGGTCGGACAGTCTCAGGAACTGGGCCTCGCTGTGGTTTTCGCGAATCCCCTCGTTCAGGGCCTTGATAAACGCGTCGGACGCCACTTCGCGCAATGGCCGGATCTGCAGGCGCTTGGGCCCGTGGTCGCCCAGCACCACCGTGGCATTGCGGGCCTTTTCCGGCAGGTAGAGCGCGGCCACATAGCCCTTGATGATGAACATCGAGCGCAGGCCCGTGCCATTCAGTTGCAGTTCCTTGCCGCCGACCCGGGTGGCATCGTCGATACGCATGCCCTCGATTTCGCTGGCGCGCGCGGAGCCCGGCGGCATGGCCATGAGCGCGCTCACGCAGAGGGTGAGTGCGAGCTGGCTGGCGCGGCGGCGCAGCGGGGCGCGCGCAAACGGGGTACGACGGGCAAACATGAAGGGTAGACGGTACGACGGAACGTGCGATGTTCGATGATTTCTGAAACAATACCAATCGGTATCTGCCCTAGTCTGCACTCCGTAGGGGCAGAGCCGGTTGTCCGCACTCGCCTGCCGGCGGGAGACAAGCGCAGCCCCAAGGCGCGGCGGTCATCTGCATACATAGAATAAACAGAACGAGACGATGTCTTCTGCCCTCCTGCTGGTGCCGGATTTCAGCCTGATCCTGATAGGCTGGCTGCTGGTGCGCTACACGCCGTTCGACCGTGCCTTCTGGTCAGGCGTGGAGCGCCTGGTCTATTTCGTGCTGTTTCCCGCGCTGTTGCTGCAATCCACCAATAGTGCCAGGTTCGATTTCTCTTCCACTTCGGCGATGCTCGGCCTGGCGCTGCTGACCACGGCGTTCGGCATGGTCGGCGGCTACGCCGTCAAATGGGCGTTGCGGCCGGCTCCGCTGGATTTCGCCTCGGGCCTGCAAACCGCGTTCCGCTTCAATTCCTACATCGGGCTGGCGCTGGCCTCGCGCCTGGGCGGCAGCGAGGGACTCGCGATGATGGCGGTGATCGTCGGCTGCACGGTGCCGCTGTGCAACGTGGCGGCGGTATGGGCGCTGGCCCGTCACGGCGAAACCCGGCTGTGGCGCGAGCTGGCGCGCAATCCGCTGATCCTGGCCACTGCCGGCGGCTTGCTGACCAACCTGATCGGCCTGCATCCGCCCGAGGTGCTGGGCATGACGCTGGCCCGGCTGGGTTCCGCGTCCACCGCGCTGGGCCTGATGACGGTCGGCGCGGGCCTGCAGATGAGCGGCGCCACCGGCGCGGCGGGGCCGGTGGCATGGTGGAGCGGCGTGAAGCTGCTGGCTATGCCCTGCTTTGCCTGGGCGGTGGGGCGGCTGCTGCCGCTGACCGAACTGCAGTCGCAGATCGTCGTGCTGTTCGCCTCGCTGCCGACCGCGTCGAGCGCTTACATCCTGGCGGTGCGCATGGGCGGCAACGGGCCGATGGTGGCGGCCACCATTTCGGTGATGACCGTGGCGGCCATCGTCACCACGCCGTTCTGGCTGGCGCTGGTCAGCTAGCGGGGGCCGGTTTGGCGGTATCGGGGGCGCCGTCCTGCGCCAGCGCCCAGTCGATATGCTCGCGTACCAGCGGGCTGGCCCCGGCCTGGCGCGCGCCAAGCGCCGCGCGGATGCGGGCGGCGAGCGCCGTGTCGCCGCCGGCGCGGGCGGCGCGCAGGCTGTTGCCCAGGCCCACGGCCAGGTTGCGCAGCCAGCGTTCATGGCCGATGCGGCGGATCGGGCTGCCTTCCAGCCGCTGGTTGAATTCCGCCTCCGTCCAGCCGAACAGCGCAGCCATGTCGGGCGCGTCGAAGCCGTTGCGCACGTCGAAGTCGGGCAGCGTGGCGCGGTGGGCGAACTTGTTCCAGGGGCAGGCCAGCTGGCAGTCGTCGCAGCCGTACACGCGGTTGCCCATCGGCGCGCGCAGTGCCTCGGGGATGGCGCCCTTGTGCTCGATGGTCAGGTAGGAGATGCAGCGGCGCGCATCGATCCGGTACGGCTCCAGGATGGCCTGGGTCGGGCAGATATCGATGCAGCGGCGGCAATTGCCGCAATGGCCCGGCTCGGGCGCGTCGGCGGGAAAGGGCACATCGACCAGGATTTCGCCGAGGAAGAACATCGAGCCGCCTTCGCGGTCGAGCAGCAGCGTATGCTTGCCGCGCCAGCCGAGCCCGCCCTGGGCGGCCAGCGCCACCTCCATCACCGGTGCCGAGTCGGTAAAGACGCGGTAGCCGAACGGGCCGATGGCGGCTTCGATGCGGCTGGCAAGCTGCTGCAGGCGGTTGCGCAGCACCTTGTGGTAGTCGCGGCCACGGGCATAGAGCGAAATCATCGCGGTGGCGGGGTCGTCGAGCCGCGCGAACTCGTGGGCTCGCCAGTCATCCGGGCCCGCCGCCGG
>NZ_JARJLM010000493.1 GCF_029335485.1 Cupriavidus basilensis
GCGTAGTGGCGGTTAGCCGTTTCGTACTCGACGTGCGCGGTGTTGATGGTAATACCGCGTGCCTTTTCTTCCGGCGCTGCGTCGATTTCGTCGTACTTCTTGGCGGCACCGCCAAACTTCGCTGCCAGCACCGTGGCGATTGCGGCCGTCAGCGTGGTCTTGCCATGGTCAACGTGACCAATCGTGCCAACGTTCACGTGCGGCTTAGTCCGCTCGAACTTTTCCTTTGCCATTTTTCAGCTCCTAATCGAAACCAGTATGTCGTGTTCATATAGCCACCGCGCACAACGCGCGGCGGCGGATTTTTTACTTACTTGCCACGGGCCGTGATCACGGCGTCGGCTACGTTCTTCGGAGCTTCAGCGTAGTGCTTGAACTCCATCGTGTACGTAGCGCGGCCTTGGGTGGCCGAACGCAGCGAAGTCGAGTAGCCGAACATCTCTGCCAGCGGAACTTCCGCGCGCAGGATCTTGCCACCGCCGACGATGTCGTCCATGCCCTGGATAATGCCGCGACGCGACGACAGATCGCCCATCACGTTACCCATGAAGTCTTCCGGCGTTTCCACTTCCACGGCCATCATCGGCTCGAGCAGCACCGGGTTGGCGCGGCGCATGCCTTCCTTGAAGCCCATGGAACCGGCCATCTTGAACGCGTTTTCGTTCGAGTCCACATCGTGGTACGAACCGAAGAACAGCGTGACCTTGACGTCGACCACCGGGAAGCCTGCCAGAACGCCGGCGTTCAGGGTTTCCTGAATACCCTTGTCCACTGCGGGGATGTACTCGCGCGGCACCACACCGCCCTTGATGGCGTCGACGAACTCGTAGCCCTTGCCCGGTTCCTGCGGCTCGAGCTTGAGCACCACGTGACCGTACTGGCCACGGCCGCCCGACTGCTTGACGAACTTGCCTTCCACTTCGTCGCAGTTCTTGCGGATGGTTTCGCGGTAGGCAACCTGGGGCTTGCCCACGGTGGCTTCCACGCCGAATTCACGCTTCATGCGGTCGACCAGAATTTCCAGGTGGAGCTCGCCCATGCCCGAAATGATGGTCTGGCCGGATTCTTCGTCGGTCTTGACGCGGAACGACGGATCTTCCTGTGCCAGGCGGTTCAGGGCGATGCCCATCTTTTCCTGGTCAGCCTTGGTCTTCGGCTCGACAGCCTGCGAAATCACCGGCTCCGGGAACACCATGCGTTCCAGGATGATGATGTGGTCCGGATCGCACAGCGTGTCGCCGGTGGTGGCTTCTTTCAGGCCAACCGCCGCGGCGATGTCGCCTGCCAGCACTTCCTTGATTTCTTCGCGCTGGTTGGCGTGCATCTGCAGAATACGGCCCAGGCGTTCCTTCTTGCTCTTGACCGGGTTGTAGATGGTGTCGCCCGAATTGACCTTGCCCGAGTAGACGCGGAAGAAGATCAGCTGACCAACGAACGGGTCGGTCATGATCTTGAACGCCAGCGCGGAGAACTTTTCGTCGTCCGCGGCACGGCGCACGACTTCCTTCTCGTCGTCGTCCACGCCCTTGACCGGCGGAATGTCGACCGGCGACGGCAGGAAGTCGATCACGGCGTCCAGCATACGCTGCACGCCCTTGTTCTTGAACGCGGTGCCGCACAGCATCGGCTGGATTTCGCAGGCGATGGTACGGTCGCGCAGACCCTTGATGATCTCGGCTTCGGACAGTTCGCCCTCTTCCAGATACTTGTTCATCAGGTCTTCGTTGGACTCGGCAGCTGCCTCGACCATCTTCTCGCGCCATTCGTTGCACGAGTCGGCCAGTTCAGCCGGGATGTCCACGTAGTCGAACTTGGTGCCCTGGCTGGCCTCGTCCCAGATGATCGCTTTCATCTTGATGAGGTCGACCACACCCTTGAAGGTGTCTTCGGCGCCGATCGGTACCACGACGGGAACCGGGCTGGCCTTCAGGCGGGTCTTCAGCTGGTCGTAGACCTTGAAGAAATTCGCGCCGGTACGGTCCATCTTGTTGACGAAGGCCAGGCGCGGCACGCCGTACTTGTTGGCCTGGCGCCACACGGTTTCCGACTGGGGCTGCACGCCACCCACTGCACAGTAGACCATGCAAGCGCCGTCCAGCACGCGCATGGAGCGCTCCACCTCGATGGTGAAGTCCACGTGGCCCGGGGTGTCGATGATGTTGATGCGGTGTTCCGGGTAATTGCCGGCCATGCCCTTCCAGAAGGCGGTGGTAGCAGCGGAGGTGATCGTGATGCCACGCTCCTGCTCCTGCTCCATCCAGTCCATCGTGGCGGCGCCATCATGCACTTCACCGATCTTGTGGTTCACACCGGTGTAGAACAGGATCCGCTCGGTCGTGGTGGTTTTACCCGCGTCAATGTGAGCCGAGATACCGATATTGCGGTAGCGCTCAATGGGAGTCTTACGAGCCACTTTAATCCTCTATTCGTCCGTGAGACGCCGGCATCTCATTGCCAACGCCCGTAACACAAACGGGCGAGCGTGTCATTACATACACAGCCCGCCCGGCAACCAACCGCGTAACTCGCGCGCTTTAGAAGCGGAAGTGCGAGAACGCCTTGTTGGCTTCGGCCATGCGGTGCACTTCGTCGCGCTTCTTCATTGCGCCGCCGCGGCCTTCCGATGCTTCCAGCAGCTCACCTGCCAGGCGCAGCGCCATCGACTTCTCGCTGCGTTTTTTCGCGGCCTCGCGCAGCCAACGCATCGCCAATGCCAAACGACGCGACGGACGGACTTCGACCGGAACCTGATAGTTGGCGCCGCCCACGCGACGGCTCTTCACTTCGACCACCGGCTTCACGTTGTTGATCGCAACGGAAAACACTTCTACCGGGGCCTTGCCTGCCTTCTTTTCGATCTGGTCGAACGCGCCATAAACGATACGTTCGGCAACCGACTTCTTGCCGTCCAGCATCAGCACGTTCATGAACTTGGCAACTTCAACGTTACCGAACTTCGGATCAGGCAGGATTTCCCGCTTGGGGACTTCACGACGACGTGGCATCTTCTTTCCTTTAGATTCAGTTGAGAGCGCGGCTAGTTCCCGCTCTCCGGCCACCAACAAGCTTGCCTTCCATTAAGGCAAATTCGCCGGGTGACCACTTACTCGACGGCACGGCGCATAAAACGCTCCGTTGTACCGCCGCCTGGTGACAGCACCATGACGCAACCGCCACAGGCCATCGTTTGTTACTGCGGGCTCTGCGCCCAGCTTGCCTGGCGTTAGCCTTAAGCAGCCTTCGGACGCTTCGCGCCGTACTTCGAACGTGCCTGGCGACGATCCTTCACGCCTTGCAAGTCCAGCGAGCCACGGACGATGTGGTAACGCACACCCGGCAAGTCCTTCACACGGCCGCCGCGGATCAGCACGACCGAGTGTTCTTGCAGGTTGTGGCCTTCACCGCCGATGTACGAGATGACCTCGAAACCGTTGGTCAGGCGCACCTTGGCGACCTTACGCAGTGCCGAGTTCGGCTTCTTCGGCGTCGTGGTGTACACGCGGGTGCACACGCCGCGACGCTGCGGGCAGTTCTCAAGTGCAGGGCTCTTGCTCTTTACGACTTCAGAGACACGCGGCTTGCGAACCAGTTGGTTGATAGTTGGCATTGTTCAATCCAGCTTGGTTTTACGGAAAAACACCCCATGGGCCACAAGCGATGGGCCGAGAGGCAACGACGGGTTTTGGGCGGGAGAAGTGAGCGAGCGCTCTAGAGACGGACCTGTGGAGGAACAGACTGGCCAAAGAGCGCGAGCTCGCTTGGGATCCCGCTGCGACCACACCACCCGGGCATCACATGATCCCCTGGCGGGCTTGCCGATTGCCGGCCGGTTCATGAAGGTTCGTGAACCAGGCACCACAAATCAGACAGGCGAGCGAAATCCAAAGCCAAAAACTCGAATCTGGCACTCTAGCAGGGAGAACGTAAACGGTCAAGTACCGATGAACTCCCGATAGAGGGGCCCGGGCAGGCCACGCGGCGGCGGTTCGCGGGAGATCCGAAACCGGGGCTAAACGGAAGCCAGCGCTTCAAGGATGGCATCGCCGTAGCGCTCCAGCTTGGCAGCGCCGATGCCGGGCACCTCGGCCATCGCCGTCAGCGAGTCCGGTGCGCTGCGCGCCAGTTCGGCGAGGGTGGCGTCGTGGAAGATCACGTAGGCCGGCACGCCATGCTCGCGCGCGGTTTCGGTGCGCCACTTGCGCAGCGCCTCCCAGTTGGCCAGCGCGTCCTCGTCCATGCCGGCGGTATGGTCGGTGCGGGTGCCCGTGCCGCGCGCGGTGCGCTCACCGCTCTTGGCCGGCTTGCTGGCCTGCCGGCGCAGCGTGATCTGCGTCTCGCCCTTGAGCACCGCACGCGCCGACTCGCCCAGCAGCAACGCGCCGTGCCCGCCGTGGTCGATCACCAGCAGGCCATGGGCGATCAACTGGCGGAAGATCGCGTGCCACTCCGATACGGAACGGTCAGCGCCGATGCCGAAGGTGGATACCTTGTCATGGCCCCACTGCCGGATCTTTTCCGAAGCGTTGCCGCGCAGCACGTCGACCATATGGGTCGCGCCAAAATGGACGCGGCTGGCCTGCGCGGTGCGGTAGACGCAGGACAGCGCCATCTGTGCCTCGCGGGTGCCGTCCCATGTCGCTGGCGGCTCCAGGCAGGTGTCGCAGTTGCCGCAAGGCTCGCTGGCTTCGTCGAAGTACGCCAGGATGCGCACGCGCCGGCAGCCCGCGGTCTCGCAGAGCCCCAGCAACGCGTCGAGCTTGGCGGAGGACACGCGCTTGTGGGCATCGTCGGCCTCGGACTCGTCGATCATGCGCTTTTGCTGGACCACATCGCCCAGGCCGTAGGCCATCCAGGCGTTGGCCGGCAGCCCGTCGCGGCCGGCGCGGCCCGTCTCCTGGTAGTAGCCCTCCATGCTCTTGGGCAGGTCCAGGTGGGCAACGAAGCGCACGTCTGGCTTGTCGATGCCCATGCCGAAGGCGATGGTGGCGACCATGATCACGCCCTCCTCTTCGCGGAAGCGGGCCTGGTGGTGCTGGCGCACGCCCGCGTCCATGCCGGCGTGGTACGCCAGCGCGTTGAGGCCCTGGCTGCTGAGGTAGCTGGCGGTGTCCTCCACCTTCTTGCGCGACAGGCAATAGACGATGCCGCTGTCATGGGTGCCGTCCGCGGCCAGGTGCTCCGCCTTGATGAAGGTCAGCAACTGCTGGCGCGCATTGTCCTTCTCGACGATGCGATAGCGGATATTGGGGCGGTCGAAGCTGGAGATGAAGACGCGCGCGTCCTGCAGCGCCAGGCGCTCGACGATCTCCTCGCGCGTGACCGAATCCGCGGTGGCCGTCAGCGCAATGCGCGGCACCTGCGGAAAGCGCTCGTGCAGCACCGAGAGCTGGATGTACTCGGGGCGGAAATCATGCCCCCACTGCGACACGCAGTGCGCCTCGTCGATGGCGAACACGCCGATACGGGTACGCTCCAGCAGGTCCTGGAAGCGCGGCGTCATCAGCCGCTCGGGCGCCACATAGAGGATCTCGAGCCGGCCGGCGAGCAGGTCGCGCTCCACCGCGGAGGCCTCGGCCCCGCTGAGCGTCGAATTCAGCACGGCCGCGCGCACGCCGGCCTCGGACAGCGCCGCCACCTGGTCCTGCATCAGCGCGATCAGCGGCGACACCACGATGCCGGTGCCGTGGCCGGCCCGCTGCCGCAGCAGCGCCGGAATCTGGTAGCACAGCGACTTGCCGCCGCCGGTCGGCATCAATACCAGGCAATCGCCACCCTCGGCCACATGGTCGATGATCTCCGCCTGGCGGCCACGGAAGGCATGGTAGCCGAATACATCCTTGAGAATGGCCAGGGCGCGCGACATAGCAACAGCTTGAAAAGAGGGTGAAACCGCGAAAGGCGTAACCATACCACCAAGCCCGCGGCGTACCGTATCCGGCTGTGACGAATGGTTTCCACATACGTACAGGTTGGCCGCCGACAGCAAAAGCCCGGACCGGGGCCGGGTATCCGCTTGCCGCGCACGGTTCAGGCCGGGCCACCTTCCGGCCGCTCGGGCCTGGGGATCCCCGAAGATATGCACAGGAAGGATGTCATCATCCAATTCAGGCAGAACAATATGCATCCGCTTAGCGCACATGGCTAAGGTTAGCCTGCCCTCAGGCCTCGTGGCCGGAGTGTCATTCAAAAATATGCATAGGATAAATATTCCAACGCATTCATGGCATTTTGATATTTATCCATCAAAAGGGAGCCGCTCAAACTGGGATGCGCTGCGGTACGGCGGCTTGGATATCGCCATGAATATGCAGCAGACAAATATCAATGCGCAATTCTGGAAGAACGATATCCCTCCCATACACGGCGATGCCGCCTTTGATCTCGATCTCATGCAGCACCTCCGGGCCGCCGGACTGCAAGTACCTGCGCGGATATGGCTGCCATCCGCCCTCGATGTGTGAACCGCCGGAGCGCACTGCATGCATTGCGCTCCGGCGTCTACGCAGCGGATAGAACAGGCAAAAAAATACCCGGCCGCAAGGGCCGGGTATCTTCATGCAGCTTGCTGCAGGTTCAGGCTGACAGTCTTAGACTGCGTCGCCCTCGCCTTCGGTCGTCGCCGGCACCACCGGCGGCTCGATGAAGAGCGACTGCTCTTCTTCGGAGATCGCCTGGGCGCGTTCGCGCTCGGCCGCCTCGCGTGCCTTGCGGGCACGGTGGTAGGCCAGACCGGTACCAGCGGGGATCAGTCGGCCAACGATCACGTTTTCCTTCAGACCACGCAGGTCGTCGGTCTTGCCCATGATCGCGGCTTCGGTCAGCACGCGGGTGGTTTCCTGGAACGATGCCGCCGAGATGAAGCTGTCGGTGGACAGCGACGCCTTGGTGATACCGAGCAACAGGTTTTCATACGTGGCCGGACGCTTGCCTTCGGCGATCACGCGATCGTTCTCGTCGAGCAGTTCCGAACGCTCCACCTGTTCACCCGGGATGAACTTGGTGTCGCCCACATCCGAGATCTGCACGCGGCGCAGCATCTGGCGCACGATCACTTCGATGTGCTTGTCGTTGATCTTCACGCCCTGCAGACGGTACACGTCCTGCACTTCGTCGACGATGTAGTGCGCCAGTTCCTCGATGCCCTTCAGGCGCAGGATGTCGTGCGGGTCCGCCGGACCTTCCACGATCATTTCGCCCTTGTTCACCACCTGGCCATCGTGCACCAGGACCTGCTTTTCCTTGGCGATCAGGAACTCGTGGGCGTTGCCGTCCAGGTCCGTAATCACCAGGCGTTGCTTGCCCTTGGTGTCCTTGCCGAACGACGTGGTACCGGTGACTTCCGCCAGCACGGCGGCGTCCTTCGGCGAACGCGCTTCGAACAGTTCGGCCACACGCGGCAGACCCCCGGTAATGTCGCGGGTCTTTTGCGATTCGGTCGGGATACGTGCGAGCACTTCACCCACATGCACCTGCTGGCCGTCCTTCACGGTAATCAGCGCGCCGACCTGGAAGCCGATGGTCACGGAGTGGTCCGTGCCCGGGATCTTCACTTCCTGGCCGTTGGCGTCGAGCAGCTTCACCTGCGGGCGCAGGCCCTTGGTGGCAGCCGTACGGCGCTTCGCATCGATCACCACGAGGGTCGACAGGCCGGTGACCTCGTCCATCTGCTTGGCGACGGTCACGCCTTCTTCGACGTTCTCGAACTTGGTCGTGCCGGTGTACTCCGACACGATCGGGCGCGTCAGTGCGTCCCACGTGGCCAGCTGCGTACCAGCCTTGATGGCCTGGCCGTCCTGCACCAGCAGCATCGCGCCGTACGGGATCTTGTGGCGTTCGCGCTCACGGCCATGGTCGTCGGTGATCAGGGTTTCGCCCGAACGCGAAATGACGATCAGCTCGCCCTTCGCATTGGTGACGTAACGCATGGTCGCCGTGAAACGCACGGTACCGGTTGCCTTCGCTTCCACGCTCGATGCCACTGCCGCACGCGATGCCGCGCCACCGATGTGGAACGTACGCATGGTCAGCTGCGTGCCCGGCTCGCCGATCGACTGGGCGGCGATCACGCCAACCGCTTCGCCGGAGTTCACCAGCACGCCGCGGCCCAGGTCGCGGCCATAGCACATGCCGCACAGGCCGTAGCGCGTGTCGCACGACAGCGGCGTGCGTACCTTCACTTCGTCCACGCCGATGGCGTCGATCATGTCGACCAGGTCTTCGTCCAGCAGGGTGCCGGCCTCGATCGCGGTTTCCTGGGTTTCAGGATTCACCACGTCGGTCACCGTCACACGGCCGAGAATACGGTCGCGCAGGGCTTCGATCACTTCACCGCCTTCGACCAGGGCCTTCATGGCCACGCCGTTGGTCGTGCCGCAATCGTCTTCCACCACCACCAGATCCTGCGTCACGTCGACCAGACGACGGGTCAGGTAACCCGAGTTCGCGGTCTTCAGTGCCGTATCCGCCAGGCCCTTACGCGCGCCGTGGGTGGAGATGAAGTACTGCAGAACGTTCAGGCCTTCACGGAAGTTCGCCGTAATCGGCGTTTCAATGATCGAGCCATCCGGCTTGGCCATCAGGCCACGCATGCCGGCCAGCTGACGGATCTGCGCAGCGGAACCGCGCGCGCCCGAGTCGGCCATCATGTAGATCGAGTTGAACGAGTCCTGCTTCACGGTGTTGCCGTGACGGTCGACCACGTCTTCGTGCTGGAGCTGCTCCATCATCGCCTTGCCCACCTGGTCGCCGGCGGCGCCCCAGATGTCCACGACGTTGTTGTAGCGTTCCTGGTCGGTCACCAGACCCGACATGTACTGCTTGTCGTATTCCTTGACTTTGGCTGCCGCGTCGGAAATGATCTTTTCCTTCTGCGGCGGCACCAGCATGTCGTCGATGGCGATCGAGATACCGGCGCGCGTTGCCAGGCGGAAACCCGACTGCAGCAGCTTGTCGGCGAAGATCACGGTTTCGCGCAGACCGCACTTGCGGAACGCGGTGTTGATCAGGCGCGAGATTTCCTTCTTCTTCAGCGGCTTGTTCAGCACCGAGAAAGGCAGGCCCTTGGGCAGGATCTCGGACATGATCGCGCGGCCGACCGTGGTGGCCTGCAGCGTGATCTTGGGCGCGAAGCGGGCATCGCCCACGGCGTCCTTGTCGACCAGTTCATACTCGGTGATACGCACGTTTACGCGGGAAGCCAGTTCGACTTCCTTGTTCTCGTAGGCGCGGATCACTTCGCTGATGTCGGCGAACGTCAGGCCTTCACCCTTGCCGTTGATCTTGTCGCGGGTCGTGTAGTACAGACCCAGCACCACGTCTTGCGACGGTACGATCGACGGGTCGCCGTTGGCCGGGAACAGCACGTTGTTGGAGGCCAGCATCAGGGTGCGGGCTTCCATCTGCGCTTCCAGCGACAGCGGGACGTGCACAGCCATCTGGTCACCGTCGAAGTCGGCGTTGAACGCCGCGCAGACGAGCGGGTGCAGCTGGATGGCCTTGCCTTCGATCAGCACCGGCTCGAACGCCTGGATACCCAGGCGGTGCAGCGTCGGCGCGCGGTTCAGCATGACCGGATGCTCGCGGATCACCTCTTCGAGGATGTCCCACACCACCGCGGTCTGGCTTTCCACTTCCTTCTTCGCCGCCTTGATGGTGGTGGCGATACCCATCGTTTCCAGCTTGTGGAAGATGAAGGGCTTGAACAGCTCGAGCGCCATCAGCTTGGGCAGGCCGCACTGGTGCAGCTTCAGGGTCGGGCCCACCACGATGACCGAACGGCCCGAGTAGTCGACGCGCTTGCCCAGCAGGTTCTGACGGAAACGGCCGCCCTTGCCCTTGATCATTTCGGCCAGCGACTTCAGCGGACGCTTGTTGGCGCCGGTCATCGCCTTGCCGCGACGGCCGTTGTCCAGCAGCGAGTCAACCGCTTCCTGCAGCATGCGCTTTTCGTTGCGCACGATGATCTCGGGCGCCTTCAGTTCGAGCAGGCGCTTCAGGCGGTTGTTACGGTTGATGACGCGGCGATACAGGTCGTTCAGGTCCGAGGTGGCGAAACGGCCGCCATCCAGCGGAACCAGCGGACGCAGTTCGGGCGGCAGCACCGGCAGCACTTCCAGGATCATCCATTCCGGCTTGATGCCCGAACGCTGGAACGCTTCCAGCACCTTCAGGCGCTTGGCGAACTTCTTGATCTTGGCTTCGGAACCGGTGGCTTGCAGCTCGGCGCGGATCGTTTCGATCTGCTTCTCGATGTCGATGCCGCGCAGCAGCTCACGGATGCCCTCGGCACCCATCATGGCCACGAACTCGCCTTCGCCGTACTCTTCGCACTTGGCGATGTAGTCGTCCTCGGACATGATCTGGCTGCGCTTGAGCGGCGTCATGCCGGGTTCGAGCACCACGAACGCTTCGAAGTACAGGACGCGTTCGATATCGCGCAGCGTCATGTCGAGCACCATGCCCAGACGCGACGGCAGCGACTTCAGGAACCAGATGTGCGCGGTCGGCGCGGCCAGTTCGATGTGGCCCATGCGCTCGCGGCGCACCTTGGCCAGCGTCACTTCAACGCCGCACTTCTCGCAGATCACGCCGCGGTGCTTCAGGCGCTTGTACTTGCCGCACAGGCACTCGTAGTCCTTGATCGGGCCAAAGATCTTGGCGCAGAACAGGCCATCGCGCTCGGGCTTGAAGGTCCGGTAGTTGATGGTTTCCGGCTTCTTCACTTCACCGTACGACCACGAACGGATCTTCTCCGGCGATGCCAGGCCGATCTTGATCGCGTCGAACTGCTCTTCCTGCTGAACCTGCTTAAAGAGATCGAGCAATGCTTTCATTGCAACTCCTTGTTTCGCCGCCAGCCCGACAGCATGTCGGGCCCGCGGCATTCATTCTGTGGGAAAACCGTAGCGGGCAATCGGCGGGAGACTGGCCGTTGCCGGCCTCCCGCGCTCTCTATCTCGATCAGTAGCGATCGAGGTCGATGTCGATACCCAGCGAACGGATTTCCTTCACCAGCACGTTGAACGATTCCGGCATGCCGGCGTCGATCGAGTGCTCGCCCTTGACGATGTTCTCGTAGACCTTGGTCCGGCCGTTCACGTCATCGGACTTGACCGTCAGCATTTCCTGCAGCACGTAGGAGGCGCCATAAGCTTCCAGCGCCCACACTTCCATTTCACCGAAACGCTGGCCACCGAACTGTGCCTTACCACCCAGCGGCTGCTGGGTCACCAGCGAGTACGGGCCGGTCGAACGCGCGTGCATCTTGTCGTCGACCAAGTGGTGCAGCTTCAGCATGTGCATCACGCCCAGCGTCACCGGACGCTCGAACGCTTCGCCGGTGCGGCCGTCGTGCAGCGTGACCTGTTGCTTGGAAGCGGTCAGGCCCATTTCCTTGGCGATCGCGTCCGGGTAGGCCAGGTCCAGCATGCGACGGATTTCGTCTTCATGCGCACCGTCGAACACCGGCGTGGCGAACGGCACACCCTTCTTCAGGTTGGTGGCCAGTTCCAGCACTTCGGCGTCGGACAGGCTGTCGAGGTCTTCCGGCTTGCCGCTCTCGTTGTAGATCTGGGCGAGCAACGGACGCAGTTCCTGCGCCTTGGCCTGCGCCTTGAGCATGGAGCCGATACGCTGGCCCAGACCGCGCGCGGCCCAGCCCAGGTGGGTTTCCAGAATCTGGCCCACGTTCATCCGCGACGGCACGCCCAGCGGGTTCAGCACGATGTCGGCAGGGGTACCGTCGGCCATGTAGGGCATGTCTTCGATCGGGACGATCTTGGACACCACACCCTTATTGCCGTGACGGCCTGCCATCTTGTCGCCAGGCTGCAGGCGGCGCTTGACGGCCAGGTACACCTTGACCATCTTGATCACGCCCGGCGGCAGTTCGTCGCCTTGCGTGAGCTTCTTGCGCTTTTCCTCGAAGGCCAGGTCGAACTCGTGACGCTTCTGCTCGATGGCTTCCTTGACGGCTTCCAGCTGGGCAGCGACTTCCTCGTCGGCCGGACGGATGTCGAACCAGTGGTACTTGTCCAGGTCGGCCAGGTACTCGCGGGTCAGCTTGGCGCCCTTGGCCAGCTTCTTCGGACCGCCGTTGACGGTCTTGTCGAGCAGCAGGCGTTCCAGACGCTGGAAGGCGTCGCCTTCGACGATGCGCAGCTGGTCGTTCAGGTCCAGGCGGTAGCGCTTCAGTTCGTCGTCGATGATCGACTGGGCGCGCTTGTCGCGGGTCACGCCTTCGCGGGTGAAGACCTGGACGTCGATCACGATGCCGCTCATGCCCGAGGGCACGCGCAGCGAGGTGTCCTTCACGTCCGAAGCCTTCTCGCCGAAGATCGCGCGCAGCAGCTTTTCTTCCGGGGTCAGCTGGGTCTCGCCCTTGGGCGTGACCTTGCCGACCAGCACGTCGCCGGCTTCCACTTCGGCACCGATGTAGGTGATGCCGGACTCGTCCAGACGCGCCAGCTGCGCTTCGGCGAGGTTGGAGATGTCGCGGGTGATTTCTTCCGGTCCCAGCTTGGTGTCGCGGGCGACGACCGACAGTTCCTCGATGTGGATCGAGGTGTAGCGGTCTTCGGCAACCACGCGTTCGGAGATCAGGATCGAATCTTCGAAGTTGTAGCCGTTCCACGGCATGAACGCCACCAGCATGTTCTGGCCGAGCGCGAGCTCGCCCAGGTCGGTCGAGGCGCCGTCGGCGATCACGTCGCCGCGGGCGACGAAGTCGCCGACCTTGACCATCGGACGCTGGTTGATGTTGGTGTTCTGGTTCGAGCGCGTGTACTTGATCAGGTTGTAGATGTCCACGCCGACTTCGCCTGCAACGGCTTCATCGTCGTTCACGCGGATCACGATACGCATCGCATCGACGTAGTCCACCACGCCGCCACGGGTGGCCTGCACGGCGGTACCCGAGTCGACCGCGACGGTACGCTCGATGCCGGTACCCACCAGCGGCTTGTCCGGGCGCAGGCAAGGCACGGCCTGGCGCTGCATGTTGGCGCCCATCAGTGCACGGTTCGCGTCATCGTGCTCGAGGAACGGCACCAGCGATGCTGCCGCGGACACGATCTGCGAAGGCGCCACGTCGATGTACTGGACGCGGTCCGGCGTGACCATACGGGTTTCACGCTCGCTGCCTTCACGCGACGACACCAGTTCGTCGATCAGGGTACCGTCGGCGTCGACGGTGGCGTTGGCCTGCGCGACCACGTACTTGCCTTCCTCGATGGCGGACAGGTAGTCGACCTGGTCGGTCAGCTTGCTGTCGACCACCTTGCGGTACGGCGTTTCCAGGAAGCCGTACTCGTTCAGGCGGGCATACAGTGCCAGCGAGTTGATCAGGCCAATGTTCGGGCCTTCCGGCGTTTCGATCGGGCACACGCGGCCATAGTGGGTCGGGTGCACGTCGCGGACTTCAAAGCCTGCGCGCTCGCGGGTAAGACCGCCCGGGCCCAGTGCGGAGACACGGCGCTTGTGCGTGATCTCGGACAGCGGGTTGGTCTGGTCCATGAACTGCGACAGCTGCGACGAACCGAAGAACTCGCGGATGGCCGAGGAAATCGGCTTCGAGTTGATCAGGTCGTGCGGCATCAGGTTTTCGGTCTCGGCCTGGCCCAGACGTTCCTTGACGGCGCGCTCCACGCGCGACAGGCCGGCGCGGAACTGGTTTTCAGCCAGTTCGCCGACGCAACGCACGCGACGATTGCCCAGGTGATCGATGTCATCGACCTCGCCCTTGCCGTTGCGCAGGTTGACCAGGATCTTGATGGTCTCGAGGATGTCCTCGTCCTGCAGCACCATGCTGCCTTCGCCGCTCGGGCGGCCCAGGCGGCTGTTGACCTTCATGCGGCCAACGCGCGACAGGTCGTACGACTCTTCGCTGTAGAACAGGCGCTGGAACAGGGCTTCCACCGCGTCTTCGGTCGGCGGCTCGCCGGGACGCATCATGCGGTAGATGGCGATACGCGCAGCGGTCTGGTCGGCGGTATCGTCCACGCGCAGGGTCTGCGACATGTACGGACCTTGGTCCAGATCGTTGGTGTACAGGGTCTGGATCTGCTTGACGCCGGCTTCGCGCAGGTTTTCCAGCACGGTTTCGGTCAGCTCGTCGTTGGCGTTGGCAATCACTTCGCCGGTATCCGGGTCGATGATGTTCTTCGCCAGCACGCGGCCGAGCAGATAGTCTTCCGGCACGCTGATCAGCTTGGTGCCGGCGGAATCCAGGTCACGGATGTGCTTGGCGTTGATCCGCTTGTCCTTCTCCACCACGACGCGGCCGTTCTTGTCGGCGATGTCGAAGCGCGCGACTTCGCCGCGCAGGCGCTCGGGCACGAACTCCATCTGCGCGCCTTCCGACTGCAGGGTGAAGTTGTCGAACACGAAGAAGTGCGCGAGGATTTGCTCGGGCGTCAGGCCGATCGACTTCAGCAGGATCGTCACCGGCATCTTGCGGCGGCGGTCGACGCGGAAGTACAGGATGTCCTTCGGGTCGAACTCGAAGTCGAGCCACGAACCGCGGTAGGGAATGATACGCGCCGAGAACAGCAGCTTGCCCGAGCTGTGGGTCTTGCCCTTGTCGTGCTCGAAGAACACGCCAGGCGAGCGGTGCAGCTGCGAGACGATCACACGCTCGGTACCGTTGATCACGAACGAACCGGTCGACGTCATGAGCGGAATTTCGCCCATGTAGACTTCCTGTTCCTTCACTTCCTTGACCTTGCCCGGATTTTCCCGATCGTTGATGATCAGGCGCACCTTGGCACGCAGGGCCGAGTGGAAGGTCAGGCCACGCTGTTGACATTCCTTGACATCGAACGGCGGGTTGGAGAGATGGTAGGAGACGAACTCCATACGGGCGAGCCCGTTGTGCGACACAATCGGGAAGATTGCACTGAAAGCCGCTTGCAGGCCCTCTGTTTTGCGACGCGAGGGTGGCGTATCCTCTTGCAGAAACTGAGTGTAGGATTCAATCTGGGTGGCAAGCAGGAAAGGAACCTGGTGAACCGTCGCGCGCTTCGCAAAACTTTTGCGAATGCGCTTCTTTTCGGTGAAGCTGTACGCCATGGGATCTCCGAATCATCGCAGGGCTGGCTGGACCTGGCGCAGCACCTGAGGTGTTCAGCGACTGGGAGGGGATTTGGCGGTTGGCCGCTACCAACCTCTGGCTGACGGTGTCCGCACGCTGCGAGCCGGCAGAAACGACGCGATGCGCCATACCGGCTCGGGGAACACCCGACCAAACTTGTCTTCTGCAGTCGGTTCAGAAGACAAACATCAGCAGCCACCTAGTGTGCCACTGATGTTTGGCCTCTGCTGAAGCTTAGGCATCGGCCCAGTCTTCAAGCATTGTTTGCGCCACTTTTTTGCACTGATTTGCGCTGCGGGTGCCGGATAAAACACACATCGCAGAAGCGCAAAAAGGCTGGCGCCGGGAATCTCCCTTTGCCAGCCCCATTCGCGTGCCGAAGGGGCACGCGAGCACAGCTTACTTGACTTCGACCTTTGCGCCGGCGTCTTCCAGCTTCTTCTTGGCGTCGGCTGCAGCAGCCTTGTCCACGCCTTCCTTGACAGCCTTCGGTGCGCCGTCGACCAGATCCTTGGCTTCCTTCAGGCCCAGGCCGGTGATTTCGCGGACAGCCTTAATCACGCCAACCTTGTTCGCGCCGATTTCCGACAGGATAACGTTGAACTCGGTTTGCTCTTCAGCGACAGCAGCGCCGGCGCCCGGGGCAGCAGCCACGGCCATCGAAGCGGCGGACACGCCAAACTTTTCTTCGAACGCCTTGACCAGGTCGTTCAGTTCCATCACGGACATCGAGCCTACGGCTTCGAGGATGTCGTCTTTGCTGATTGCCATTTGGAATACTCCTGCTAAATGTGATTCGGTATCGGTAATGCGATCTTGATGAGCCAGGCTGCGTGGGCTTTCGCCTCAGGCAGCAGCGCCTTCGCTCTCGGCGGCGGCAGCAGCGCCTTCGCCTTCGGCAGGGGCGCCTTCGCTCTTCTTGGCGGCCAGTGCAGCCAGCAGACGGGCGAAGCCCGACACCGGTGCCTGCATCACGCCAAGCAGCTGAGCAATCAGTTCATCGCGGCTCGGGATCGAGGCCAGTGCCTTGACGGCAGCAGCATCGAGCACGTTGCCGTCGTACGACGCTGCGCGCAGAACCAACTTGTCGTTGGTCTTGGCAAAGTCGTTCAGAACCTTGGCCGACGACACTGCATCTTCGGAAATACCGTAGATCAGCGGACCGGTCATTTGCTCTGCGAGGCCGGCAAACGGCGTGCCTTCCACGGCGCGGCGGGCCAGCGTGTTCTTCAGAACGCGCAGGTACACGCCTTGCTCGCGGGCCTTGGCGCGCAGCTTGGTCAGATCGCCAACCGCAATGCCGCGATATTCGGCAACGACGATGGTCTGGGCTTTAGCGACTTGCGCCGAAACCTCAGCAACGACGGCCTTCTTATCTTCAATATTGAGTGGCACGGTTAAGCTCCAAAACGATGCTTGTTCCCCGGATCGTCCGGGGCACGCACATCAGTCCAAACGAACGGCGTCCGATTGGCCCGAATCACCCGGGTCATTGCCCGGATTCTTCAATCCCTCGGGTGCGCCATCTGCGCTGGTGGGCCGGGAGGCGCAGCAGCAGGGCCGAAAGCCACGCTGCGTACGTTCCGTCCGATTAAGGCGAGGCTGCCAGACTACGGCCGCACCGCCACCAGCGGTCTTTGATAACCAGCGGTGCCTGCCCCGCGCTTGCGCACCGGCGGGCACCACTGCCCAAAGCCTTGCTCCCTTCGTTTCGCGGCGCCCGTCTGGGCCCCGCCTGACTCGGGAGACGATCCCGGCCTGGGCCAGGATCTTCCATTCTTTACACGGGGCGACGTTATCGGGTTCGCCCTGCGTTTGCCGCCAGCCTCAGGCCGACAGCGAAGCCTGTTCCACGCGCACGCCAACGCCCATGGTGGACGACACGGCGATCTTGCGCAGGTACACGCCCTTGCTGGTAGCCGGCTTCGACTTCACCAGGGCTTCGATCAGCGCGCTCAGGTTGCGCTTCAGATCGGCGTCCTGGAACGAGCGGCGGCCAATGGTGGCGTGGATGATACCGGCCTTGTCGACGCGGTATTGCACCTGACCGGCCTTGGCGTTCTTCACTGCCTGGGCCACGTCGGGGGTAACCGTGCCAACCTTCGGGTTCGGCATCAGGCCGCGCGGGCCCAGGATCTGGCCCAGCGTACCAACGATACGCATGGTGTCCGGCGAAGCGATCACCACGTCGAAGTTCAGGTTACCGGCCTTGACTTGCTCGGCCAGGTCTTCCATGCCGACGATGTCTGCACCGGCTGCCTTGGCAGCTTCGGCCTTTTCGCCTTGGGCGAACACAGCCACGCGGACCGACTTGCCGGTACCGGCAGGCAGCACCACGGAGCCACGAACCACCTGGTCCGACTTCTTCGCGTCGATGCCGAGTTGCACGGCAACGTCGATCGACTCGTCGAACTTGGCCGATGCGCATTCCTTCACCAGGCCCAGGGCCTCGTCGATCGGGTAGAACTTGGTGCGCTCGATCTTCGCCTTGTTGGCGGCGGTGCGCTTGGAAACCTTAGCCATTTACAGACCCTCCACGGTGATGCCCATCGAACGAGCCGAACCGGCGATGGTACGCACGGCGGCGTCCAGATCGGCAGCGGTCAGGTCAGCGTTCTTCGCCTTGGCGATTTCTTCAGCCTGGGCGCGGGTGATCTTGCCGACCTTGTCGGTATGCGGCTTGGCCGAACCCTTGGTCAGGCCAGCGGCCTTCTTGATCAGCACGGTCGCCGGGGGCGACTTCATCACGAAGGTGAAGCTCTTGTCGGCGAAGGCGGTAATCACCACCGGCACCGGCAGGCCGGGTTCCATACCTTGGGTCTGCGCGTTGAACGCCTTGCAGAACTCCATGATGTTCAGACCGCGTTGACCCAGTGCGGGGCCCACGGGCGGGGAGGGATTTGCCTTACCAGCCGGAATTTGCAGCTTGATAAAGCCAATGATCTTCTTGGCCATATTTACTCCAATCCGGACCGCTTCCTGGAGGAATGCGATCCTGTTGAGTCGTAGCGCGCTATCGCTGCTGGGGCGGTTCATCCACCCCGGCCAGCCTCACGCTCCTCTTGTGGCCGGCCCCTTGCGGGACTGGCCGCGCATTTTTTACCGGCCTCGCGGCCAGCATAAAACGCGAAAACTTAAACTTTTTCGACCTGGCCGAACTCGAGTTCCACCGGGGTAGCACGCCCGAAGATCGTGACCGAGACGCGCAGGCGCGATTTCTCGTAATTCACTTCCTCGACATTGCCGTTGAAGTCGGTGAAAGGACCGTCCTTGACGCGTACCATTTCGCCCACTTCGAACAGCGTCTTGGGACGCGGCTTCTCGACCCCTTCCTGCATCTGGGTCATGATCTTGTCGACTTCCTTCTGGGAAATCGGGCTCGGGCGATTGCGCGCGCCGCCCACGAAACCGGTGACCTTGCTGGTGTTCTTCACCAGGTGCCAGGTTTCGTCGGTCATTTCCATCTCGACCAGCACGTAACCCGGGAAGAAGCGGCGCTCGGTGACAGACTTCTGCCCACCCTTGATTTCAACCACTTCTTCGGACGGGACCAGGATGCGGCCAAACTTGTCCTGCATCTCGGCGCGTTCAATGCGCTCCTGCAACGCGCGCTGCACGCTCTTTTCCATGCCGGAATAAGCGTGCACCACGTACCAGCGCTTCTTCGACGAAGGCGATTCCGCTGCCGGGGCTTCCTGTTGTGCGTTGTCCGTCATGTTCTATCCTTCATTTCCAGCCCAGCACGAGCGAAAAGATGACCCACTCGATGAGCTTGTCCGCTGACCACAGGAACACGGCCATGATCACGACAAAAACGAACACCAGGCCCGTCATCTGCCCGGCTTCCTTGCGGGTCGGCCAGACGACCTTGCGGACTTCCCGATACGATTCCTTGGAGAAACCGATGAAGTCCTTGCCTGGCGCCGAGACCAGCGCGACCACCACGCCCAGCGCAATACCGCCAAACAGCGCGGCGCCGCGCACATAGGAGGGCTGCTGTGCCAGGGCATAGAAACCGATGACGCCGGCAACCACCAGTAGCACCGCGGCGCCCAGCAACCACTTACCGCTGGCGGCGTTGACGGTTTCGACGTTGGGATTGGCCATGTTTCGCAAACGAGACTAAGCCGCGTCACGACATTCTCTATCGCGACGCGGCTGATTGAATTGGCAGGGGCAGAGGGAATCGAACCCCCAACCTTCGGTTTTGGAGACCGACGCTCTGCCAGTTGAGCTATACCCCTAAAACAACTTTGGGGTCGGCGCTTGCGCCAACCCCTCTGGCAACGAATACGGCCGGTTGGTGCCGTATCCGCTGATCGACCTTAT
>NZ_JARJLM010000494.1 GCF_029335485.1 Cupriavidus basilensis
GCGTAGTGGCGGTTAGCCGTTTCGTACTCGACGTGGGCGGTGTTGATGGTAATACCGCGTGCCTTTTCTTCCGGCGCTGCGTCGATTTCGTCGTACTTCTTGGCGGCACCGCCAAACTTCGCTGCCAGCACCGTGGCGATTGCGGCCGTCAGCGTGGTCTTGCCATGGTCAACGTGACCAATCGTGCCAACGTTCACGTGCGGCTTAGTCCGCTCGAACTTTTCCTTTGCCATTTCGCGACTCCTGTCTCGGTAGCGATATTGCCAGTGCTGTATTGGTGCCCATGGGCAGGATCGAACTGCCGACCTCTCCCTTACCAAGGGAGTGCTCTACCACTGAGCCACATGGGCGAAACTTGACTACTGCTTTTAGACTGCAACCCGGGCACAACCTGGAGCGGGTGAAGGGAATCGAACCCTCGTCGTAAGCTTGGAAGGCTTCTGCTCTACCATTGAGCTACACCCGCCGGGTTACCACGCTTTCTACTTCACCGACGCCTGCCGGGGTACTGCCTTGCAATTTTGGTGGAGAGGGTTGGATTCGAACCAACGTAGGCGTAAGCCAACAGATTTACAGTCTGCCCCCTTTAGCCACTCGGGCACCTCTCCGCAGAGAACTTAAGATTATGGTGTAACTCGCCTTGTCTGTCAAGCACTTTCCGTACTATGCAAAGTAAGGAAGGACAGGCCTTCGGGAGCTGATCTCGACGCTGGGCTAGCCGTCCAATCGCACCACAACCTCCGGCATTCAATAAAGAACACCTTCACCCTATAGGGGCTCGGATTAGCCTGAAAAAGGCCGCTGTGGCGGCCGTTTTCAAGCGGGAGCCGCAGTTGCCGGGCGGGCCCTGGCAGCGCTTGCAGCGCAACAGAGCGGCGCCGCAAAAGCAAAACCCCCCAGTACTTTCGTACTGGGGGGTTTCAAGGGAGAGCCTGGCGATTACCTACTTTCACACGGGTATCCGCACTATCATCGGCGTGGAGTCGTTTCACGGTCCTGTTCGGGATGGGAAGGGGTGGTTCCAACTCGCTATGGTCACCAGGCATAAACGGTGTGCCGCGCTGACTTGGTCAACGCAGCGAATAGGGATGTAGTAGT
>NZ_JARJLM010000495.1 GCF_029335485.1 Cupriavidus basilensis
GCGTATCGTACAACGAGACCTGGCCAGCCAAGGGGCCCTTGCCACGAAGGCCAGCCACCAACGCCCGATTGCCCGGCATGGCCCTTGCCTGGTAGCCGGCCCGCAGCGGCCTTACGCCGCCACCCGCCCACCGCGGTCCAGCGAAGCCGACACCCCCACCGCCAGCAGCGCCGCCACCGCCACCGCCGCACCCAGCCAGGGCAGCTGGGTCAGCGGCAGGCCCGCGCTGATCATCAGGCCGCCCAGCCAGGCGCCGGTGGCATTGCCCAGATTGAAGGCCCCCTGGTTCAGCGTGGAGGCCAGGTTGGGCGCGCCCTTGGCCTTGTCGAGCACGCGCACCTGCGTGGCCGGCACCACCGCGAAGCTCACCATGCCCCAGATAAACAGCGTAAACAGGGTCGGCAGCGGGAAGTGGCTGGTCCACGAGAACACCAGCTGCACCACCGCCACCGCGGCCAGCAGGCTGGCCAGCGCGGGCATCAGCTTCCAGTCGGCCAGCTTGCCGCCGGCGAGGCCGCCTACCGTGATGCCGGCGCCGAACAGCAGCAGCACCATGCTTTCCTGCTGCGCGGTGAAACCGGTCACGTCGCGCAGGATGTAGGCGATATACGTGAACACCGTGAACATGCTGACCGATGCCAGCGTGCTGATCAGCAGGGCCAGCTGGACCTGGGCGGCGCCGATCGAGCGGAATTCACGCAGGATGCTGCCGGTCTGCATCGGGATGGCCTTGGGCAGCCATGCCACCAGCGCGGCCGCGGCGGCCACGCCGATCACGGTGACCGCCCAGAAGGTGGAGCGCCAGCCCATCAGGTGGCCAAAGGCTGTGCCGAACGGCACGCCCAGCACATTGGCCACGGTCAGCCCGGTGAACATCAGCGCCACCGCCTGCGCGCGCTTGTCGCGCGGCACAAGCTCGGCGGCCACCACCGCGCCAATGCCGAAGAAGGCGGCATGGCAGAAGGCGGTGACCACGCGCGCGGCCATCAGCAGTTCGTAGTTGGGCGCCAGCGCGCACAGCGCATTGCCAAGGATGAACAAGCCCATCAGCCCGACCAGCGCAGTCTTGCGCGGCCACTTGTTGGTCAGGATGGCGAGAATGGGCGCGCCCACGGCTACGCCGATGGCGTAGCCGGACACCAGCATGCCGGCGGCCGGGGCGGACACGCCAAGGTCGGCGGCGACATCGGGCAACAGCCCCATGATGACGAATTCGGTGGTGCCAATGCCAAAGGCCGCGGCAGCCAGCGCGAGTAGCGGTAAACGCATGATCTTGTGATTGATGACGGAGAAGAGACCCGATGAGCTTGCCGGCGGCGGCACCGGGCACAGGCTGTGCCAATGGCGCGCCTGGCGAATCCGGCGCACATGCCGGGCATGAACGTTGCGCACGCTGCGGCAGGTGGACAAGCATGCCGCATGCCAGTGAGCGATGCGCTTCATTGCACCGGTCCTGTGACGCAAGTCCGGCATTCTGCGCCAATTTCGCGCGCCGCGTCAGGCGTCGCGCGAATAACCCTGCGCCCGTAGCGGTCGCATCGGGGGCTGCCCAAGCATGACTACGCAAGCCCGCGCCTAGAAGAACACGGTGCGGATCAGCGGCGCCGCCAGCACGCTGACCAGGCCGGCGATCATCATCACCAGCGAGGCCACCACGCCCTGCACTTCGCCGAGCTGCCGCGCTTTGGCGGTGCCTGCGCCGTGCGCCGCGGCGCCGAAGATGGCACCCTGCGCGAGCCGGCTGCGCACCGAAGGCAGGCAGGCCAGCACGGTCTCGCCGATGGCCATGCCCGTGAGCCCGGTGATCACGACGAAGACCGCGGCCAGGTCGGGTGGGCCGCCCAGCGCGCGTACCGCATCCACCGCGAACGGCGTGGTCACCGAACGCACCGCCAGGCCCTTCTGCAGCATCACCGACAAGCCAAGGCCACGCGCCAGCCATACGGAAGTCAGGACCGAGGTCAGCACCGCGGCCAGTACGCCGACCGAGATCGACAGCCAGTGCTGGCGCACCAGCGCGCGGTGGTCGTAGATCGGCAGCGCGAAGGCGATGGTGGCCGGGCCGAGCAGCCACATCAGCCAGCGCGTGTCGGCGATGTAGTCGCGGTAGGGAATCCGCGCGGCCAGCACCAGTGCGATCAGCACCACGGGCGTGGCCAGCAGCGGCATCAGCCACAGCCGCGCCCGCCGCGCGTAGATGCGCTTGTTGAGGTAGTAGAAGGCAACGGTGGCCACCAGGCTCAGCGCAGCCAGCACGGTGTCATGCATGATGATGCTGCCTGTCGTTGATGGTGGCGGCGCCGGCGGTGCTCTTGCTCTTCCTGCCACGCCCGCGCCGCGCCAGCCGCAACTCGAGCCGGTACACCTGCTCCACCACCAGCGCGGTCACCAGCATGACTGCCAGCGTGCTCAGGGCGATCACCGCGCAGATGCGCCAGCCCTGGTGCCGGACCAGGTCGGGATACTGCACGACGGCCAGCACCGCCGGGATGAAGAACAGCAGCATCTCGCCCAGCAGCCAGTCCGCGCCGCGCCGTACCCAGCCACCCCGTACCGCCCCGCTGAACAGCAGCGCGGCCAGCACCAGCAGCCCCAGCAAACCCGCCGGCAAGGGTAGCCCGAGGCGCGAGCGCAGCCAGTCGGCCAGCAGCCAAAGGGCCGATAGCGCCACCACCTGGGCAAGCGCGATGGCGCCAGTGCGCACACGCGCACCGGCGGACGGGGATGAAGCCCCGGAGAGGCGGGTTGAGGTGGTGGCGGCGGCGCTTTGCATCGGAGTCTTCTGCTATGTCTATGTGACAGCCACGGTCAGGCGGCGATGACGCTAGTGTACGTAGCGCCATTCGATATATAAAATGAATATAAATTATTCAATCGATGCCAAATTAGAATGGCAATCTTGAATCGCACCTGAATCGCACATCGGCTCGAAGCGAGACCGGAACACCATGGATATCCGCGCCCTGCGTTATTTCGTTGAAGTGGTCCGCCAGGGTGGTTTCACCCGCGCGGCGGAAACCCTGCATGTGACCCAGCCCACCATCAGCAAGATGGTCAAGAGCCTGGAGGAGGAGTTGGGCGGCCCGCTGCTGCTGCGCGAAGGCCGCACGGTGCAGCTGACCGACGCCGGCGAAGTGGTGTTCGCCCGCAGCCAGGCGGTGCTGGCCGAGGTGGCGCGGCTGCGCCAGGAAGTAGCCGAGGTGGACGGCATGGCGCGCGGGGAGTTGAAGGTAGGTATCCCGCCCATGGCCGGGCGCTACCTGGCGCCGGTGATCGGCGCCTATCGCCGCCAGTATCCCGGCGTGAAGCTGCGGTTGCGCGAGCAAGGCGGCCGGGCGCTGGAAGAAGGCGTGGCCGCCGGCGAACTGGATCTTGGCGTGACGGTCTTGCCCGCCGCGGTGGCCGGGCTGGCCAGCCTCACGGTGACTCGCCAGGCGCTGGTCGCCGTGTTCCCCGGCGAGCAGGCGCCGCGCCGGGCCGGCGCGGTCCCGTTGACAGACCTCGCCGGCCTGCCCTTCGTCATGTACGAGGACGACTTCGTGCTCTACCGCGTCATCCTGGACGCCTGCGAGGCCGCCGGCTTCAGCCCGCAGATCGCGGGCCAGAGCCGGCACTGGGACTTTCTCGGCGAGCTGGTGGCGGCCGGCGTAGGCGTGGCGATCCTGCCGGCGCCGATCGCGGGCCAGCTGGATCCGGCCCGCGTGGCCATTCGCCCGCTAACCGCGCCGGAGCTGGTGTGGGAGCTCGGGCTGGTCTGGCGCGAAGGCTATCTGTCGCGCGCGGCGCGGGCCTGGCTGGCGTGCTGCGAGCAGGCCTTCGGCGGCGCGCGCAAGCCAGCCTGACGCCAGGCCGCGTCAGTTGCGCCCGATTTCCTGCAGGATGCGCGTCAGCAGGTAAAGACGCGGCACGATCGAATCGATCTCGATGTATTCATCGCGCGCGTGATAGCCGAAGCCGGCCAGGCCGAAACTCTCCAGCACCGTGGGCTTGCCCGAGCGCGCGGCATAGCCCGCGTCGGTACCGCCGCCGGTCTGCGGCACCAGCGTCAGCTCGCGGTCGATCTCCTTGTAGATGCCCTGCGCCCGGGCTGCCAGCGCGCGGCTGCGCTGGTCGGCCACGTAAGGCGGATGGCCGGGCGTGAGGGTCAGCGTGGTTTCGGTGTCGGGAATCAGCCGGCCCGAAGCCAGCTTGGCTTGCAGCGCGGCCTGCAGCTTTTCCAGCGCGCCGGGCTGCGTCAGGCGGACATCGCCCACGGCCTCTGCCTTCTCGGTGATCTGGTTCAGCGGGCCGTTGGCGCTCGCCCTGGTCCAGACCAGGGCCGCGCCCGGCACGTCCTTGGCCACGTCGCGCGTTTGCAGCATCTGGTACGAAAGCTCGTAGAGCGCATTGCGCCCCAGTTCCGGCGCGGCGCCGGCGTGGGCGGCCCGGCCCTTGACGTCGAGCGTGGCAGTGGCGACGCCGGCCGAGGCCAGCAGCAACGGCTGCCCCTTCATCACCACCGAGCCCGCCGAGGGCTCGCAGGACAGCACCACGTCATGCTGCTCGGCCAGCCTGGCGATGGTGTCGCCCGAGCCGGGCGAACCCACTTCCTCGTCCGGGTTGAACAGCACGGTGATCTGGGCATAGTCCTGCCAGCCGGCCGACTTGAGGAGGGCCAGCGCGTGCAGGATCACCGCGATGCCGCCCTTGTCGTCGGCAATGCCGGGACCGTACAGGCGGTTGCCCTCCAGCCGGATCGGCTGGGTTGCCAGCGTGTTGGGGCCATAGACCGTGTCCATATGCGCAATCAGCATGATGCGGCGCTTGCCGGTGCCGGTGAAGGTACCCTTGACCATGGTGCCCGGCCCGCGCGTGACCGCAATGCGCTCGGTGGTGGCGCCCAGGGCCTTCAGCCGGCCCTCGGTGAAGCTGGCCATCTGCGCCAGGCCTGCGGCGTTGGCGCTGCCGGACTCGATCGACACCATGTCCTTCAACGACTGGATCAGCGCGGGCTCGGCGGCGCGCGCTGCTTCCAGCAACTGGGGGTCGGCCGCGCGGGCACTGCCGGCGGCGCCGAGGGCCAGCGCAAGCGCGGCGGCGGCAACATGGGTAAATCGGCGCAGGGATGGCTGCATGAAGTCTCCTGGTGGGTGTTTTTGTACGTTTGTACGTTTGTACGTTGTTTGGTGCGTTGCTTGGGTGGCCTGATACCAGGCGCATTGCCCACCAGGCGATGCTAGCCGTAGCGGGCCCGGCAAGGTAGGATCAATCCCGCCATTTGGAATGCCGATCCCGCCATGCCCCTTTCATCCGATGTCCGCCGGCCCTCCGCCACCACTGCCGCCCCGAAGTCCGCCCGGGAAGCCGGCCGTGACCCGGGCGCCGCGGCCCCGACCGATCCCGATGCCGGTGGCAGCCGCCCCGTGCCGCTGCATGTGCGTCTGCTCTGGCTGCCGGAAGCCATGCCAGGCATGCTGTTCGGGGCGCTGGACGTGCTGCGCACGGCCGCCGGGGTGGCCCGCCTGCAGCGCCCCGACGCCGATAGCGGCCTGAGCTGGTCGGTGATCGGCCCCTCGGGCCGCGCGCTGGCGCTGCCCGGCCTGGGGCTGGAGCCCGCGCGGCGGCGGCGCAGGACGGAAGACGGGAACGCGCTGGTGGTGGTGCCCGGCCTGCTTGCACGCAACGCCCCGCACCTGGGCGAGATCGTCAGTGGTGCGAGCCAGGCGCTGCGGTTGCTGGAACGGCACGCGCAGGCGGGCGGCTGGATCGCGGCCGGGGCCACCGGCATTGCCCTGCCCGCCGAACTCGGCTTGCTGGATGGGGGGCGCATGGGCGCGCCGTGGACGGTCCAGAGCTGGATGGTCAAGCGCTACCCGCGTTGCGACTTCTCCGCGAGCGAACCGATGAGCCTGCACCAGCGCGTGTTTGGCTGCGTTGCGCCGGCCTTGCAGACGGAATTCACGCTGCGGGTGCTGGGCCACCTGCACGACCCGGACCTGGCGCAGGCTTGCTCGCGCATGCTGCTGTACCAGGCCGAGCGCCAGCAACTGACGCCGGAGCTGGTGTCGCAACGCTGGCTGAGCAGGACCGCCGACAGTCCGGTCTACCGCGCCATGCGCTGGTTGCAGGCGAACATCGAAGCGCCGTACCGGCTGGCGCTGGTGGCGCAGGCGGCAGCGGTGAGCGAGCGCACCTTGCTGCGGCATTTCCGGCAGGTCAGCGGCATGTCCCCGCTGGAATACCTGCACAAGCTGCGCGTGGAGCGCGCCAAGACCCTGCTGGAGGTCACCCTGCATGGCTCGCAAGCCGTTGCCGAAGCCTGCGGCTACACCGATGCAGCGGCCTTCCGGCGGCTGTTCCAGCGCGCCACGGGGATGTCGATGTCGAGCTATCGGACGCGCTTCGCACTGCGCTCGCAGCGGCGCTTCTGGCGCGTGGAAGACATGGCGCGCCCGGCTGGCGGGACATAAGCGCTACCAGCGTGCCGGCGCCTCTGGGAGCCGCCGATCCCGCGCGGCCCCCGTTCATGCTGTTGGCTCAGCTGCTTAGCACGATGCGATTGACCACGTCCTCCACGCCGTGCACATACCAGGCATCGCGCTCGGCCTGGCGTTTCGCGGCATCGGTGGTGGCATAGCCTTCGAGCGTGACGACGCGGTTCTCCGTATGCACCCGGATGCGGTCGGCATCGACGAACTGGTCGGTCTCCAGGACCAGCCTGAGCGCTTCCGTGACTTCGTCGTCGCGGTCGGCCTCGGCCGGTGCCACCACCAGTTCGTTGATCACGCAGCGGCAACCGCGCGACCACCACGCCAGCACGCCGGCCAGGCGCATGTGCGACAGGCTGATCACGTGGCCCCGCAGGGTCACGACGCCGTCCACGACTTCGATCGCGATCTCGCCGCTGGACTCGCCAACAGCCTCGCGCACCGGTTCGATGCGCCCTTTGGTATGCGCGCAGATCCGGCAATTGCGGAAGTCGATCGCCTGCAGCAGGCGCACGCAGACCGAATTGCGCAACTCGCTGTCGCCGACCGCCGCGCCGCCGTCGGCCACGCGCAGGTGATCGATCACCGCCGAGACGCCATCGACGCGGCGCACCATGGCGGCAACGCGGGTCTTGTCGACGATATCCGGCACTTCGCCTTCGAGTATCAGCGCGCCGTCGCTGAGGCGCAGTTGGATGGTGGGATGGATGGAATGGCTGTGGAAAGGCACGTGGGCAATGGCTGCCCTGGCCTGAGTCAGGACTGCTTCGCTGCTATGCATGATGTCTGCCTTATCTTTGAAAGGTCTGGATATAGGAGACGCGTTCCGTCCGGCGAACGCCCGCGCGGCCCCGCGCCCGGCACTGCGGCGCGAAACGGCGAATCTTCATTATAGGTAGCCAGGCTGGCCTCGCCCGACCTGTTGCCAGGCCGGGATGCGGCTTCCCGGGAGGGGCTGGCGAGCCGGCCCGCTCAGGACTCCAGCCGGGCGTCCATGGTGATCTCCGCCTTCAGCAGCTTCGATACCGGACAGCCCGCCTTGGCCGCCTGCACCGCTTGCTCGAACGCCGCCTGGTCGGCGCCGGGAATGCGCACCGCCACGTCCAGGTGCACGGCGGTGATGCTGAAGCCAGCGCCGTCCCTGTCCAGCGTCACGGTGGCCTTGGTCGCGATGTTTTCGGCCACCATATTGGCCTCGCCGAGGATGAGCGACAGCGCCATCGAGAAGCAGCCTGCGTGGGCAGCCCCGATGAGTTCCTCGGGGTTGGTGCCGGGCCCGCCCTCGAAGCGGGCCTTGAAGCCATAGGGCGCATCCTTGAGCACCCCGCTCTCTGCCGAGATGGTGCCCTGGCCGTCCTTGATGCCGCCCTGCCATCTAGCCGATCCGTACTTTTTCATGAGTGATCTCCATGGTCAAAGGGGTTGTGGCGCGACCCTCGCCGCGCCTGTGGCGGGATGGTGGGTACCCGCCGGATGACTTTCCAGCTACGCTAGCGCGACGCGGGAAGGACCGCCTAAGTGCCTCGCCAAAGACAGGCCATGTTTCTGAATTTCCCGAAAAAATCACCAAAGCGCCGACAATTTCGGCAAATAAACAGGTAATTACTCTCAATTCACGCGAATTCCAGGGAACTGAATCGACCGCGCGATTGCCTTACCTCCGCGACGCCGCCTCGGTGGACTGCTGCCGCCCCAGGCTGAACCACAATAGGATGCAAAGGGAGAAACGGCCAGCAAGCCGCCGCAGGCGATAGCACCACATCAAAACAACGCGCTGTATTCATCACAACAAAGGGAGAACGGATGCCATTGACGTCCAATAAATTGCCTGGCTGGACCCTTTGGCTGCCGCTGGCAGCCTGGGCCATTCTGGGGGCGGGGTTGCTGGCGCCCGGCCAGTCGCTGGTGCTGGTGCTGGCCGGCCTGGCACTGGCCGGCTCGGTGTTTGCCGCGGTCCACCATGCCGAGGTGGTGGCGCACAAGGTGGGCGAGCCGTTTGGCACGCTGGTGCTGGCGATCGCCGTGACGGTGATCGAGGTGGCGCTGATTGTCTCGGTGATGCTGTCCTCCGGCCCGGAGAAGGCCGGACTGGCGCGCGATACCGTGTTTGCCGCGGCCATGCTGGTATGCAACGGCATTGTCGGGATCTGCCTGCTCGTGGGCGGCCTGCGCCATCGCGAGCAGGCATTCCAGGCGCCCGGCGCCACCGCCGCGCTGGCGGTGCTGGCCGCGCTGGCGGTGCTGACCATGGTGCTGCCGAACTACACCAGCGCCATTCCCGGGCCGGTCCTGTCACAGTCCCAGCAGGCCTTTGCAGGCATCGCTTCGCTGGTGCTCTACGGTAGCTTCGTCTTTGTGCAGACGGTGCGCCATCGGGACTACTTCCTCGTCCCGGGCATCTCGGACGAGAGCGTGCACGCTCCGCCCCCGCCCGCGCGGATCGCCCTGGCCAGCGGCGGCATGCTGCTGGCATGCCTGGTGGCCGTGGTCGGGCTGGCCAAGCTGCTCTCGCCAACGGTGGAGGCGGCCGTCGCCGCCGCCGGCGCCCCGCCGGCCGTGGTCGGCATCGTGATCGCCGCGCTGGTGCTGCTGCCCGAGGGCCTGGCCGCCCTGCGCGCCGCCCGTGCCGACCGCCTGCAGACCAGCATGAACCTGGCGCTGGGTTCCGCGCTGGCGAGTATCGGGCTGACCATTCCCACCGTGGCCGCGGTCTTTATCGCGGTCGGCAAGCCGCTGACGCTGGGCCTGGGCCCGACGGAAACGGTGCTGCTCGCGCTGACCCTGCTGGTCAGCACGCTGACGCTCCACTCGGGGCGCACCACCATGCTGCAAGGCGTGGTGCACCTGGTGATCCTCGCGGCCTACCTATTCCTGTCGGTCGTACCCTGACCGGGCGGATCCTCCCACCTGCCATCGCGCGCGCCTTTTGCGTCATTCCCG
>NZ_JARJLM010000496.1 GCF_029335485.1 Cupriavidus basilensis
GCGTGCGAGGGCAGGTAGGCAAGAAACTCGCGGATGGTTTCCAGGCAGCCGGCCTCGTCCTCGGCTACGCGGTCGACCAGGCCGGTAGTTCGGGCATGCACCTGCCAGCCGCCAAGTTCTTCGTTGGAGACCTTCTCGCCGGTGGCGATCTCCAGCACGCGCGGGCCGGATACGGCCATGACGCTGCCCTTGACCTGTACCACGAAGTCGGCGAAGGCAGCGTGCCACGATGGGCTGCCAAAGCACTCGCCAAGGATCGCGGCGGCCATCGGCACGCGGCGCACGCGCCGGGCGAGGCTGGTGCCGACCGTCATCGAACTGAGTCCGTCCGAGCCCTGGATATCGGGCAGCCGCGCCCCGCCAGCCTCGCCCAGGTTGACGATGGGATAGCCCTTGTCCAGCGCCAGCGCCACCAGCTGGCGCGATTTCCTGCTGCCGATGCGCCCGCCGGTGCCGGCCAGCACCGATACGTCGTCGGCCTTGACCACCACCGGGCGGCCGTCGATGCGGCCCACGCCGCAGATCTTGCCGTCGGCGGGCGTCTTGCCTTCCATGCCCGGCACGTCGGAGTGGTTGAGCATGCCGATCTCGAAGAAGCTGCCGGCATCGACCAGCGCCTCGACGCGCTCGCGCGCGTTGAGGGCGCCGCGTGCCTTGATGCGTGCCAGCTTGTCGGCGCCCCCCATCTGGGCGGCCTGCGCCTTGCGCAGGGCAAGCTCCTCTGCACGGTTGTGAACGTTCATTCTTGTCTGCTCCCTTGGAATATGTGCGGCGCTTTTGCCAGCCCCGGCGGCTCAGGCCAGGAACTGCTGAAGCTCATGCTTCTTGACTTTGCCCGTCGCCGTCATCGGCAACTGCTGCACCAGGCGGATCTCCGGCACCTTGTAGGTCGCCATGTTCTCCCTGCACCACTGCACCAGTTCACCGGCGCTGAGGCTGCCTTCCGCGTGCGGGTGCAGCCGTACGAAGGCCACCGGCACCTGCCCGCGCTCGGCGTCTTCCCGCCCGATCACGCCGGAGCCGATCACCGCGGGATGCTGGCCGAGCAGCGCCTCGATTTCCGCCGGGAACACGCTCATGCCCTTGACTTTCAGCATCTCCTTGCGCCGCCCGAGGAAGTGCAGGTAGCCCTGCGGGTCGTACACGCCGATGTCGCCGGTGTGGAACCAGCCGCCGCGGATGGCTTCGGCGCTGGCTTCGGGCCTGTTCCAGTAGCCTTTGAACAGCGAGGGCGTGCGCACCACGATTTCCCCCTCCTGCCCCAGCGGCAGCGGCGCACCGGTGTCGAAATCGCAGATCTTGATGCGGGTGCCGGGCATCGGCAGCCCGACGAAGACGGGCTGGCCCTTGAGGTCCATGTCGTCGTCCTGCATGCCGGTGGTGAAGGTGTCGCTGGTGTGCGTCTCGGTCATGCCCCAGGCCCCTTCGGCCATCACGCTCCCGGTCAGCTCGAACCAGCGGCGGCGGAACACCGGGTTGACCTTCTTGACGAAGGAGGACACGCGCGTGGCGCGCAAGGAACGCAGGTCATAGCGCCCGACGTCGGGGTGGTCCATCAGCTCGGCGGCATTGTCGACCAGCATGACCGTGCGCCTGACCTGGTAGCGCTGGATTGCCGCCATCACGCCAACCGGATCCCAGCGCGCCAGCAGCACCAGCGTGCCGCCGGCGAAGATCGGGTACACCAGGCCGATGTTCTCGCCCGCGATCCAGAACATCGACATGAAATTCAGCGAGACATCGTCCAGCGCCGCGCCGCCGCCGTCGGGCGCCAGCGCGCCCGACATCGTGCAGCCGGTGGCGGCCGTGTAGACCATGTCGCGCTGCGTATGCACGCAGCCCTTGGGCATGCCGGTGGTGCCGCCGGTGTAGTTGAGCGCGGCAACCGCGTCGAGGTCGGGGGTCACCTGCGGCGCTGCGGCATGGCAGGCCGCCAGCGCCGGCATCAGGTCGATGGTGCCGGCCGGCACCGTGCGCGGCGTGTCGATGCCGGGCGGCAGCGGGAGCGTGGGCGTCCGCGGCAGCAGGTCGCGGTAGCCGGTCACGAACACGGTGCGCACCGGCGTGCGTGGCTGTACCGATTGCAGCAGCGGCGCCAGCTGGTCGAGCACCAGCACCGTGGCCGCGCCGGCGTCGTTGAGTTCGTGGATCAGCTCCTGCTCCTTGAATAGCGGATTGACCGGAACGTGCACGGCGCCCAGCTTCAGGATGCCGTAGAAAGCGATATGAAACTGCGGGCAGTTGCCGAGCATCACCGCGACGCGGTCGCCGCCTCTGACGCCTTGCGCGTGCAGCAGCGCGGCGAAGCGGTCGCTCAGCCGGTCCAGTTCGGCATAGCTCAGTTCGTTGCCGTAGAAGATGACGGCCGGGTGGGCGGGCCGCTGCCGCGCCCACGCGCGCAGGTATCCGGTCAGCGCGATCTCGCCGTGCGGCCAGCTGGCCTGCCGCGGCACGGCGCTGGGCCAGTGCCGTTGCTGCAGGGCATCGAGTTGCTCGAAGTAGTCGGAATCCGCTTGGGATGGAAGCGCTTGGCTCATGACGCGATCAGCTCCTGGGTGGAAATGGCGGCCTGCCCGGCGGGGCGATCGGGGCCCAGCAGGTGGCAGGCGGCGAGATGGGTCGGCGATGCGGGCGAGCCGCCACACGTAGCCAGCATGTCGCGCGGCACCGGCACACGTTCGGCGCAGACCGGCATGGCGTGCGGGCAGCGCGGATGAAAGCGGCAGCCCGGCGGCGGGTTTAGCGCGGAGCCGATCTCGCCGTGGATCAGGCCCAGCGCTGGCTGATGGTCCGGGTCCGGCCGCGGCGCGGAGCCGAGCAGGGCCTGCGTGTAAGGATGACGCGGCGAGCCGAATACGCTGTCGCTGGGCCCGCTCTCGGCCATGGCGCCCAGGTACATCACGCCTACCGCCGAGCTGAAGTGTTCCACCAGTGCGAGGTCGTGTGCAATCACCAGGTAGGCCAGGCCGAAGCTGCGCTGGATGTCCGACAGCAGGTTGACGATCTGGGCACGGATCGACACGTCGAGCGCGGAAGTGGGCTCGTCCAGCACGATCAGCTTTGGCTGCAGCGCGAGCGCGCGCGCCACCGCGATGCGCTGGCGCTGGCCGCCGCTGAACTCGTGCGGATAGAGATCGAGCGCACCGGCGGGCAGGCCGACGATATCGAGCAGTTCTTCCAGCCGGCGGCGCAGTGCGGCGCGGTTGCCGCCCTCGCCGTGCGCCAGCAGCGGTTCGGCCAGCAGGGTGCGCACCTTCAGCCGCGGATTGAGCGAGGAGGATGGATCCTGGAACACCGCCTGCACCTGCCGGCGGTAGGACAGCAGGCCGGCGCGCCGCAGGCTCAAGACGTCCTCGCCCTGGAAGCGGATGCTGCCGCCGGTGGGGCGCTCCAGCAGGAGCAGCAGCCTGGCGATGGTGGTCTTGCCGCAGCCCGATTCGCCGACCAGTGCGTAGGTCTGCCCGGCATCGACGGCAAAGCTCACGCCGTCCACGGCGCGCACGGCCTGCTTCGTGCCGCGTACCGGGAAATGCTTCTGCAGGTCCTTGACTTCAAGCAGCATGGGATCTCCGTTCGGCAACGTTGGCGGGCGCGTTCATGCCGGCGACAACAGCCAGCAACTGGCCTTGTGGCCCTGGCCCAGGTCGATCTCGGGCGGGTAGGCGTCGTCGCACAGCGGCTTGCGATGCGGGCAGCGCGCGGCGAAGCGGCAACCCGAGGGCGGATCGATCAGGCTCGGCGGCGTGCCCTGGATGGCGAACAGCCGCTCCTTCCTCTGGCCGAAATGCGGGATCGATTCGAGCAGTGCGCGGGTGTAGGGATGCGCAGGGTGGCGGTACAGGGTGCGCACGTCGCCGGTCTCGACGATGCGGCCCGCGTACATCACCGCCACGCGCTGGCAGAGGCTGGCGGCCACGCCAAGGTCGTGCGTGATAAGGATGATGCCGACGCCGGTCTCGTCCTGGATGCGGCGCAGCAGCGCCATCACCTGCACCTGGATGGTCACGTCCAGCGCCGAGGTGGGCTCGTCGGCCACCAGCAGGCGCGGCGAACTTGCAATCGCCATGCCGGTCACCACGCGCTGGCGCATGCCGCCGCTGAACTGGTGCGGGTAGTCGTCCAGGCGTGTCTCGGGCGAGGGAATGCGCACGCGCGCCAGCACCTCGGCGGCATTCCGGCGGCGCTCGCCGCGCCCGTGGGTGATGCCGTGGTAGCGCCCCGGCGCGCTGACCTGGTCGCCCACGGTGAAGACCGGGTTGAGCGAGGTCAGCGGGTCTTGCGAGATCATCGATATCCTGCGGCCGCGGTAGACCTCGCTCATGGTCTTTTCCGGCACGGTCAGCAAGTCCACGCCATCGAGCAGTACCTTGCCGCCGAGCCGCACGGCATCCGGGCCGCCCTGGCGCGGCAGCAGGCGCATGATCGACAGGATCGTCATCGACTTGCCGGAGCCGGATTCGCCCACCACGCCGAGCGTCTCGCCCGCATTCACGTGCAGGTCGACGCCGTCCACCGCGCGCACCACGCCGCGGCGCAGCCTGAGGTGGGTGGTGAGGCCCTGCACCTGCAGCATCGGCGCGGCGGCCGTGGTCTGCGGCATGTCGTTCATAATTGCCTCCGGCGCGGGTCGAAATGATCGCGCAGCCAGTCGCCCAGCAGGTTGGACGCCAGGCAGGTGGCCATGATGGCCAGGCCCGGCATGGTGATGACCCACCACGCATTGGTGATGTAGTTGCGCGCATCCGCCAGCATCAGCCCCCATGACACGTCGGGCTGCTGGATGCCCAGGCCGAGAAAGCTCAGCGAGGCTTCGAAGATGATGACCTGCCCCACCTGCAGCGTGGCGAGCACCAGCAGCGTGTTGAGCAGGTTGGGCAGCAGGTGCCGGCGGAAGATCACCAGCGTGCCGCATCCGGCCACGCGCGCCAGCGCCACGTAGTCGCGCTCCTTGAGCGACATCACCTCGCCGCGCACGATGCGCGCGTACCAGGTCCAGTAGGTGATCACGATCACCAGCACCACGGTCTCGAAGCCCGGGCCGAGCACGGCGGCGAGCACCAGGGCCAGCGCCAGCGATGGGATCGACATCTGGATATCGACCAGGCGCATGATCAGCGCGTCGGCGCGGCCGCCGAAGTAGCCCGCCACCATGCCCACCGCGGTGCCGATGCCGCCCGACAGCGCGATGGCGTAGAGCGCCGCCACCAGCGAGATGCGCGTGCCGGCCATGATGCGGGCCAGCACGTCGCGGCCCATATTGTCGGTGCCCAGCGGGTAGGACCAGTCGCCCCCCGCCAGCCAGGCCGGCGGCTGGAAGGCCAGGCCGAGATCGAGGCCGTTGGGATCGTGCGCCAGCAGAGCATCGCCGCCGATCGCGCACGCCAGCAGCAGCGCGAACACCAGGCAGGCAAACCATGGCAGGCCGCGCGGCAGCAGCCGGCGCAGCGCATGGCCGGGAAACGCGGCGCGGGGGCTTGCGGTATCAGCCATGGCGGATCCTCGGGTCGATCAGGCTGTAGCTCAGGTCGACCAGCAGGTTGGACAGCACGAACAGCACGGAGGTCAGCATCACGCCGGCCTGCACCACCGGAAAGTCGCGCGCGAACACGGCCTCCACCACGGTGCGGCCCACGCCCGGCCAGGCGAAGATCACCTCCACCACGAAGGCGCCGCCCAGCATCGCGGCGAAGTACACGCCGAGGATGGTCACCAGCGGAATGGCGGCGTTGCGCAGCGCGTACTTCCACACCAGCACGCGCTCCGGGACGCCCATGGCGCGGCCCATGCGGATGTAGTCGCTGTCGAGCACATCGAGCATGGCCGAACGCACGATGCGGGTCTGGGCCGCCACCGGGTACCAGCCCAGCGCCACCGCGGGCAACACCAGGCTGCTCCACCCTTCGCGCCCAAAGGCCGGCAGCCAGTTCAGGCGCACCGCGAAGAACAGGATCAGCAGCAGCCCCACCCAGAAGTTCGGCATGGCCTGGCCCAGCATGGCGAAGATCTTGGCGAAGCGGTCGAACCACGAGCCGCGGTGCAGGGCGGACAGCACGCCAAAGGGCACGGCCATCGCCACCGAGAACAGCAGCGCGGCCACCGCCAGTTCCACCGTGGCGGGGAGCCGTTCGAGGATCAGGCCGAGCGCCGGCACCTGCCAGCGGTAGGAGTTGCCGAAGTCGCCGCCGAGGGCGTGGCTGACAAAGTAGAAGTACTGCGTCAGCACGGACTGGTCGAGACCCAGGTGCGCGCGCGTTTGCGCGATCACCTCGGCGGGCGCGTCGGCTGGCAGCAGCAGAGCCAGCGGATCGCCGGAGAGGCGCGAGATGACGAAGATGATGACGCTGGCGCCGATGATGCTGACCAGGCCGTGCAGCAGGCGTCTGGCGATGGCGGTTGGCATGGGGACTCCTTCGTTGGGAGATCGCGGCCGCGCGCCGCCGGTCCGGGGACCGGCGGGCGTGCCGGTGCGGGCAGCCGGGTGACTTGCGCGACGGCGGCAAGGCCGCTGTCAGGCTATTTCTTCTTCCAGCTGATTTCCTGGAAGGCGCGCCAGTAATCGCGGATGGGCCAGGGCACGTAGTCGATCTTGTCCTCGCGCCAGGCAAAGGTCACCAGCGGCCGGTAGGTGGGCAGGCCGCCCAGCACGCGTTCCTGCTTGATCCGCGCGATCTGGCGCAGCAGTTCCGCGCGCGCGGCCGGGTCCATGGTGCCGCGCTGCTTTTCCAGCAGGGCATCGACTTCCTTGTCGGCGGTATAGGAGTAAGTGCCCCAGCCGCCGGGCGCGTAGCTATGCAGGTGGCCGGACCATGCCAGGCCGGGATCGCCGGGCAGGCCCTGCGACCACATCCAGCTCAGCACGCCGTCCATCTCGGGCGGCCCGCTGCGCCCGCGCTTGCCCAGGCTGATCCAGGCGCCGTACTCCAGGTTGCGCACCTGGCAGCGGATGCCCACCGAGGACAGGTAGGCGTACATCGCCTCGCCGACCTCCTTCATGCCGGGTTCGCGCGGCGTGGTGAGGTTGTAGCAGGGCGTGTCGAAGCCGTTCGGGTAGCCGGCCTGCTTGAGTAGTTCGCGGGCTTGCTTGGGATCGTATGTGTAAGGCTTGAGCGCCGGATCGTAGCCGGTGGATTCCTTGCCGATCTGCGCGTAGCGCTCGCCCTGGCCGAACAGCACGCGCTTGATGATGGCGTCGACGTCGATGGCGTGGGCTGCCGCCTGGCGCACCCGCACGTCGTTGAACGGCGACTTGGGCATCTGGGTATTGAAGTTCAGGAAGAGGTTGTTGCCGCTGACCACGGTGGCGGTCTTCACGCCCGGCATCTTCCTGAACTCTTCCACCATCGACGGCGGCACGTTGTCGATCCAGTCCACGCGGCCGGTCTTGAAGGCGGCCACCCGGGTCAGGTCCTCCGGGATGATCTTGATCGTCAGTTCCTTGATGGCCGGGCGCCTGGCCTGGTTCCAGTAGCCGTCGAAGGCCTCCAGTTTCAACTCGTCCTTGACCGTGCGCGAGACGAATTTCCAGGGGCCGGTGCCGACCGGCCTGCGCGCGAATTCTTCCTCGCCCACTTTCTGGATGTACTTCTTGGGCATGGCCCAGAGCTGCATATTGCCGACGATGAACTGCGCGTCGGGCTCCTTGAAATACAACTTGAAGTGCAGCGGATCGAGGATCTCGAAGCGTTCGACGGACGACACATAGTGCGAGAAGAAGCTGCTCTTCGGGTCGCGCTGGCGCTGCCAGGAGAACTCGAAATCCTCGGCGGTGAGCGGATCGCCGTTGTGGAATTTCACGCCGCGCCGCAGATGCACGTCGAGCACCGGCTTGCCGTCCTTTCCGGTTTCCAGCTTCCACGATTCGGCCAGCCAGTTCTCGTCCTGGAGCGCGGCATTGCGGCGCGTCAGCATCTCGAAGATCTGGCCGACGAAATAGTGATCGACACCCGCGGAGATCTTGGCCGGGTCCAGCGTGGTGGACTCGGCGCCGAAGGCCACGGTCAGGCTGCCGGTGGCGGGCGCGGCGGTGGGAGTGGGTGGTGCTTTGCTGGCTTGCGCGCCCGCGGTGGACGCGAGCGCCCCCAGCAGGAGCCCGCCGATCATGGTCTGCAGCGAATGCTGGCGCATCGTGCTTCTCCGGTGGCGCCGGCAAGGTGCCGGCTGGTTGTCTCCGCCCCCGATGGAATACGTGGTCCGGTCGCCTTGGGGTGAGGCCGCAACGCATCGCATCGGTGTCGATGCGCGGCTGCGGCTCCCCGGTCGGTCGCCGCGGGTGGCAAAAAAAGTATGGGAGCACTTAGGCGTTACGTCAACGGTTAATTGTTAACAATCGACGATTTACGCAGATGAGACCGCTGTATAGAATGGGCAGAATCCTAATCAGCGGCCTCCTTGTCATGAGCGGACTCTTTGGAATACAGCCAGCCGCGCCGGGGCCCGATGCCCCCGACCCGGATCTGGAAGCACGGCCTGCCGCGCCGCCGCCGCGGCGGCGCATGACTGCGGCCACCATCCCCGAGCAGGTCGCCAAGCATCTCGGGCAGGCCATCCTCAACGGGCAATACGCGCCGGGCGAGCAGATCAAGGAGCAGGCCATCGCCGAGCTCTTCGACATCAGCCGCGGTCCGGTGCGCGACGCGCTGCGCGTGCTGGAGAAGCAGGGGCTGGTGCAGATCGCGCCGCGGCGCGGCGCCTTCGTGGTCGAACTCAGGCAGGACGACCTGATCGACATCTTCAATATCCGCAGTGCGCTGCTGTCGCTGGCCGTGCGCTACCTCGCCATCAATCCGGACAAGGCGGCGCTGGCGCCCCTGCGGGACCGCCTGGACGAATTGCGCGCGCTCGGCCGGGAGCCCGAGCCGGCCCTGATCGATTTCGTGCGGGCGATCGGCCGCATGGGCGTGGGCCTGATGCATGCCTGCGGCAACCGCCAGCTGATCCAGGCCTACCGGACCTTGCCGCACGATGGCGTGTGGCAGATGCTGTGGGTCACCAGCCAGCCGATGGACTACATCACGCCTGCGCGCCGTGCGCAGAGCGTGGCCGACTACGAACGGGTGCTGGGCGCCATTGCCGCCGGCGACGCGGAGACCGCCGAACGCGCCATGCGCAAGATCATGCAGGACTCGCGCAACGAGGTGCTGTCGCATATGCAGCAGGCCCACCCCGAGCCCATCGAGCGTTTCCGGCTGCAGACGATCTAGCCGTCCGCCATCCGCCGTATCCCCTGTCCAGGCGCGCGGCTCAGGCCGCGCAGCCCATCATCTGCCGCTGCCGGTATTCGCCCGGCGCCACCCCCGTCCATTTCTTGAACGCGCGGTGGAAGGCGCTGGGTTCCGAAAAGCCCACGCGCAGCGCCACTTGCTGCAGCGGCAGGTCGGTGTGCTCCAGGAAGCCGATGGCCGCGTCGCGGCGCAGGCTGTCCTTGATGCTCTGGTAGCCGCGGCCTTCGTCGCGCAGCCGGCGGCGCAGGGTTTGCGGGGTCAGGCGCAGGGCCTCCGCCATTTGCTCGAGCGAAGGCAGTTCGCCGTCGAGATGGCAGCGCAGGTGACGGCGGATGCGCTCGGCCAGGCAGGAATCGTCCCGGTAGCGGGTCAGCAGGTTGCGCGGAGTGTCGTTCAGGAAGGCCTGCAGGCTGCTGGCGTCCTGTACCACCGGCAAGCGCAGCCAGCTGGCGTCGAAATGCAGGGCAGTGTGCGGCTGGCCATAGCGCACCTGGGTATTGAACACGCGCTCGGTGTCGGTCAGCCGGGCGGGCGCGGCGGCCGGCCCCGGGGCTGGTGCGGCCAGGTCGACGGCGGCCAGCGGGATGCGCTGCGCCACCAGCCAGTTGGCTACGCCATAGGCCTGGAAAGCGAAGGTCGATTCAGCGTAGAGGCGGCAGGGCGTGGCGGGCGCGCGCGGCAGCAGCAGCAGGGTGGCCTGGCTGCCGCGCTGCTGCAGGCGAGGCACGAAATCGTCCAGGTGCAGGCGGTACTGGTGCAAGCCGGCGCGCAGGGCATCTTCCAGCGTGGCGCAATGGATCAGGGCCCGGCACGCCTGGGCGAACACGCCCGGCGCCACCGGCCGGCTCAGCAAGCCCCAGAACTCGTCGCGCGTGACGCGGCGCAGCGAGCGCATCAGCGCGGCGAACTGGCCCTGGGTCACGCGTGCGCTGGGTGACTGCAGCAAGGCGGGAGAGATGGCGGCGCGGCGCAGCAGCGCCTCGATGTCGCAGCCCAGCCGCCGCGCGCCCTGCACGATCTGGTGCACCTGCAGCACGGCGATGGTATGGCGGGCGGGGGGCCGGCCCGCATCGGCCCGTGGCGCCTCGTGAAGGCGCTGCAGCATGGCGCCGTGCCTGCGGGCGCCGGCCGGCAACGGCATCGATGAAGGCGCGGGCGCCCTGAGTGCGGCGATATGCATGGTCTCCTCGTCCTCGTTGGACGCCTGGGAAGTGCGGCATCGCCGGTGCCCGGCGCCACCAGCCTGCGGGCCGGGGCTGCCGGATCGTTTGCCAGCGCGTTGGCCGGATCTCGTTGGCCGGATCCATTCCCGAAGCTGCCGGTCGCGTGCCGGCCGTGCCCGCCAGTTAGCCCGAGGCGGCGCCCGCGCACAATCCGGATTTACCGAAGGCAGGCTTTTCCCTGAACGATTCGGCCAATCATTTTGGGCCGAACGGTCATTGTCCACGCAGCGCAGCATCGCGCAATCTCATCCCTTGCCGGCCTCGTATCCTCGAGGCGCGGCTTGGCACCTCAGGATGGGAGGGCAGGATGCAGGCAGATCGTCGCAGGGCGCTGTTGCGGATCGGCGCGGCCTCGCTGGCCGCGGGCGGCGGCATGTCCGGGCTGCCGGGCGCGCTGGCGCAGGGCGCCGCGCCCGCTGCGTACCCGGCGCGGCCGGTGCGCCTGGTGGTGCCGTACCCGGCCGGCGGCGCCACCGACGTGCTCGCCCGCGCCATCGCCGCACCGCTCGGCCAGCAGTGGCAACGCACGGTGGTGGTGGAAAACCGCCCGGGCGCGAGCGGCATGATCGGCGCCGACGCCGTGGCCAAGGCAGCGCCCGACGGGCACACGCTGCTGCTGACGCTGACCAGCGTGGTGCAGTTGCCAAGCCAGTACGCCAAGCCGCCCTTCGATCCGCTGCGCGACCTTGCCGCCGTGTCGGAACTGGCCTCCTCGCACCTGGTGGTGGCCGGCAACGCCTCCATGCCCGCCAGCCTTGCCGAGGGCGTGCAACTGGTAAAGATCCGGCCCAGGACCTATTCCTATGGCACCTACGGCACCGGCAGCGGCGCCCATCTCTATATGGAGGTCTTCACCGGTGCCGCCGGCCTGGACATGATCCATGTGCCATACAAGGGCGAAGCACCGCTGCTCAACGACCTGCTGGGCGGCCAGGTGTCGCTCGGCACCGTCTCCGTGATGGCGCTCAAGCCGCACGTGGTGACCGGCAAGCTGCGCCCGCTGGCGGTGGTGGGCAACGCGCGCGCCCATGCTGCCGGCGGTGCCGACCTTCCAGGAACTGGGCTACCGCGGCCTGGACGGGCCCGGCTGGTTCGGCCTGTTTGCCCCGGCCGGCACCCCGCGGCCCATCGTGGAAAAGGTAGCGACGGATGTGAACGCCATCCTGGCCGGTTCCGATATCCGGCAGCGCATGACCGACCTCGGTGTGATCGTGAAGGGATCGCGTCCGGCCGAGTTCGCCGAAGTGGCCCGCGCCGACCAGGCGTACTGGACCGGCGTGATCCGCAAACTCAATATCCGGCTCGACTGAGCCCTGTTCAGGAGCAGCGATGCAGCACACGCGCCGCAAGGCATTGCAGCAGATCGGCGCCGGCGCCCTGGCCGCCGGCGGCCTTGGCCTGGGTCTGCGGCCCGCCCGTGCCCAGGGCTTTCCGTCCAGGCCCGTGCGGCTGGTGGTGCCCTATCCGGCGGGCGGCGCCACCGACGTGCTGGCCCGCGCCATCGCCGAGCCGCTCGGCAAGGCGTGGCAGCGGCCCATCGTGGTGGAGAACCGTCCCGGCGCCAGCGGCATGATCGGCGCGGACGCCGTGGCCAAGGCGGATCCCGACGGCCATACCGCGCTGCTTACCATCACCACCCTGGTCCAGGCGCCCAGCCTGTACGCCAAGGCCCCGTTCGACCCGGTGCGGGATTTTGCGCCGGTGTCGCAGCTCGGCACCACCAGCCTGGTGTTCGCGGTGCACAGCTCGGTGCCCGCCAGGACCCTTGCGGAGTTCATCGCACTCGTGAAGTCGAAGCCGCGGCAGTTCAATTACGGCTCCTTCGGCACCGGTTCCAGCGGCCACCTCTATGGCGAAGTCTTCAACGAAGCGGCCGGGCTGGACATGACCCATGTGTCTTACAAGGGCGAGGCGCCGGAGCTGAACGACCTGCTTGGCGGCCAGGTGCCGGCGGCCATCGTCTCGGTGATGGGCGCGCGTCCGCACCTGGCCACCGGCCGCCTGC
>NZ_JARJLM010000497.1 GCF_029335485.1 Cupriavidus basilensis
GCGTGGCCAGCGAAGCCTCCTCCTCCGGCATGCTTGACCATGCCACCGGACCAGGAGCCGTTGACGTACACCTCGTCGATATAGTCGTCGGTGTAGTTGAGGACGCTGACCTGCAACGGCACCATGGTGTCTTGGCGTGTTGTTGCGGCGGCGGGCGCATCGGTCGGTTTGCAGGCTGTCAGCGCGAGCAGCAGAGCGAGCTGCAGAAAGCGTGTCAGAGTGTTACGCATCGCGTTCTCCCCTCCGTGTCTTTATCGGGCGTGACGTTCTCTTATTCGGCCCTCGACGCAGGTGCATCGGGTGCGGCGGCGTGTACGTCGTGTGCTGCGGCGCTTGGCGTGGCCGTCACCGATGCCGGCGTGTTGCGCGGTGGTACTGGCGTGGATACCATCGGTGACGATGCGGCGGTGGGCGGCGGGCCGAAGTAGACCCAAGGGCGCGTGCGCGGCAAGAACTTCACCAAGATGGCACGCACGGCGAACATCAGCAAACCGGCGAGCGTGAGCGTTGGCCCAGCGTAGATTCCCCACGAAATGGCAGCCGACCACGAATTGCTACCGAGCCAATGACTCCAGTCGAATCGGAAGAGGGGCCCCGCAACCAACATGAAGCCGAGCAAGGCCGCATATAAAACAAGGATCCCAAGGGATGCCGTGCCGGTCACCAGATAGGTCCAAGGCGAAAAAACGAGGCGTGTCAGGCGATACATAGAAGGCGCACTCCAGATGGCAAATCGTGTGATGGGGTGAGGCGGCTGGCCGGCACGGTGTCGGAGGTCGGCCGCGATAAGGCTTTCACGGTTGTAGCAACCCCTGATCCGCCAGGCTTTGCACAACGCTGCGAAGGACATGCGCGTCTGTGGCGTCGTTGGGCACGCTGCCTATCGCTGCATACGTGACCGCGTGGTGGCGCGATGCGTTTCCCGTCAGTGCGCCATACAGATGTGGCCGATCGGCGATGTACGCGAGCCACCAGTCAGGCCGCGCGCTTGTGCGCACGGCTTGGATCTGGGTAGCGGTGAGTTGATAGGGAAACGCCGTGTCGTGTCGAGAGGGCGCTGCGGCTGATGGCATCTCGAGGCTGGCGGGTTCGCCATCGCGGCTCATATACCACCAGGCCGAGATGCCGCTGCAAAGGCGGGTGCGTTGTGTCTCATCGAGGATCGCATACATCGAGGGCAGGCAACGGGTATCGGCCCAGCGCAGGATAAAGGTGTCGCCTGCGTCGTCCTTCGCCTCCAACTGGCCGCGCAGATGCGTCAGTAGGTCGCCATGCGAGGCCGGGGAGACAAGGAAGCTCAGCATCGGTTGGCCCGCGCAGTGTTCGCAGAGCGCGAGGAAGCGGTCGGCGGGTTCCAGGGGTACTTCGATCAGCCAGGGATCGATGCTGTCGAGCCCTTCGCCCGCGTAGAGGTCGCGGTAGAGCGTGCTCGGTTCGGGCGCCAGCTGGGCCAGCGCCTGGCGCCGTGCGTCGTCGGCGAACGAAAGGTCCAGCAAGGCATGCACGCGCGACAGCGAGAGCTTGCTGCATGCCGCGGCGACGTGCGTGTAGAGGCGTTGCCTTGCGGTGTCTGTGGGCAGGTCAATGAGGGTCATGGTCACAGTCCCTTGCGCGCCAGCGGGCTGCCCGTTTTCGCCGCGAGGCGTAAGCACTCGACGCAGATGCTTCCGGGCGGAAGGAAGGCTGGCAGCGGATGGTCCATGCTGGCCGGACCGATGAAGTTATGGCTGCCGGCCTTGGCGGTGAACGTGCCCGGCATGCCCAGCTCGATATTGCCGCCTTGCAGCTTGATGTAGACGCCGCCGCACAAGAGGGTGATGTGCTCCTTCGCCGCGACGATGACGTGGCTTTCGCTGCTGGTCACGTCGACGCTTCGATCGGCTTCGAGGCGCATGACGTTGTGCTGGGCCTGCAGCAACATCTCGCCCTGATGGGCGATGTGGCGCACGTCGCCGTTCTGCGCGAAGGTGCTGATGCCGTTGAGGGCGTGGATCAGCGCGCGCTCGCCGGCGCTGAGCTGCAGGTTGCCTTGCGCTGCAGCGTCGATGTGTTCGCCTGCGCCGAGCGCGATCGTGCGCGGCGTACCGGCCGCGATGCCGTCAGGAG
>NZ_JARJLM010000498.1 GCF_029335485.1 Cupriavidus basilensis
GCGTTGACGGCCCGCTGCAATCAGGCCGGCATCTCGCCCTGCCCGTCTCGCCGGCCTGGCTCCAGGGCGAGTGCTCCTCGGCCGGGTTGACGCGCTGCATGCCCGTCTCGGCATCCAGGACTCTCGCGATTTTCGGACACGGCTTCTCTCGCCGCACTGTGCGGCTGGTAGGGGAGCCGGTTGTTATTTTCTCAGCCGGACCGTGTGGGACACGTCGGGCATGAGCGGCGCGCTGATTGGCAAGCCCGTGTGGTGCTCATCGGCTGCATTGGCTTGCGCCCGTCGCTCGTGGGAAACCCCACGTTCGAAATCCGGGACGTACTGCGGATAGCCAACTTCCATGCGGTACTCAATCCACGCGAGAGCAAGATCCAAGGCGCCATCTTCCGCGTTTTGGGCAGCCATACGAGCGCACGCCACGCCCAAGTTGTGGGCGGTACCGGAGTTCATGGGTACTTGTTTGCATTTTGACAAGGTGCCTCCTGCGGGTTGGTGGGAGTCGGCAGGCTGGCTGGAAGAACACACCATTTGGAGCCTTCGACTATTTATCTCCGCGCCCTTGAAGCGCTCCCTAAAGCTCGCATATTTCCGAAAAACCCAGCGGAATCGGAGAAAAAAAATGCGTAAAAATCGTTATAGGTGCGTAAATTTGCATTGCCTCCCCAATTGATCAGCAATTACGGCTTAAGCAAGCGCCGTAAGATGCCCTCATCGCAGCCTGAACCGGAAAGAACACACTTTTCCGAACGGCTACGCCAGTAGGCACCGATGCGGCCGTCTAGTTCCACGGGCACCGCCAGCTTGTCCAGCGGCACCACCAGGCCAGTGTGTTGTTCAGCAATACCTCGGTGCTGGGCGCTCTGATGCCTTGCGTTCCCGGGGAGGACCGCTGGGGAGAGTATCAAGGTCTGGCGATTGAGATACGTCTAGGCAGGAGAGTCAGAACGGGCGGAACACCCTGCCCGCAAGGCAAACAACAAGGAGGTTCGACTGCCAGTATGATCGCCGGGCGTCTATCCTGCGGCTGAGGTCTACCAGGCCGACGCCGCAGCCAGCGCACGCCGAATCAATCCGGCGGTGGAGGCGTCGTGCGACCGCGGCGGCCCGCCATCAAGCTCGCTGGCGATCGGCGCGGCCAGTTGCTTGCCGAGCTCTACGCCCCACTGGTCGAAGGAGTTGATGTTCCACAGCACGCCCTGCACAAAGGTGCGGTGCTCCGAGAGCGCGATCAGCGCGCCCAGGTGATAGGAATCGAGCCGCTGCAGCAGCAGCGTGTTGCTGGGGCGGTTGCCTTCGAACACCATGTGCGGCACCAGCGCCTCGTCCTGCACGCCCAGCGCCCTGACCTCCTCGGCGGTGCGGCCGCGCAGCAAGGCCTCGCCCTGGGCAAAGCAGTTGGCGAGCAGCTTGGCGTGGTGGCCGGGCATCGGGTGCACGGGCTCCAGCGCGGCAATGAAATCCACCGGCATCCAGTGCGAGCCCTGGTGCACCATCTGGAAGTAGGC
>NZ_JARJLM010000499.1 GCF_029335485.1 Cupriavidus basilensis
GCGTTGTCTTCAAGGTCAACGACAAGGCCGACGAATATGTGGCAATCCCGCTGGCCAAAGGCTATCGCGCCGTCACGCCGCAGCCGGTGCGCACTGCTGTCACCAATTTCTATTCGAACCTCGGCGACGTCGGCAATATGGTCAACAACCTGCTGCAAGGCAAGGGCGTGGACGCAGCGGAAAGCTTTATGCGGGTGGCGGTCAATTCGGTGCTCGGCATCGGCGGCCTGATCGACATCGCCACGCCGGCCGGGCTGAGCAAGCACTCCCAGGACTTCGGCCTGACGCTCGGCGTGTGGGGCGTGCCCTCCGGCCCCTACCTGGTCTTACCGTTATTTGGCCCCAGCTCCATCCGCGACGGCCTGGGGCTTTATGTGAATTTCCAGTTCTCCCCCACCACCTACGTCAACAGCAACCTGCGCTATGGCCTGTATGGCCTGGCCTTCCTCGATGCGCGGACCAACGCGCTTGGCGCCACCGATCTGCTGGCGCTGGCGGCGCTGGACAAGTACAGCTTTGTGCGGGATGGCTACCTGCAGCGCAGGCGCTATCTGATTGAAGGCGGCCAGGGGAAGCTGCCGGATTATGGCGATATGGAAGAGGCGCCTGCCGGCGGGGGAAACAAGGGAACCGAGGGAAGCAAGGGCACCGAGGGGGAAGAGAAGAAGCCCTGAACCCGGCTTTACCCTGCTTTGCCTGGCTTCACGTTCCCTGCCCAGGGACGTGAAGCAGGGTTGGAGAGCTTGATTCCGGCTTCCGGGCTACCGGCGTAGGCATTCCGGCGCTCCCGCCCGAGGCAAGCCGAAAGGTTGAATGCCGATCAAGGCAGCCCGAACCCCACCCCAAGCTTGCCTCTGACACGCTCCAAAGCGGTCCTCGCCACCCGCGCATCCCGCCCCAGCCGGATCAGATCCGGCACCTGCCAGGGTCCGGCCAGCAAGCCCTTCAGCAACGCCCACATATCGGTGCTGCCGTCAGCCCCCATGGCAGCCACGGCCGCTGGCGGCACCTGCCGTCCAGCCGGGTCGATCACCACACGGCATGCCGCAAAGGGCAAGCCATACTCCTGAGCCACCCGCGCCGCGATATGTGACTCCATATCGACCGCCAGCGCGCCACTGGCTGCATGCAGCGCAGCCTTGCCGGCAATGGAAGTCACGGCCCCGTCAGTACCGGCAAGAACGCCGGACAGGGCCTCAGGCAAGGCGAGGCAAAGTGCCTGCGACCAGCTCGCATCGACAGGCAAGCGAATGCCGCCATCGCAAACCCCGGTGGCAACGATCACCCTGCCGGGCGACAACGCGGGATCCAGCCCGCCAGCCACGCCAAAGCTGACCACGCCGGCACAAGGGCGCGCCAGGCGCTGCCGCAGGGCTTGCGCCAGTGCTTCGGCACGGTGTCCATGGAGCGTTTCCACGCCCGCGCCGGCGGCGATGCGGGCCTCGAATCCCATGCCCGTCACCACCAGCGCCGGCGCGGCGCCGCGCCCTTGCGGCAAGCGCGCCGACCCGCCGGGACCCGCTGCGGTCACATCCCCCACGCCACGGCCCGTGTACCGTCGCGCCGCAGGTTGCGGTAGCGGGCCACCGCCCAGAGCGGGAAGAAGCGGGCGTAGCCGTGGTAACGCAGGTAGAACACGCGCGGGAAGCCCACGGCGGTGAAGCGGGCCTCTTTCCACAGGCCGTCGGCCTGCTGCGTGCGCACCAGGTATTCGATCCCCCGGGCCACCGCGGGATGATCGACCTCGCCGGCCGCCATCAGGCCCAACACGGCCCAGGCGGTTTGCGACGGCACGCTTGGCGCGGGCTCGTAGCCCTGGTAGTCGAGGCGGTAGCTGCTGCCATCCTCGCCCCAGCCGCCGTCGGCGTTCTGGACCGAGACCAGCCAGTCGGCGGCGCGGCGCATTTCCGGCGCCTCGGGAGCCAGGCCGGCGGCGTTCAGCGCGCACAGCGCACTCCAGGTGCCATAGATGTAGTTCGTGCCCCAGCGGCCGTACCAGCTGCCATCGGCCATCTGCTCGTCGAGCAGGTAACGCAGCGCGCGCTTGAACGCGCCGCTGCTGGCAGCGGATTCGCCCAGTTGCGCCAGCATCGACAGGCAGCGCGCCGAGACATCGGCGGTGGGCGGGTCGAGCAGCGCGCCGTGGTCGGAGAAGGGAATGTTGTTCAGGTATTCGTGCGTATTCTCGGGCTCGAACGCACCCCAGCCGCCGTTGCCGCTCTGCATGCCGGCAATCCACTCGCGCGCGCGCGATACGGCTTCGGCATAGCGC
>NZ_JARJLM010000049.1 GCF_029335485.1 Cupriavidus basilensis
AGATATCGGGGACGCCGGCCTGGACTTCACCGCGCCGCCCGGATTGCAGGCCTCGGTCATGGCAGAAGCGGCGCGGCTGCAGGCAGCGCAGGCAGCGCGCCGCACCGCCACGCTGGACGAAATCCGGCGCGGCGACCCCGCCCGGAGCGTGCTCGGGGCGCAGGTCGGCAAGGAAACCCAGGCATGGCTGCGGGAGCACGCGCAAGCCGGGCCGCAGGCCGCAGGCAAGCCGGCCGCCGCCAGGGCGGCCCGGCGCTGGTGGCCCGCGCTGGGCGCGCTCGCGGGCGCCGCGGGCGTGGCCGTGCTATCGCTGCAGATCGTCATGCGCCAGTTCGACCTGCGCGACGGCGCCATCGTGCTGCCCGCCGAAGCGCCGGTGAAGGACAAGAAGAACGGCCCGCCCTCCACCCCGGCAATGCAGGCCGATGCTGCCAGCCCGGCCGCGCAGGCGCGGCAGCAACCGCCTCAGGCAACCCCACCGCAGCCCGCGCAAGCCGGCTCCGCCACGCGGCAGCCATCGCAGGCAGCGCGCGCCGAGGCGCCGCCACCCGCGGCATCCGCACAGGCAAGGAGCACGCCGGCTGCCGAAACGAGGAGCGAAGCCGCGCCGCAGGCGCTGGCGGAGCGGGCGGGGCCGGCGCCAGGCAGCCCAACGCCGGCCCCGGCTGCCTCCGGCTATGCGGACGCACCGCCAGCGGCGGCGCCGGCGGCACCAGCCATGCCCGCGCCGCCAGCGATGGCGCAGATGGCGCCGATGCCTCCCCGCGCACCCATCGCTGCGCCAGTGCCGCCGGCACCGATCGCACCGCCAGCGGCGG
>NZ_JARJLM010000004.1 GCF_029335485.1 Cupriavidus basilensis
AAAGGAAGTGCATGATGGGCGAAGTTTCCCGGACCGCTACCGATGGTACGGACCCGGCCGGCGACGGCGCGGGCGTGCGTTTGTTCCTGTGCGGCGACGTGATGACCGGCCGCGGCATCGACCAGATCCTGCCGCATCCGGGCAAGCCGCACCTGTTCGAGGCATGGGTGCATTCGGCCATCGGCTACGTCGAACTGGCGGAGCGCGCAGCCGGGGCGCTGCGCCGCCCCGTCGACCCGTCCTATCCCTGGGGCGACGCGCTCGGCGTGCTCGAGCGTTTCCAGCCGCAGGCACGCATCATCAACCTGGAAACAGCCGTCACCACGAGCGAGGATGCGCAGCCAGGCAAGGGCATCCACTACCGCATGCATCCCGCCAACCTGCCGTGCATCGCCAGCGCCCGCATCGATTGCTGCGTGCTGGCGAACAACCACGTGCTGGACTGGGGACGCGCCGGGCTGGACGAAACGCTGGCCTCCCTGCATGCGGCGGGCGTGCGCACCGCGGGCGCCGGCCGCAACGCGGCGCAAGCCGCCGCGCCCGCCGCGATCGATCTCGCGCGCGGCGGCAGGGTCCTGGTGTTTGCCTACGCGACCGCCACCAGCGGGGCCCCGCCGGACTGGGCGGCTGGCGGACGGCGCGCCGGCATCGGCTTTCTGGCGGAGATTTCAACGCAGGCCGCCGACGATGTCGCCCGCCAGACGCTGGCGGCAAGTGCGGCGGGGGATATCAAAGTGGTATCGCTGCACTGGGGCGGCAACTGGGGCTTCGAGATTTCGCGGCAGGAGCAGGCCTTCGCGCACCGGCTGATCGATGTGGCCGGCGCGGACATCGTGTACGGCCACTCGTCCCATCACATCAAGGGCATCGAGGTGTATCGCGACCGGCTGATCCTCTACGGCTGCGGCGACTTTCTCAACGATTACGAAGGCATCGCCGGACACGAGCGCTACCGGCCGGACCTGTCGCTGATGTACTTCCCCCTCGTCGATGCCGCGACCGGCAGCCTGCGCGAGCTGGCCGCCGTACCGATGCAGATCCACCGGTTCCGCCTGCGCCAGGCGCCGCAAGAGGGCGTGTCCTGGCTGTGCGCCACGCTGGACCGCGAATGCGGCAGGTGGGGCATGCATGCCATGCGGGCGGCGGACGATACGCTGTCGTTCCACTGGGGCGGCTAGCGTTATAGCCCGCGCTATGCGCCAACGGCCTTGGCCATCTCGGTGGTGGCATGCCAGCCCAGCGCCACATACAAGGGCCGGCCCATTTCCGTGGCGTGCAGGATCGCGAACTGGAGCTTGCGCTCGGCGAATTCGTCCTCCGCCAGTTGCATCAGCCGCCGGCCCAGGCCCTGCTTGCGGTACGCCTGCTCCACGTAGACGTTCAGCACGTAGCCACGCTTGTCCTGGGTGGGATGGGACGGATGCGGCGGCCAGTCGATCGCCATCAGGCCGATGCCGGCCACGGCCTCTCCCCCGTCCATCAGCACGAAGCCGAAGTAGCTGCCGTCGCGCAGGCGCGGCGCCAGCCAGGGCCGGAATTGCGCCGTCATGGTCCGGAGCACGTCGTCGCTGCGCCCGGACTCGCGGAACATTGCCTCGCGATGGCGGCAGACCAGTTCCAGATCGTCGACTCCGAGCGCACGTGCTTCCATGGCAGGCTTCCTGCAGGCTGGGGTTGAGGGGGTGCGGCAACGTCATGCTAGCGCATGCGGTGCGATTCGGAAATCCTATCGGGGAAATGCGCGGCAACCGGGACAGAACCACACCGAAGGCGGAAAGCCAACCGGAATAAAAAAAGCGAAGCGCGGTCGGCGCTTCGCTTCGAGGCCATCGGAGCGGATCGCTCCGATGGCAGGACGAAAAAACTGTCTGTCTTACTGCGTGGTCACCGCCGGCTTGATGCCCTCGGCCGACGCCACCGGACCGGTCTCGGTCAGGCCGCCGCCAAGCGACCGGTACAGGTCGATGGCGTTGTTCAGGCGCAGCTGCCGCGCCTGGATCAGCGCCTGGTCGGCGGAGAACAGCTGACGCTGCGCGTCGAGCTGGTCGAGCTGGCTGGCCACGCCGTTGCGAAAGCGCATCAGCGACAGCTCATAACGCGCCGCCTCGGCGTCGCGCACCTGCTCCTGGCTCGTCACCTGCTCTTCCAGCGTGCCGCGCGCCACCAGTGCATCCGCCACTTCGCCGAAGGCCGTCTGGATGGTCTTCTCGTAGTTGGCGATCTGGATGTTCTTGCGGACGTTGGAGAGATCCAGGTTGGACAGATTGCGGCCGTAGTCGAAGATCGGCAGCACCAGCTGCGGCGCAAACGACCACGCGCCGGTGCCGGCATCGAACAGCCGCGAGAAGGTCGGGCTGATCGCGCCGGCGTTGGCGGTGAGCGTGATGCGCGGGAAGAAGGCCGCGCGCGCCGCGCCGATATTGGCATTGGCCGACAGCAGCAGTTGCTCGGCCTGGCGGATGTCGGGACGCTGCTCGAGCAGGTCCGACGGCAGCCCGGCCGGGATGTCGCTGATGATGCGTTCGTCCGACAGGCGCATCGGCGCGGGCAGGTTCTCGATGCTGCCGATGGGCTTGCCCACCAGCACTTCGAGCGCGTTCTGCGCCTGCGCGCGCTGGCGTGCCAGCTGCGCGGCGGACACGCGTGCCTGCGCCACCAGCGACTCGTTGTCGCGCAGGTCCAGCGCCGAGGTGGCGCCCGCCTCGAAGCGCTGCCGCGCCAGTTTCAGCGTATCGTCGCGCGTCTTCAGCGTGACCTGGGCCAGTTCATACTGCTCGGCGTTCGAGCGCTCCGACAGATAGGCCTTGGCCACTTCCGAGACCAGCGAGATCTGCGCCGAACGGCGTGCTTCCTCGGTGGCGAAATACTGCGCCAGGGCCGCGTTGGAGAGGCTGCGCACGCGGCCGAAGAAATCGAGCTCGTACGAAGAGATCGCCCCGCCCGCCTGGTAGGAGTCGGCGATATAGGGCTTGTTGTTGGCGGACTGCGCGGCGGCGAAACGCTGGCGCGTATAGCCGCCGGTGGCGTTCACCGTGGGCAGCAGGTCGGCACGCTGCACCTGGTACTGCGCGCGTGCTTCCTCGATACGCAGCGCCGCGGTGCGCAGGTCGCGGTTGTTTTCCAGCGAGGTGGCGATCAGCACCTGCAGGCGCGGGTCGTGGAAAAACTCGCGCCAGCCGATATCGCTCGCGCGGCGGGTTTCGCCGCTCTTGACTTCGGCGGCCGCGTAGCCTTCCGGCGCCGCCGGGAAGTTCGTGGCCACCGGCGGGGCGGGGCGCTCATAAACGGGTGCCAGTGTGCAACCCGAGAGGACGCCCGCCACCAGCAACAGCGTGGTCAGTGTCTTTGTCATTGTCAGATTCCCTCTTTGGGTTCGAGCCGCTGCTGGTCCAGCATCTGCTCGCGCTTGCTGCCCTTGAAGCGGCTGCGGATGACCACGAAGAACACCGGCACCAGGAAAATCGCCAGCACCGTGGCGGTGATCATGCCGCCGATCACGCTGGTACCGATGGCGCGCTGGCCACCCGAGCCCGCGCCACTGGCGATCGCCAGTGGCAACACGCCCAGGATAAAGGCCATCGAGGTCATCAGGATCGGGCGGAAGCGCAGGTGCACGGCTTCAAGCGTAGCGTCGATGACGCTGCGGCCCTGCGCCTGCAGATCCTTGGCGAATTCCACGATCAGGATGGCGTTCTTCGCCGACAAGCCGATGGTCGCGATCAGGCCCACCTTGAAGTACACGTCGTTGGGCATGCCGCGGAAGGTCACCCCGAGCAGCGCGCCGAGCACGCCCAGCGGCACCACCAGCAGCACCGCGACCGGGATGGACCAGCTCTCGTAGAGCGCGGCCAGGCACAGGAACACGATGATCAGCGACAACGTGTACAGCATCGGCTCCTGCGAACCGGCCAGGCGCTCTTCATACGATTGCCCGGACCACTCGAAGCCGAAGCCCGGCGGCAGCTTGGCGAAGTTCTCTTCCATGATCTTCATGGCTTCGCCGGTACTGCGTCCCGGCGCGGCCTGGCCCGCGATCTTCACCGCCGGCAAGCCGTTGTAGCGCTCCAGGCGCGGCGAGCCCATGATCCACTTGGAAGTGGCAAAGGCAGCGAACGCAACCATATCGCCCTTGCTGTTCTTCACGCGCAGCTTGGTCAGATCGTCGGGCAGCTTGCGGTCGTTGCCTTCCGCCTGGGCAATCACCTTGCGCACACGGCCTTCATAGATGAAGTCGTTGACGTAGGAGGAGCCGAAAGCGATCGCCAGCGTCGAGTTGATGTTGGCCACCGAGACACCCAGCGCGCGTGCCTTCTCGCGGTCGATGTCGATCTGCAGCTGCGGCGCGTCTTCCTGGCCTTCGGGGCGTACGCCCGCCAGCGCAGGATTCTTCGCTGCCATGCCGAGCATCATGTTGCGCGCTTCCATCAGCTTGGCGTGACCCTGGCCGGTGCGGTCCTGCAGGCGGAAGTCGAAGCCCGAGGAGTTGCCCAGTTCGGAAATCGCCGGCGGGTTGAGCGGGAAGATGATGGCGTCCTTGATGAAGGACAGCGCGCCAAATGCCCGGCCAACCAGTGCCTGCGCGGTCTCGTTGGCGCCGGTGCGCTCCTTCCAGTCCTTGAGCCGCACGAACGCGATACCGCCGTTCTGGCCGCGGCCGAAGAAGGAGAAGCCTGCCACGGTGATCATCTGGTCCACCACCTTGGATTCCTTCTGCAGGTAGTAGTCCTCGATCTGCTTGAGCACGCCGATGGTGCGCTCCTGCGTGGCGCCGTTGGGCAGCTGCACCACCGTGATCATGTAGCCCTGGTCTTCCTCGGGGAGGAAGGACGAAGGCAGGCGCTTGAACAGCACCACCATGCCGACGACGATGAGGGCGTAGATGATCAGGTAGCGGCCGCCACGCTTCAGGATGCGGGCGACCGTGCCCTGGTAGCCGGTGGCGGCGCGGGCGAAGGTGCGGTTGAACCAGCCGAAGAAACCCTTCTTCTCGTGGTGGTGGCCGGCCTCGACCGGCTTGAGCAGCGTCGCGCACAGCGCCGGGGTCAGCGTCAGCGCCAGCAGCGCCGAGAACGCGATCGACGAGATCAGCGACAGCGAGAACTGGCGGTAGATGTTACCGACCGAGCCGGAGAAGAACGCCATCGGGATGAACACCGCGGTCAGCACCAGCGTGATGCCGACGATGGCGCCGGTGATCTGGCCCATGGCCTTGCGCGTGGCGTCGCGTGGCGAGAGTCCTTCCTCGCTCATGATCCGCTCGACGTTTTCCACCACCACGATCGCATCGTCCACCAGGATACCGATCGCCAGCACCATGCCGAACATGGTCAGCACGTTGATGGAGAAGCCGAAGGCCAGCAGCATGCCGGTCGTGCCCAGCAGCGCCACCGGCACCACCACCGTCGGGATGATGGTGGCGCGGATGTTCTGCAGGAACAGGTACATCACCAGGAACACCAGCACCACGGCTTCGACCAGGGTCTTGATCACTTCCTCGATCGAGATCTTGACGAAGGCCGAGGTGTCGTAGGGAACGGTGTACTGGTAGTCGCCCGGGAAGAACTTGGAGAGTTCCTCCATCTTGGCGCGCACCGCGGTGGCGGTGGCCAGCGCATTGCCGCTCGGGGCCAGCTTGATGGCGATGGCCGCCGACGCCTTGCCGTTGGTACGGGCCAGCGTGGAGTAGTCGGCACCGCCGAGCTCGACGCGGCCGACGTCCTTGATGCGCACCGAGGAGCCGTCCGGGTTCGTGCGCAACAGGATGTTGGCGAACTGCTCCGGCGTGGAGAGGCGGCTTTCGGTGGTGACGGTGGCGTTGAGCTCCGTGCCCTTGGGCGACGGCGTGCCGCCCAGCTCGCCCACGGCGACCTGGACGTTCTGCTCCGAGATGGCAGCGGTCACGTCCTGCGGCGTCAGGTTGAAGCCGGTCAGCTTGGCCGGGTCCACCCAGATGCGCATGGCGTACTCGGTGCCGAACAGGTCGGCCTGGCCCACGCCCGGCACGCGGCGGATCGAATCGATCACGCTGGCCGAGACGTAGTTGCCCAGCTGGATGGCATCGGCCTGTCCGGACTTGGACGTGACCGTCAGGAACATCATGTAGTTGTTCCCGGCCTTGTCCACGCGCACGCCCTGCTGGCGCACCTCCGCCGGCAGGCGCGCTTCCACGCGCTTCAGGCGGTTCTGCACCTCGACCGAGTTCAGGTCGATGTTGGAGCCCGGCTGGAAGGCGATGGTGATCGTCGACAGGCCGGTGGATTCACTGGTGGAGTTGTAGTACAGCAGCCCGGGAATGCCGTTCAGCTCCTGCTCGATCACCGAGGTGACCGAGTCTTCCAGCGTCTTGGCGGAAGCGCCCGGGTAGGTCGCCGTGACCGAGATCGTCGGCGGGGCGATGTTGGGGTACTGGGCGATCGGCAGTTGCACGACCGACAGCGCGCCCCCCAGCACGATGATCAGCGCGAGAACCCACGCGAACACCGGCCGGTCAATAAAAAACTTGGCCATAAAACTGGCTCCCTTCGTTTTGCGCTGTGGTTAGCCCTGCTTGGCGTCGGCCTTTTCCGCGGTCACCGCGGCCGGAGCCGAAGCGCCGCTGGCGGCTGGCTGCGCGGCAGGGGTCGAGGCGTCGGCGGTCTGCGAGACGAACGGCACGGCCTTGGCGGGCGCGCCGACCTTGACCTTCTGCAGGCCCTCGACGATGACCTTCTCGCCGCCCTTGAGGCCTTCGGTGACGATCCAGTTGTCGCCGATTGCCTGGGGCGCCTTGACCGGCAGCGAAGCGACCTTGCCGTCACCGCCCACCACCAGCACCGATGCGCCCTGGCCGGTGCGGATCAGCGCGCGCTGCGGCACGGTCAGTGCGTTCTCATCCACGCCCTGCTCGATCTTGACGCGCACGAAGGTGCCCGACAGCAGCTCGCGCTTGGGATTGGAGAACTGTGCGCGCAGCGTGATGGCGCCCGTGGTCGGGTCGACCGTCATGTCCGAGAACAGCAGCTTGCCGGTTTGCTCGTACTCGCGGCCATCCTCGATGAACAGGTGCACGCGCGCGCCGCCGTCGACGCCCTTGACCTTGCCGCTCTCGATCGAACGTTGCAGCTTCATCACTTCGCTGGCGGGCTGGGTGAAGGTCACCCAGATCGGGTCCACCTGCTCGACCGTGGCCAGCTTGGTGGCTTCGCCGCTGCCGACCAGCGCGCCTTCGGTGACCAGCGCGCGGCCCACGCGGCCACTGATGGGCGCGGTCACGGTGGTGTAGCCGAGATTGATCTGGGCGGTGCTGACCGCGGCCTTGGCCGAGGCGATGTCCGCCGCGGCCTGGCCAGCCGCGGCGACGGCGTCGTCATACTCCTGCTTGCTGACCGCGTTGACGGCCACCAGCGGCTTGTAGCGCTCGGCCTTCAGGCGCGCGGCCACCGCATTGGCTTCGGCGCGCGCCAGGCTGGCCTTGGCCGACTCGAGTTGCGCCTGGTAGGGCGCCGGGTCTATCTTGAACAGCAACTGGCCGGCCTTGACCTCGCCGCCCTCGCGATAGTTGCGGGACAGCACGATGCCGGCGACCCGCGCCCGCACTTCAGCGGTGCGCACGCCTTCCAGGCGGCCCGGCAGCTCATTGACAACGGCAACGGTGGTCGGCGTGACGGTTACGACACCGACTTCCGGCGGCGGCATGGCGCCGGCCTGTGGCTTCTTGTCACCGCAGGCGGAAAGCGCAAGCGCCGACAACACAGCAGCGGCAACGCAAGTGATACGTTGGGACTTCCTCATCGATAACCCCATGATGGCAATTTGAGATCGGCCGCATGCGTTCCCGGTGTCGCGTCCGGATACGGCGCCGTCCGCCGCCCGGCGGTTTACCGGGAAACGGGCAAAAAAAGAGTAATGCTAGCCACAATTGGCAACGCTGACGTGACGCTTGCGACGAAAGGTTGCAAATCAGTAACGACATGCCGACATGGCACCGCGAAACAAAGGAGGGCGCTGCGGTGCCGTCCGGCCGATGGGCTGGCCGAAAGTCAGGCGAACGCGTATTATATATACATTCAAGCATGTATGTAATAACCTGTTGCAATGCGGCAATATTTGCTCCATATACCGTCGTTCTAGTGCACTGGCACAGCGTACGCCGCGCATCGGCGGCCCCCATCGCCGGCGCTCCGGGAGACAGAACCAGACCGGTCCGCGTGGCCGGCAGCTGAGAACATCATGGTCAGACGCACCAAGGAAGAGGCGCTTGAAACGCGCCATCGCATTCTCGACGCGGCCGAGGCCGTATTCCACGCCCGTGGCGTGGCCCGCCCCTCGCTGGCCGACATTGCCGAGGCGGCCGGCGTGACCCGCGGCGCCATCTACTGGCACTTCAAGAACAAGAGCGATGTCTTCGCCGCCATGTCCGACCGCGTGCACCTGCCGCTGGAAGCGCTGTGCGCGCCGGAGCGCATCGCGAGCCAGGAAGACCCGCTGGGCAGCATCCGCGATATCTGCGCCTTCGTGCTGCGGCAGACGGTGGAAAACCCGCAGTGGCGGCGGGTGTTCGAGATCGTGTTCCACAAGTGTGAAATGGTGGCGGACAACGGCGCCATCTTCGAGCGCCAGCGCCAGTCGCACAAGGAAAGCGCGGTGAAGATGCTCGGGCATCTGCGCATGGCGGTGGAGCGCGGGCAGCTGCCGTCCGACCTCGACCTCGACCTCGCCGTCAACGTATTCCACGCCTCCATCGGCGGGATGCTGTCGCACTGGCTCTTCGCCCCCGAGGATTTCGATCTCGAAGCCAATGCCGAGCGGGTGTCGGATGCCTTTATCGACACGCTCAGGCTGTCGCCGGCCCTGCGCAAGGGTTATGTCCCGCGTCCCGTCGCCAAACTCAAGGAAGAAGTGGCTTCGATGTGCCAGGAGGCACAGGCGGCGCACGTTGGGCAGCTGGCGGCGACCAAGGCGGCGCAACAGGCACTGCCCGGGAAAGCCCAGCCGGGCTGAAGCCGGCGGCGGGGCAGCGGACCTCCGGCTGCTCAGCCCCGCATGGCGTCGCGCCAGCGGGCCAGGAAGGTCCGCTTGCGCAGCGTGTCCTGCGCCGCCAGCAGGCCGGGGCCCACGCTGATCGGCTTGAGCGCGTAGCCGAGGCGCTCGGCCAGCGCGGCGGCGGTGTGCACGCTGTCGGTATCCGTGCGGATGGTATAGAGCTGCGAAGCGCTTTGCCCCAGCAGGGTCTGGCCGGCGCGCGAAAGCAGGAAATCCAGCCACAGGCGCGCCGCGTTGGGATGCGGCGCGCGGCGCGCGATAAAGGCCACGCGCGACATCACCAGCGTGTAGTCGCGCGGAGCGATCACATCGATCCCGGCGCCGCGCTCCATCAGCGAGAGCGCGTAGGACCCCAGCAGGTTGTAGCCCATCACGAACTCGCCGGAGGCGATGCGCTCGATCATGTTCGCCGTGGACGCCGACATCTGCACGCCGCAGCGGCCAAGCGCCTGCGCCAGGTACCAGAACTCGTCGCCCATGCGCGCATCCTGCTGCGCCAGCAGGTAACCCACCCCGGATTTCTCCACGTCGTAGGTCACCACGCGCCCGCGCCAGCGCGGCGCATTCTCCTGCAGCAGGCGCGCCAGGCCGGTGCGGCTGCGCGGCACCTGCATGCCGGCAAAGTGACGGCGGTTGTAGACGATCACCGCCGGCTCGAAGGTGGTGCCCCAGGCTTCGTCGCGCCACGCCGCCCAGGCCGGCAGGCCGGCCCGCTCGGGCGAGGCGTAGCGCAGGGCGTGGCCATCGTTGACCAGCTTGATCTGCAGGTCCATGGCCGTGCTCCACAGCACGTCGGCATAGTCCGGCCCGGGCGGCTGGCCAGCCTCCAGCCGCGCGTTTTCCGCCAGGTAGCGGTCGTTCAGGTCCAGCGTGTTGAGATCCTGGTAACGCACCTTGAGGCCGGGGTAGCGCGCCTCGAACGCCGTCACCAGCGGATGCGCGATATCCACGTCGGTGGAGGCATGGATGTTGACAGTGCCCTCCTGCAGCGCCCGCGCGATGATCTCCGCATAGCTCGCCGGATAGCCGGCGGGCACCGGCGGCGTAGCCTGGGCGCGCGGGCCGCTG
>NZ_JARJLM010000500.1 GCF_029335485.1 Cupriavidus basilensis
GCTCAGGCCGGCTTGCCGTTGACGATGCTCAAGGCAACCGCCTCGGCCACTTCGATGCCGTCGATGGCCGCGGAGTAGATCCCGCCCGCATAGCCGGCACCTTCGCCGGCCGGGTACAGGCCTTCCACATTCATGCTCTGGTAGTTGTCCTTGCGGCGGATGCGCAGCGGCGACGACGTGCGCGTTTCCACGCCGGTCAGCACCGCATCGTGCATGGCAAAGCCGGCGATCTTCTTGTCGAGTTCCGGCAGCGCTTCGCGGATGGCCTCGATCACGTAGTCGGGCAAGGCGGTGGAGAGATCGGTCGGCGTGACGCCCGGCTTGTAGGACGGCTCGACCGAGCCCAGCGCGGTGGAGGGCCGCCGTGCGATGAAATCGCCCACCAGTTGCGCCGGTGCGTTGTAGTTGCGCCCGCCAAGCTCGAACGCGCGCTCTTCCCAATGCCGCTGGAAGGCGATGCCGGCCAGCGGGCCGCCGGGATAATCCTCGGGCGTGATGCCCACCACGATGCCGGCATTGGCATTGCGCTCGGCGCGCACGTACTGGCTCATGCCGTTGGTCACTACCCGGCCCGGCTCCGAGGCCGCGGCCACCACCGTGCCTCCAGGGCACATGCAGAAGCTGTAAACCGCGCGGCCGTTGCTGGCGTGGTGCACCACCTTGTAGTCAGCGGCGCCCAGCAGCTTGTTGCCGGCGAACTTGCCGAAACGGCTGCGGTTGATCATGCCCTGCGGATGCTCGATGCGGAAACCCAGCGAGAAAGGCTTGGCCTCCATGAACACGCCGCGCGCATGCAGCATCTCGAAGGTGTCGCGCGCGCTGTGGCCCACCGCCAGGACGACGTGATCCGCTTCCAGGTATTCGCCGTTGGACAGCTTGAGGCCGCGCACCTTGCCGCGCTCGATGTCGATATCCTCGACGCGGGTCTCGAAGCGGATCTCGCCGCCGAGCGCGAAAATCTCGGCGCGCATCTTCTCCACCATGCTCACCAGGCGGAAGGTACCGATGTGCGGGCGGGCAAGGTAGAGGATGTCTTCCGGCGCGCCGGCCTTGACGAATTCGTCGAGCACCTTGCGGCCGTAGTGCTTCGGGTCCTTGATCTGGCTGTAGAGCTTGCCGTCGGAAAAGGTGCCGGCCCCGCCTTCGCCGAACTGTACGTTGGACTCCGGATTCAGCACGCTCTTGCGCCACAGGCCGAAGGTGTCCTTGGTACGCTCGCGCACTTCCTTGCCGCGCTCCAGGATGATGGGCCTGAATCCCATCTGCGCCAGGATCAGGCCGGCCAGCAGCCCGCAGGGGCCCATGCCGATCACCACCGGGCGCAGCGTCGTGCCCGGCGCGGGCGCCTGCGCGACGAAGCGGTAGGCCATGTCCGGCGTCACGCTCCAGTTCGGCTTGCCGGCCATGCGCTTGATTGCCGCGGCTTCGTCCTTCACCTCGATGTCGATGATGTAGGTGAGCTTGATATCGGAGCGCTTGCGGGCATCGTGCGCGCGGCGGAATACGGTGAACCCGGTCAGGCCATCGGCCTTGACACCGAGTTCGGCCAGGCGCGCGAGCACCACGGCCTCGAGATCGCTCTCGGCGTGGTCGAGCGGGAGTTTGACTTCACTTAGACGTAGCATGGGAACCTGGAATTCTGCGGCCGGTGGGTCTGGCCCTGCATGGGGCGCGGACTGCACTCTGGGTGAGCGTCGGGCTGGCCGGACCGCAATTTTATAGTTTTTCGGGCGCCGCGCCCCATTCTCTGCCCCGAGGCAGCGAAATTGTGAGATCTTCCGCACCCCGGCAGGCCGCGCGCGCCCCCGGAGCGCACGCGCGGCCCATTGCCAGACCAGACAACCCAGGAGTAAGAACAGATGATCGATGCATTAGTCAGCGGCCGGCTGCACGGCCACGCCAGCGAACGCACCGGCCAGGGCGGCAGCCAGTTTGTCACCGCCAGGCTCAAGGCTGCCATCAACGATGGCGACACCGTGATCGTCAACGTGATTGCGTTTGCCGACAAGGTGCGCGCGGCGCTGCTGGCGCTGGAGGACGGCGAGTCGGTGGCGCTATCGGGCAGCCTGACGCCCAAGGTCTGGACCGACAAGAACGGCGACACGCGGCCGGCGCTCGACATGGTGGCCCATGCCCTGCTGAGCGTGCACGACGCCAGGGACTGAGGGCGGCCCTCGCCGCCAAGGAGGCACCTCCCCGCCTCAGGCCTGCAGCGGCACGGGGAAGGTGAGATCGCCGAGCTAGGGCGGGATCGACGTCAGCCCCTGCGTCTGCGCCAGATGGCGCCCTATGGCGTCGCGATCCTCGGTATAGCGGTCATACAGCACCACTTCGCCACCGTAAGCGCGGGTGGCGTCGACTCAGCGCCGCGCCGGCGCCAGCCAGCGGCGCCACCAAGGGCGGGGGACGCTCGCCTGCAGCCGCAGCGTCGCCGCACGCCGGGCCAGGACTTCCACCCAGCCGGCCGGCAACGCCACCACGCTGCCGGCCGGCAAGCGCTGCGGCTGCCGCCACATGGTGCCGGCCAGCCAGCGCGGGGCCTCGGACAGTTCCACTTCGCCCTCCAGCACATAGAGCGTCGTGCCTGCCCGGGCATGGAATCGCAACACGCGGCTGCTTTCGAGGTCGAGCTTTTGCCCTTCGGGGCCGCTGCCGCCCTGCGCGCCGCGGGCGGGCTGATTGGGCTGGACGGCGGGGATGACCGGGTCTGAACGGTAGCTTTGCATGATGCCGGCTCACTGGCTTTGACAGGGTTCCAGACTACCGGGCAGCGCCGGACCTCAACAGGCACACGCCCGCACTGCGCGAGCCATAACAGAGGCGTATCAAGCCATCTGTTACGATACAGAAGCCCCTGATCTGTATCTGTTGCGACGGCTGCCGCCGCGCCACCATGCCGCATGGAATCCGCCCCGCTCTATCGCCAGCTCGCCCAGCATTACCTCCATGCCATCGAAACCGGCGCCCTGAAGCCCGGCGATCGCGTGCCTTCCGTGCGCACCCTGATGGAGCTGCACGGCGTCAGCCTGTCCACCGCGCTGCAGGCATGCCGGCAGATGGAAAGCGACGGCCTGCTCGAGGCCAGGCCGCGCTCGGGCTATTTCGTGCGGCATGCCCGGCACAAGCCGCTGGCGCCAATCGAGGAACCGGTCGCCAGCCTGCCGGACCCGGCGCAATACGTCGGCATCCATGAACGCATTTCAGCCATCACGGCGCGCGGGCACCAGCAACCGGTCCAGGTGAACTTTGCCGGCGCTTGCGGCGCCCCGTCGCTGTATCCGGCGGAGGCCCTGCGCAATGCCGCTGCGCGCGCGCTGCGGCGCTACCCGCAATTGTTCGGCAGCGCAGCCGACGCCGAGGGGCACCCGGCCTTTCGCGCCGTGCTGGCGCGGCACGCGCTGCGCTCGCGCATCACGGTGGCGCCCGAGGACATCCTGGTCACCCACGGCTGCACCGAAGCGCTCAACCTGGCCTTGCGCGCGGTGGCGCGCCCGGGCGACGTGATCGCCGTGGAGTCGCCCACCTACTACGGACTGCTGCAGATACTCGAGAGCCTGGGCATGCGGGCGCTGGAGATCCCCAGCAGTCCGCAGACCGGCATCTCGCTCGAAGCGCTGGAACTGGCGGCGCAGACCTACGACAACATCCGCGCCGTGGTGGTGGTGCCCAACCTGCAGAATCCGCTGGGCAGCATCATGCCGGATGCCAACAAGGCGCAACTGGTGGCGTGGTGCGAGGCGCGCGAGATCGCGCTGATCGAGGACGACTGCTTCTCCGCGCTGGCCGACGGCGACGCGCCGCTCGCGGCCCTCAAGTCCTGGGACCGCAACGGCGGTGTGATCCATTGCGCCTCGCTGCACAAGATCCTGGCCCCCGGCATGCGGCTGGGCTGGATTGCCGCGGGCAGGTGGCAGGCTCGCGTGGAAATGCTCAAGTACAGCCAGTCGCGGCCCAACGAACTGCTGGCCCAGATCGCGGTTGCCGAATTCATGGGGTCGGGTGCCTTCGAGCGCCACCTGCGGCGCCTGCGCGAGCAATTGCGCAACCAGCGCGCGCAAGTGGCGCAGGCGATCGCCGCCGAGTTTCCTGCCGGCACGCGCGCCTCGAACCCGAACGGCGGCCTGCACCTGTGGGTGGAGTTGCCCGGGCCGGTATCGTCCGAAGCGGTATTCGACCAGGCGATGGCGGCCGGCATCCGCGTGGTGCCAGGGGTCATGTTCTCCAACTCCAACCGCTTCGATCATTTCCTGCGGCTGAACTGCGGCACGCCGTATTCGCCGGAAATCGAACGCGCGCTGCGCAAGCTCGCTGCCGTGGTGGCGCGCGCGGCGGGCAGGCCGCAGCCGCCGGGCGACGCCCAAGGCAGCCAGAAGCGGCGCCAGGCAACGATTGCGGGCACGGCATAAAGCGCCGCTCCCGTCGCCGCGCGACACCGTTCGCGCCTCCGATCGCGCCGTTCATCGCAGCACGCTGGGCGGCGGCGGATGGTGCAGGCAATCTGGCGAACATTGCCAAAACCGGCAAACCGCGTTCTCCAGGAGTCACAAGATGCCGCACCCTTCCCTCCCGCTCGCCATCGACGCCGCTGGTTCCACCCTGCGCCTTTGCGGCGCGCGCCGCGCAGACCACGCGCACCGCCAGGGACGTGCGGAGACCAGGGCCGGCCATGACGCGGCAAGCGACGCCGGAAGCACGAAACATGACCAAGGACAAAGCAGGCGCCCCCAGCTTGCCGATACCATCGGTACTGTTTCAGAGCACCTTCAGACAGACATGACGCATCCCCAAACCGCGCGCGGCGGCAAGCTCGACGAGCTCCGCGCACTGGCCTCGCATCTCACCGCCGGCTCCCTGCTGCAGGCAGTCACGCTGCAACTGATCGCCGAGCAGGAACATGCCGCACGCCGGCAAGCCACGCTGGGCGCTGCCGCCCTCACGCCCGCCTCCTGAGCCGTCCGTCCGTCTGGCAGCAAAAGCAGCAATCCGCGCGCAGCATCGCCCGCGCCGGCGCGGTAGTCTGGTGTCCCGAATCGCGAATGCCCCACGGCAATTCGCCGCAACCTCGCTCAGGACACCCGAGGGCATGAAAGCCTCCACCGAAACCAGCTACCGCCAGCGCATCGCACGCGTGGTCGAAGCCATCGCGGCCGATCCCGCCGCCGAGCACAGGCTCGACAGCCTGGCCGCGCTGGCTGCGTTCTCTCCCTACCATTTCCACCGGGTCTATCGCGCCGTCACCGGCGAAGCGCTGGCCGACACCATCCGCCGCATCCGCCTGCACCACGCAGCCAGCCTGCTGGTCGGCTCGAACCGCCCCGTGGTCGACATTGCCGGGGTAGTCGGCTACGACAGCGCGCAATCGTTCGCCCGAGCCTTCCGCGAGTTCACCTCGCTGAGCCCGAGCGAGCTGCAGCGGCTGAGCCAGGGCTACGGCGCCGGGCCCGGCGCCGTGCGCTTGCGCGAACTGCCGCTGCTACAACTGCTCGGACTGCGCCATCAGGGCCCTTTGTCCATGATTCCCCATACGTTCCGCCGCCTGGCGGCACTCGCGACGCAGGCGGAATGCTGGCAGGGCCGGGCGCCCGCAAGCCTGGCAGGCGTTTGCGAAGGCGACCCCGAGAGCGACGCCGGCTTCAGCTACTTCGCCGGATTCGTCCAGCCGGGCCACACCGGCGACGCTGGCGGACTGACGGCGATGACCGTCGCCGGCGGCCTCTATGCCAGCTTCACCCTGCGCGGACCGCATACCCTGATCAACGCCACCTGGGAGATGTTGTTTTCGGCCTGGCTTCCCGCCAGCGGCCACGAACCCGACCACCGGCCCGCCCTGGAGCTGTATCACAGCGAACCCGGCACCTTACCCGCGCTATGCGAGACGGAACTACTGCTGCCGGTGCGGCCGCCCGCCGCCACCCGGGGCGTCCACGGTTGACGCAGCCAGCCGGGCCCGCCTCCAATATCACGCCCCCCTTCATCCAACGACCCGCCATGCGCCACGCCTCCCGACCTGTCCTGTCCACCCGCTTTGCGCCATTCCTGCGCGGCTGCCTTGCCCTAGGGCTTGTGCTGTCGGGCCTCGGCCTCGGCAACGCCCATGCCGCAACAGGCTTCATGCGGCTTCTCGTCCCGGTCGGCAACGACGTGCCGCTGGAGGTCGGCATCTGGTATCCCGCCGACGCCACGGCTGCCCCGCATGCACCCGGGCCATTCGAGCAAGAGCTTGCACCCGGGGCGGCGGTAGCCGGCACGCGACTGCCCCTGGTGCTGATCTCGCACGGCACCGGCGGCAGCCTCGGCAGCCATCGCGACACGGCCCAGGCGCTGGCGCAGGCCGGTTTCGTGGTGGCGGCGCCGACCCACACGGGGGATAACTACCAGGACCTGAGCCGCGTGGCGCGCATCGCCGAACGACCGCTGCAGGTCAGGGCAATGCTGGACTACCTGCTGACGCAGTGGCCCGATCATGCGCGCATCGACGCACGCCGCATCGGCATCTTCGGCTTCTCCGCCGGTGGTTTCACCGCACTGGCGGCGATCGGCGGGCAGGCGGACCTGGGCAAGGTGGGACCGCACTGCCAGGCGCATCCGGACGAATGGTCATGCCGATACCTGCGCAACCATGCCGATACTGCCCTGCCGCCCACGGCGCGGCCGGCCGCCGACACGGGCTGGGACCCGCGCCTCAAGGCCGCAGTGATCGCCGCGCCGGCGCTCGGCTATGCCTTCGCCCCGGACGGGCTGGCCCGGGTCCGGGTGCCGCTGCAACTGTGGCGCGCCGATGACGACCGCATCCTGCCCGAGCCCGACTTCGCCGACGCGGTGCGCCAGGCGCTCCCGGCCGCCCCTGAATATCACGAAGTTGCCGGCGCAGGCCACTACGATTTCCTCGCCCCCTGCACTGCCGCGCAGGCTGCGCTGGTGCCGGAGATCTGCGTCGAGGGCGCAGGATTCTCGCGGGCGCGGTTCCATCGCCAATTCAACGCGGAAGTGGTGGCGTTCTTCCAGCGCACGCTGGCGGCGCCGAACGCTACCGGCAAGTAGCAGGCCGCTGGGCCGGATCCGCTCCCCGGCCGGTGCCGCCCCGCGCGGCGTGCGGCCCGGTCCGCCGCCATGGCGTTCGTGTTTTTTGCCACACCGCCCCATTTTCAGCCGGGCTGCCCTATGCTATCGCCGTAGCGCGCATGGCAACGTACCGGGCCGAGAGCCCGGGCAGCACCAAACAAGTCATGCCGCCTGCGCGCCAGCCGGCCAACCTGCCATGGCGCGCTCTTGGGAAACAGGGAGAGACCGCCTTGAAGGCCGCATCGCACACACAGGACCTTGACGACAATTACCGTACCTTGTTCCAGCTTGCACCCGTCTCGCTATGGCTGGAGGACTTCAGTGGCGTGCGCCGCCATTTCCAGGCGCTGCGTGCCCAGGGCATTACCGACCTGCGCGGCTACCTGCGCGCGCATCCACGGGAAGTGGCGCACTGCTCAGCGCTGATCCGCGTGCTGGACGTCAACCGGCGCACGCTGGCGTTGTTCCGCGCCGCCGACCTGTCCGATCTGGTGGCCAATCTCGACACCGTCTTTCGCGACGACATGTTCGATCAGCACGTAGAGGAACTCGGCCAGCTATGGGACGGCGGGCAGCATTTCTCAAGCCAGACCGTCAACTACACGCTGGAAGGCAAGCGGCTGGACATCCGGCTGGAAGCGACCGTCATGCCCGGCTTCGAGGAGACCTGGGAGCGCGTGCTGCTGTCGATCGAGGACATCACCGCGCAGGTCGCCACCGAGCGCGAGCTGCGCCGCAGCGGGCAATATGCGCTGGGCTTGTTCGAGCATTCGCCGGTATCGCTGTGGGTCGAGGATTTCAGCGCGGTCAAGCTGCTGCTCGACGAAGTCCGCGGCGCGGGCATCACGGATTTCCGCACCTTCCTCAATGTGCATCCGGACTTTATTTCGCGCTGCATGCAGGAGATCCGCGTGCTGGACGTCAACCAGCAGACGCTGCTGATGTTCAGCGCGTCGAGCAAGCAGGAGCTGCTGTCGCGCCTCGGGGATGTATTCCGCGACAATATGCGCGTCCAGTTCGCGGAACAGTTGATCGATCTCTGGAACGAGAAGCTCTGGCAGCAGCGCGAGGTCGTGAACTATGCGCTGGACGGCCGCGCGGTGGACGTGTTCATGCAGTGGTCGGTATTTCCCGGCCGCGAAGCGGACTGGGACCGGGTACTGGTATCCCTGACGGACATCACGGCGCGCAAGAAGGCCGAAGCCTATGTGGAGTTCCTCGGCAAGCACGATGTACTGACCAAGCTCTACAACCGCGCCTACTACGAAGACGAACTCGCGCGCCTGGGCCGCAAGGGCCCATGGCCCGTCAGCGTGATCGCGGTCGACCTGAACGGGCTGAAGCAGGTCAACGACCAGCTTGGCCACGGGGACGGAGATGCCCTGTTGCGCCGCACCGGCGAAGCGCTGAAGAAGGCGGTGGGAGACCAGGCCTGCGTTGCGCGGGTGGGCGGCGATGAATTCATGGTGCTGCTACCGGCGCGCGACGAGCGCGGTGCTGCCACGGTGGTGGAGCAAATCCATCAAGTGGTCGAGCTCAACAACCAGTTCTATCCGGGTACGGCGCTCAGCCTGTCGATCGGCACCGCCACATGCGCCGCAGGCGAACGCCTGAGCGACGCCGTCAAGCTGGCCGACACCCGCATGTACCAGGCCAAGCGCGCTCACTACGAGGCCCTGGACGACGAACAGGAACGCCGGCGGGAATAGGACGGCCTGCGACGGAAACGGGGGGAGAAGCGGGAAGGGCCGGCAATGCCGGCCCTTCCCGTTGCGCGATGCACCCAAGCCTGCGCTACAGGTAGACGATCAGCGCCACGCCCGCGGCGATCAGGCCGAACTTCACCACGTAATACGCCGGGCGGCTCCAGGCCTTGAAGCGGCGGCGATACTGCCCGCCCAGCCAGACAATGCGGAACAGGCGGTTGATCACGCCGGTCTGGTCGGACTCTTCGTTGGGCGAGCTGGCCGCGGTCATGACCTTGCGGCCCAGCCAGCGGTTGACCTTGCCGGCCCAGCCGAAGCGCATCGGACGCTCGATGTCGCAGAACAGGATCAGACGGTTGCTGTCGCTCTTGTTCTCCGCCCAGTGCAGATAGGTTTCGTCGAACACCACGCCCTCGCCATCGCGCCAGCTGTGGCGCTCGCCGTCGACCTCGATAAAGCAGCGGTCGTCGTTCGGCGTGGCCAGGCCCAGGTGATAGCGCAGCGAACCCGCGAACGGATCGCGGTGCGGATTGAGCTTCCCGCCGGGCGGCAGCTCGGCGAACATCGCCGCCTTCACGCTGGGCAAGCCGCGCAGCAACTCGACCGTGCGCGGGCACAGGACCTCGGCCGACGGGTGGCGGGCCTCGTACCACTTCAGGTAGAAACGCTTCCAGCCGTACTTGAAGAACGAGTTGAAGCCGGCGTCGTCGTTCTTGTCGGCAGCCTTGATCTTGCGCATGGCCGTCAGGGCCAGGCCTTCATCGCGGATCTCCGGCCAGGCGGCGCGGATCCTTTCGAGCTCGGGAAAGCGCTCGACCGGAATGTAGGGCGTGCGGGGGACGCCCGAGAACATGTACATGAAGCAGTTGATCGGCGCCACCAGCGCCGAATGGTCCAGCAACTGGCGCCAGATGCGCAGCCTCACCTTGCCGCGGAAATGCACGTACAGGATCGCTCCCAGGTACGCCGCGACGATTATCCACTTGATCACCCGAAATCCTCCATGTCAGCAACACCGCGCGTCGTTGCATTCGCGGGCAACAGCACGGCATCCGGGGGCGACGAAAACCGATAGTGTATCGAAACGGGCAGCGCCCTGCTGAATGAGATCGAGGCGTCACGCAACAGTTCGCCAATCTGCCAATCCGCCACATAGGGCTGATCGGCTGGCCAAGGGACGCTGCGCCTCAGGGCGTGCCGCGCGATTGCCGGGCGATACGGTCGATCAGTGCGCTGGCATCGTCCGGCAAGCCCTGCAGCGTCAGCAGGCGTGCGTTGAGCACCATGTTCTCCAGCACCAGCTTGGCGGTCGAGGCCCACATGGTGGCCAGCAGCGCGTCCACCGGCATGCCGGCGGACTCCATCGCGCTGGAACGCTGCGCCACCAGCCGGCACACCAGCCCGCGCAATGTCGCATCGTCGAAGGGCAGATCGGCATAGTCGATCGGGTCTTCCTTTTCGACTTCGGCCATCAGTTGCAGCAGCATGTCTTCGGTCATCGGCAAGCTCCCAGGAAAAGCGCGAGAGGACATCGCAGGCGCACGGGATCCGCAAGCCCCTCGAGAGCAAGCTAATCCCCGGGCATCGCCTTGTCAACGCGGCGCGCGATCGACATCGCGGAAACGGCAACGACGCCCCCCTGACCGCCACGTTGCGAGATTCCATGACTCAGGGTAAGCGATAGACAAGACCCATCGATCGGCACTGAACAAAGCGTGTAAGCTCCGGTCTTATCTGCATCATTAACAAAACATTAGCGTCATGACCGAGCGTCTGTTGTCAGCCATGCGTCAGTACGCGTGGTTCGGTGGTGTCAAGCACCACGTGGTCCAAGGCGTGGAAGCGCTGGCCACCTTGCTCAAGTCTCCCGCAGTCGCGGCCCGCGCAGTGGCCGCCATCGTTGCCGAAACCGAACAGGGCGTGCAGGTCTGGGTATCCTATTTCGGCAAGCCGATGGATCCGCATACCACCTATGTGTTCTGGCCTGGCCGGGCGCTCAAACCCGCGCGGCGGCGCGTTGCCGTCGTGCCCTTGCCGTCGCAGCACCGGGATCGCAGGTAGCCCTGCGGCACCGCCACGCGCCCGCTGACGCCAGCCGGGCGCCACCGGCGCCGGGCTGGCACCTGGCGCCGCGTTCCTCTTTATCATCCCTCCCGCTGTCCCACTGTCCCACCGCCCCTTTCCCGCGCCCTTCCGCCATGCTTCGATGCGTACCCTTGCGCCGTCATGGCAGCGGAAGAAGTGCACTATCGTCAGGCATCCGCCCAGCGCCGCAGCAGGTTGTGATAGACGCCCGTGAGCCCGACCACGGCGGGCTCCTTATGGCCCATCGCCTGCGCTACCCGCTGGATCTGCGTATCGAGATCGAACAAGACTGAACGCTGTCCCTCGTCGCGCACCATGCTCTGAATCCAGAAGAACGACGACACGCGCGCACCGCGCGTGACCGGGCTGACATGATGCAGGCTGGTTGCCGGATATAGCACCATATGTCCCGCCGGCAATTTCACGCGCTGCTGTCCGTAAGTGTCTTCCACCACCAGTTCGCCGCCGTCGTAGTCCTCGGGCGCAGTCAGGAACAGCGTGGCGGAAAGGTCGCTGCGAATGCGGAAATTGGTCCCGCGCAGGTGGCGGATGGCGTTGTCGATATGGTTGCCGAAGGCGTGGCCGCCCTCGTAGCGGTTGAACAGGGGCGGATAGACCTTGAGCGGCAGCGCGGCTGAGATAAACAGCGGATTCGCCCCCAGCGCATCCTGGATCAGATCGCCGGCCTGGCGCGCAGCCGGCGAGCCCTCGGGCAACTGCAAATTGCGCTTGGCCAGGGCCGATTGATGCCCGGACGTGGCATTGCCGTCGGTCCAGTCCGCTGCGTCAATCCAGGCACGGCATTGGGCCACCTGTGTCGGTGTCAGCACATCCGGGATCTGCAGCATCATGTTTTCGACTACCTCGGCAAGACGATTTGGCTGGCCGGCATCCGCCGGCCGTCAGGATCCGGCAGCACGGCGGGTAGCTCGGGCAAGCCGCGATTGTAAGAGAAAGCGCCCCGTCACGGCAAATACGAATCATTAACATTTATCCAAGCTTGACATGGCGCAAGCCCGGCGGAATTCCCCCGCGAAACCGGGCGCCGTCGCCCGTGCCCGGACATCCCTCAAGCATGCGGCCCGCTACAATGAATCCTATCCCCCCACTTTGCCAAGGAGACGGAAATGGCCGAACCGGTACACGACGAAGCGCTGGTCAACCTCTACCTCGAGCAGATTTCCGCCTTGTCCATCAGCGCCTTCGACGGCGCCGACGTCGCGGAGGAACTGGATCAGTTGGTACGCGAGGCCATTGGGCAATGCGGCGCGAGCAAGACGGCGCCGGCGGGCAACAACCTGAGCGTGCTGATCGAACGGCTGGCGGCACGCGCCGAGGCCGCGGCTCGCGAGGGGCAGCCGCAGGTGCGCGACACCTTTGCGCGCGCGGCGGAACTGGCCCGGGCGCCAGCCTGAATTCCGGGCTCTGGCCTGGCCCTGCATGGCCGGGTGCGCGACAATGAACCCCGTCGCGGGTAGCGGTCTCCAATCATTGTCCGGCGGCACCTGCCGGGTGTGCTCCCCGGTACGCTCCATTGCCGAAGTCAACGCCCATGCATCGTATCCTGCTCCGCCTGCTTCTCGCTTTTTCCCTGCTGTCGGTGGGCGCATGCGTAGGCTATCCCTACTACGATGGCTATGACGACTACCCCCTCACCTACAATCCCTACGGTCTCTATGAGGGCGGCACGGTCTATCCGTCTGCGCCGCTGGGCTACGGCTACTACGGGTATCCGTGGCCGTACTATGGCGGTTTCTACGGCGGCGCGGTGTACTACCGCTCGGGTGGCTATGGCTATCGTGGCCCAGGCTGGCACGGCTATCCCCGCCATTACGGCGCGGGCCGCGCATACTACCGTGGTGGCAGCTGGGGCGGCTCTGGTCAGCGAGGCGGCCGGGGCGGTGGCCACGGACGTCGTTGAGCATTGCGACATCGCAGCCCATGCATAGCCAGGTGCGTGCGCAACGCAAGCTTCCGCCGAACTGGAACGGCTTCGACTCTGTAATTCCTGGGGGGTGTTTGTAAAGCAGGGCCAGAACGGCCAGGAGGCAAAACCGGAAGAGATACTGGTTGCGGGGGCAGGACTTGAACCTGCGACCTTCGGGTTATGAGCCCGACGAGCTGCCAACTGCTCCACCCCGCGTCCGAGAAGTGAGATTATGTAACATCTGGCCCGGTATTGCAATCGTTTTGTGCAATTGTTTTATTACGCCCTCATGAAAAACCTGCTATCCGGGCAGACCGCGGAGCAACGCGAAGCCCCGCGCGCGCGCAAAGACGAATGAAGTGGACATATCACGACGTGATGCGTGGTGTTGCGCATGGCAACGCCACAACGGCAAGGCATTCGCCTGCCCCGCCCGAAGACAGGCGCGTGTGGCAAAGCGCCCTGCCGCCACGTCTGCGCACCAGAGCCGTGTGCCGCAAATAGGCCTGTTCGCAAAATGGCAATCGCAGCGAAAAAGGGCCGGCGCTAGCCCTCCACCGGCCCCAGAAGCCTGTCGACCAGATGATAGGCCGCGCTGAAGGCAGCCACCTCCGCCGCGTGCCGGGTGGCAAAGCGCGCGCCATCGCCCGACAAGCGCTCGGTGTCGCCGGCATCGGACGGATCCGCCCCCTCCTGGCAGACCCTCACTTCGTATCGCCACTGACCGACATCGCCGACGGTCGCGACGCCATCGTCGCGCTGCGATGACACCAGGACGTAGACATCCATGCCCCGATATGCCTCCACACGCCAGTCTGCATTGCTCATGGGATCCTCCCGGGTTATCCGCTGCCAACACGACGCTTGAGCGTCGGTATTGCGCGGCTGCGTCCGCTATACGCCTGAACCAGCCTAGCCCGTCGGCATCGGACCCGCAAGGCGGCACACGCCGGCATGCCTACGCACGCGGGGGCGCAGCGCGGTACGGCACGGCACGCCAGGGGCTGGCCGGATCGTCCAGGCAACGCTGGCCGAACGAGAGATGCCGCTTCAGGCCGGTGCCGGGCCCGCCCCACATCGCACGCCCCAGCAGGTAGCTTCCCGCGACCGCCTCCCAGGACTCCAGGTGCGCGAAGACCATTGCCGCCGCGCGCTCGATCACGGCCCACGCCTGAGCCTCGTTCTGCATCCCGCAGTCGTAGGCCAGTCGCGCGACATGGATGGCGCGGCCCATGTCCCAGGCCAGCACGCCACGCGCGAGATCGGCGCCCGAGGCGACAAAACGGCTCGCGCGCAGCGCCGGCATGGCGCGCTCGAGGTTGTCGACGCACAGGGCAAGGTGCACGGGATCGAAGACATCGTCCAGCAGCACGATCTGACGCTCGCGCTCGGCGCGCGGCACCGCGAACAGGATCCGGCAAACCTGCGGGTATAGCGCGCGATGCCCCTCCTCGAGCAGCCAGGCCAACGTGCCGCGCGCCTCGCCGGCGGTATGGATATGCCAGGCACTGGCGAGCGCCTCCGCCTGCTTGCGCGGATCGGCACCGGAGGCAAGGGCGTCGACCTTCAGACTCAAACACTGGTCGTGCAGGAGGCCCACCAGCAAGCTGCGCGTGCACGCGCCGCCGGCGGGCGCCGCGCCATCTGCGGGCATGCCATGACCGCGCTCGCCCGCCCGCGGATTTGGCCGGTGGCCGGGGCCCGGCGGCGGCAACGCCTTCAGCGCCCGCCGCTTGCGGCCGCGGCCTGCCGCACCGGCCAGCAAGAGCAGCAGCGAGGCAGCAACAAGCCATGGCAATGATCGCATCGCAGGATTCCCTCGAAGGAGTGGGCGATCGCTTGGCGTGGCAAATCGGGAAAATCCGCAAGCTTGCGGCAAGCACAGGGCAAGTACCAGGCGAGAGCGATCAGGCCAGGGATGCGCATCGGGATGACGCGCTCCGGATCAAAGCTTAGCGGCCGGGAATACCGCAGACGATGAGACGCGTCTCAATCGAAGATCCCCCTGCGGCGCGGGCATGCGCCGGACGCCGTAGAATGGTCGGTACTTGGCGAATGGAAGCACGGAATGAAAAAGGGCTTCCATTTCTGGAAGCCCTTCTTTTATCGGTGGTGCGGCTGGCAGGATTCGAACCCACGACCCCTTGGTTCGTAGCCAAGTACTCTATCCAACTGAGCTACAGCCGCACTCGAGAAAAGAGATTATAGCGAACTTTCAGCCTTTTGGAACCCCCTGGCCCACATTTTTTTGCTTTTCCTTGGTAGAGGCTTCGCCTTCCTATAATGACAGCCCGTAGATGTGATCCAAACCATGAACAAGGCATTTGTCAAAGAGTCGTCCGGTGACGAGGATGACGACCTTCCGGAAGGCGCGACCCCGTTGCCGCCCGGCAGCAAGAACTACATCTCGGCGCAAGGCTACCAGCGCCTGCGCGACGAACTGATGCATCTCATCGATGTAGCGCGCCCCGAGGTGGTCCAGATCGTCTCATGGGCGGCATCCAACGGAGACCGCTCCGAGAACGGCGACTATCACTACGGCAAGAAGCGCCTGCGCGAGATCGACCGCCGCATCCGCTTCCTGACCCGGCGCCTGGACAAGGCCGAGGTGGTGGACCCTTCACTGCAGGGGGACAACGATCAGATCTTCTTTGGCGCCACGGTCACCTATGCGAACCAGGCGGGCGAAGAAACCACCGTCACCATCGTCGGCATGGACGAGGTCGACCTGGATAGCAACCACGTGAGCTGGATCTCGCCGATCGCGCGCGCGCTGATCAAGGCGCGCGAGGGCGATACCGTGCCCTTGCGCACGCCGAACGGGGTCGAGCAGATCGATATCCTGGAAGTCCGCTATCCCGAGCGGCAGGCGGCGCAGCCGGGCCGGGCCTGAGGCGCCGGCCCGCGGCGGCGTCAGCCGTCGTTGCGGTCGCGGAAGATGCGGATCACGTCGGGATTGCGCCTGAGCGCCCGCATCACATTGGCAAGGTGCAGGCGGTTCTGCACCTGGATGATGAACTGCATATAGGTGGCCTCCTGGTGGCCGCCCTCCTGCTGCTCCATCGCCACGTGCGCCACATTGGCGTCGGCCGAGGTCAGGTCCGCCGCCACGCGGGCGACGATGCCCTTGACGTTGTGCACCATCACCTTGATCGACACATCGAAGGCCCGCGTGGTCTTCTTCGCCCACATCACGTCGATCCAGTGCTCCGGATCCTTGCTGTGCAGGCGCTTGGCCACCTTGCAGTCCTGCACGTGGATCTGCAGCCCCTCGCCCTTGCCCAGGTAGCCGACGATGGAATCGCCGGGAATCGGCCGGCAGCATGCCGGGAAGATCATCGACATGCCTTCGTCGCCGGTGATCGGCACCGCCGGGGCTTCCTCGCCGGCAAAGGTCTGCACCGCCGCCAGGAGCGCGCTGTCGACGTCGCCGGACAGTTCCTGCAACAGGATCTCCATGCGCTTGGCCACCACGGCGGGCACGCGGCGCCCGAGCGCCAAGTCGGCGAAAATGTCTTCGCGTTGCTTGTTGCCGGTCCACTGCACCATGCGGTCCCACACCGACTGCGGCAACGCCTTGAGTTCGATGCCGAGCTGGCGCGCTGACTGCTCCAGCAGGCGCTCGCCCAGCTGGATGGCCTCGTCGAGCCGGGTGGTCTTGAGATAGTGGCGGATTGCCGCGCGCGCCTTGCCGGTGCGCACGAAGGCCAGCCAGGCCGGATTCGGCTTGGAGTACGGTGCCGTCACCACTTCGACGATATCGCCGCTCTTGAGCTCGGTGCGCAACGGCAGCAGCTCGTTGTTGATCTTGACCGCCACGCACTGGTTGCCGAGGTCGCTGTGCACGGCGTATGCGAAATCGAGCGCGGTGGCGCCGCGCGGCAGCGCGCGGATATGCCCCTTGGGCGTGAACACGTAGACCGCATCGGGGAAGAGGTCGATCTTGACGTGTTCGAGGAATTCCTGCGAATCGCCGGTCTGGCTCTGGATATCCAGCAGCGACTGCAGCCACTGGTGGGCCTGCTGCTGGATATTGTTGGCCTGGTCGGCCTGGTGCTTGTACATCCAGTGCGCCGCCACGCCGGCTTCCGCGATCTGGTGCATGTCGCGCGTGCGGATCTGGAACTCCACGGGCGTGCCGAAGGGGCCCACCAGCGTGGTGTGCAAGGACTGGTAGCCATTGATCTTGGGAATGGCGATGTAGTCCTTGAACTTGCCCGGCATCGGCTTGTACAGCCCATGCAGCGCACCCATCGCCATATAGCAATGCATCTGAGTTTCCACCACCACGCGGAAACCGTAGACGTCGAGCACCTGCGAGAACGACAGCTGCTTGTCGTGCATCTTGCGGTAGATGCTGTAGAGCGTCTTTTCCCGCCCCGACAGCTCGGCCACGATGCCCGCGTCGGCCAGGCCCTTCTGCGCGGCTTCGAGAATGCGCTTGACCACCTCGCGGCGGTTGCCGCGCGCGGCCTTGACCGCTTTCTCCAGGGTGGCATAGCGGAACGGCGAACCGACCTTGAAGGACAGTTCCTGCAGTTCGCGGTAAGTGGTGTTGAGACCCAGCCGATGCGCGATCGGCGCGTAGATCTCCATGGTTTCGAGCGCGATCCGGCGCCGCTTTTCGGGCGGCACGAAATCGAGCGTGCGCATGTTGTGGGTGCGGTCAGCCAGCTTGACCAGGATCACCCGCACGTCGCGCGCCATCGCCAGCAGCATCTTGCGGAAGCTTTCCGCCTGCGCCTGCTCGCGGCTCTGGAATTCGAGCTTGTCCAGCTTGGTCAGCCCATCGACCAGTTCGGCCACCTTGGGACCGAACTTCTCGGCCAGCTCGCTCTTGGTGATGCCCTGGTCTTCCATCACGTCGTGCAGCAGCGCCGCCATGATGGATTGCACATCCAGCTTCCAGTCGGCGCACAGTTCCGCCACCGCTACCGGATGCGTGATGTAGGGCTCTCCGCTCTGGCGATACTGGCCCAGGTGCGCCTCGTCCGAGAACTGGAAGGCCTCGCGCACCAGCGCCTGGTCGGCGGGCTTGAGATACGCCAGCTTCTCCATCAGCCGGGTGATCGAGATCACCTGCTGGCGCGGCGGCACGGCCGGCTGCGAAGTCGGGCCGAAGAAGTGACGGTAGGACTGCGCCAGCACCGCGTCGATAAAGAGCGCGTCGCCCGGCGCGGCCGCTGCCGCGCTCAACTCGCTTTCGGCCGCCGCCTGGACCGCCCTGCCCTTGCCCGAGCCCATGGCGGGCGCGACCCCGCGCTCGCCGACAACATCGTTGCCGAGCGGATCGGGAAGGTTGGGGGCACCGGTGCGCGCCGTCACGGTCGACTGACCGGACCCGGCGCGCTTGCGCTGAACGGGAGGCAGGGCATCGCCGCCCGCATCACCAGGCGCTTCTCCGCGCGAACGCTCCGGCGCGGCCAGGGGGCTCGCCGTCGCGGCAGGAAAGGAAGGCTGGGAGGAAGACATGGGGGCGGCTTCTGGAATCCGGCTGGGTATTCAAGTACTCGAACAGGTACGCTGGCAGAGTCTGAATGCGAAGGTACGCGCTGCGAGGATTGGCCACGGCCGCCCGAAAATCAGGTCGGTACCTTCTTGAGCATCTCGATGCCGATCTGGCCCGAGGCGATCTCGCGCAACGCCACCACGGTGGGCTTGTCCTTGGCCTCGACCTTGGGGGTGTGACCCTGCACCAGCTGACGGGCCCGGTAAGTTGCCGCGAGCGCGAGCTCGAAGCGATTCGGGATGTGTTTCAGACAATCTTCGACGGTAATACGCGCCATATCAAATCCACCTCGGGACAAAACCTAATGCGATGCCGGCTATTTTACAGCACGCGGCAAGAAACGTTCCCGCCGCGCTCCGGCTCAATGAATCCCGAGCTCGATAAAGAGGTCGGTGTGACGGGCCTTTTGCGACGAAAAACGCAAACGGGTAGCGCGGATCACGCTGCGCAACTGCTCCAGCGCATGGTCGAACACCTCGTTGATGATGACGTAGTCCGACTCCGATGCGTGGGCCATTTCGCTGCCGGCAGCGAGCAGCCGGCGCACGATCACGTTGGGCTCGTCCTGGCCGCGCTTGTTCAGGCGTTCTTCGAGCGCCTGCAGCGACGGCGGCAGGATGAAGATCTCCACCGCGTTGGAAAAACGCTGGTGCACCTGCTGGGCGCCCTGCCAGTCGATCTCCAGCAGCACATCGTTGCCCTGGGCCATCTGCTGCTCGATCCAGACCCGCGAGGTGGCGTAGTAATTGCCATGCACCTCCGCCCACTCGAGGAACTCGCCGCGATCGCGCGCGGCACGGAAGGCGTCCACCGTGGTGAAGTGGTATTCGCGGCCATCCTGCTCGCCGGGACGCGGCGCGCGCGTGGTGTGGGAGATGGACAGGCGGATGGCCGGGTCCTGCGCCAGCAGCGCGTTGACCAGCGTGGACTTGCCGGCGCCGGAAGGCGCCACCACCATGAACAGGTTGCCGGGGTAGGCCGTGTCGATGGCGATATGGGACGACGTTTCACTCATGATGATGATGATTATTCCAGGTTCTGAATCTGTTCCCGCATCTGCTCGATCAGCAGCTTGAGCTCCATGGAGGCATCGGCCAGCTCCTTGGCGGCGGCCTTGGAGCCCAGCGTGTTGGCTTCGCGGTTGAGCTCCTGCATCATGAAATCCAGCCGCTTGCCGACCTGCCCGCCCTTCTTGAGGATATGCCGGGTTTCGTTCAGGTGCGCCTGCAGGCGCGACAGTTCCTCGGCGATGTCGATGCGGATGCCGTAGACCGTGGCTTCCTGGCGGATACGCTCGCCGATCTCGTCGCGGCTCATGGATGGCATGCCGTTCGGTGCCACCAGGTTGAAGGCTTCCTGCAGGCGCTCGGTGAGCTTTTCCTGGTGATGCGAGATCAATTGCGGGATGGTTGGCGTCAGGCGTTCGACGATGGCCAGCATGGCCTCGATGCGCTCTTCCAGGGTGGCCTTGAGCGCTTCGCCCTCGCGGCGGCGCGCTTCCAGCAACTGGGCCAGGGCTTCGCTGGCCGCACCCGTCACGGCCTCGCGCAGCGCATCCTGCGACAGCTCGGGCTCGACCAGCACGCCGGGCCAGCGCAGGATCTCGCCCATGCGCAGGGTGCCCGCCGCGGTGAACGTGGCCGCGACCGTAGCCTCGACGGAGCGGATCTGCGCCAGCAAGGCGTCGTTCAGCGCCAGCGTGGTGCCGCCGGCGCCGCCATCGGCGCGCTGCAGGTTGATACGGCACTCCAGCTTGCCGCGCGACAGCTTCGCCATGAGCATTTCCCGCAGCGCCGGCTCGAAGGCGCGGCACTCTTCGGGAGCACGGAACAGCAGGTCGAGAAAGCGCGAATTGACAGTGCGAAATTCCACGGAAACGGAAGCCGTCCTGCCGGTGGGCGCGCCGTGCGTGTCCGTCAGTGGCGCCTGGCGGGTAGCCAGGCCGTAGCCTGTCATGCTGTGGATCATTGGATAGTCTCGCGAAATGGCCATCTGGCCGCATGCGCTCAAGCGGCCGGCGGGGCTGACAGCCCAGCAACCACGCCGTTTGAACGCCGAAAAGAAAGCCCAAAAAGGCCGCTATTGTGTTCTTTACAACTCAACGATTAGTCAGGACAATCCGGAGGCAATCCAGGTTCCCAATCCTATGACAGAGTCCAAGGGCGCATCACCTCCAAAGAGCGCACCGCTGCCCATCGGCACGCTGCTGTCCAGCTATCGTATTGTAAAGAAGTTGGCCAGCGGGGGGTTCAGTTTCGTCTACCTGGCCACCGATGGGACCGGCTCCCCCGTAGCGATCAAGGAGTACCTGCCGTCCTCCCTGGCACGCCGCAACCCCGGCGAACTGATCCCCGTGGTGCCCGAGGAAAGCGCGGCGTCGTTCCGGCTTGGGCTCAAGTACTTCTTCGAGGAAGGCCGCTCGCTGGCGAAGATCTCCCATCCCAGCGTGGTGCGCGTGGTGAATTTCTTCCGGGAAAATTCCACCGTGTACATGGTGATGAACTACGAGCTGGGCAAGACGCTGCAGGAACACATCCTGCAAGCGCGCCAGCAGGGCCGCGCCAAGGTGCTGCGCGAACACTTCATCCGCAAGGTCTTCCACGACCTCATGAGCGGCCTGCGCGAGGTGCATATCCACAAGCTGCTGCACCTGGACATCAAGCCTGGCAACATCTACCTGCGCGAGGACGAGTCGCCCATCCTGCTGGATTTCGGCGCCGCCCGCCAGATCCTGACCATGGAAGCGGCGCGCTTCCAGCCCATGTACACACCCGGCTTCGCCGCGCCCGAGCTGTACGGCAAGCACTCCGAACTGGGGCCCTGGACCGATATCTACAGCCTGGGCGCCACACTCTATGCCTGCATGGCAGGCATGCCGCCGCAGGAAGCCAACCAGCGTGAAAAAGACGACCGCATGGCGGACGCCATGACGCGGCTGCGCACCAGCTACACCGACGGCCTGGTCGACCTGGTCGAATGGTGCCTGCGCCTGACGCCTTCCGAGCGGCCCCAGAGCGTGTTCCGCCTGCAGAAAGAGCTGCGCGAACAAAGCAACGCGCTGGGCGAGCAGGCGGCAGCGCCCGCCGCCGCCCCGGCCGCCGAACGGCCCATTGCGAGCCGGTTCCTGACGCTGCTGCGCAAGCGCGAAGAACCCGCCACGGCACTCCGGGCCAAACAGATCGATTCAGGCGGCGAATAAGGCATAAAATGGCCGGCTCCCCGCCTCTTGCGCGCACCCTGCGCAGCGCCCTCCGCCGCCATTACCAACTATGATGAAAGCCGTCGCCCCGCTGCCCGCCCGCGCGCTCTGCCGCACCGGTCCGCAGATGGCGCCGCCGTCTCCCAAGAACTGATTTACCTACTGCCAACATGCGATTCTCCGTCTACCAGGAAAGCAGAAAAGGCGGCCGCCGCATCAACCAGGACCGCATGGGCTATTGCTTCACGCGAGACGCCCTGTTGATGGTGCTGGCCGATGGCCTGGGCGGCCATGCGCTGGGCGAAGTCGCCGCGCAACAGGCCCTGCAGACGCTGGCGCGCCAGTTCCAGGCCCAGGCCCGGCCCGCGATCCGCAATCCTGCCGATTTCCTGCAGGACACCATCATGCTGGCCCACCGGGAGATCCATCGCTATGCCGAGGCCAACCGGCTGGCCGACGTGCCGCGTACCACCGTGGTCTGCTGCCTGGTCCAGAACGGCCAGATCCACTGGGCCCACGCGGGCGATTCGCGGCTCTACCTGGTGCGCAAGGGCGGCCTGCTGACCCGCACGCGCGACCACTCCAAGATCGAGAACCTGCTGCAGCAGGAGCGCGTGCTGCCGATGCAGGTGGCCAACCACCCCGAACGCAACAAGCTCTACAACTGCCTGGGCTCGCCCAACCTGCCGCTGATCGATATCGGCGGCCCGCTGCGGCTGGAACCCGGCGATGTCGCCTTGCTGTGCTCGGACGGGCTGTGGGGCAGCATCGAAGAACAACTGCTGGTCGAGAAAGTGACGCACCTGTCCGTGGTACACGCCATTCCCGACCTGATCGAGCAGGCGCTGCACAATGCCGGCGACGGTGCCGACAACACCACCGCGATCGCCATGATGTGGGAACTCGACGCCCATCCCGCCACCGAGGAATCGGTCGCCACCGAGACCCTGCCGCTCAATACCTTCACCACCTCGATCCTCGAGAACAACGGCGGCGATACCGACCTGCTGTCGGAGGAAGAAATCGAGCGCTCCATCGCCGAGATCCGCGCCGCGATCGACAAGACCAGCAATTTCATGCGCTGAGGGCCTGCCCGGGCACACACCGGGCTGCGGTCCGGCATATCGTGGCGAGCTTCGGCCAAGATGTACCGCCCGCGCCGCAAAGGTGCGGGAATTTCGCCGCCGCGCCGGCCCCGGCCGCGCGCCGACGGGCACGAGCGGCGCGGCGGCGTTAAAATCCCATCTCTGAACACCTTTCCCGAGAAAAACTCCACATGCGACCGAGCGGACGCGCTGCCGATGCGCTGCGCCCTATCACCCTGACCCGACACTACACCCGCCACGCCGAAGGCGCCGTCCTGAGTGCCTTTGGCGACACCAAGGTGCTGTGCACGGCCAGCGTGCTGGCCAAGGTGCCCCCCCACAAGAAAGGCAGTGGCGAAGGCTGGGTAACCGCCGAGTACGGCATGCTGCCGCGAGCCACCCACACCCGCTCCGACCGTGAAGCCGCGCGCGGCAAACAGACCGGCCGCACCCAGGAAATCCAGCGCCTGATCGGCCGCGCCATGCGCACGGTCTTCGACCTGTCCGCGCTTGGCGAGTACACCATCCACCTGGATTGCGACGTGCTGCAGGCCGATGGCGGCACCCGCACCGCGGCCATTACGGGCGCCTTCGTGGCCGCCCACGACGCCGTCTCGGCGATGCTGCGCGAAGGCCAGATCAAGGCCAGCCCGATCCGCGATTTCGTAGCCGCCGTCTCGGTCGGCATGGTGAACGGCGTGGCCGTGCTCGACCTGGACTATGCCGAGGACAGCAACTGCGACACCGACATGAACGTGGTGATGACCGGCAGCGGCGGCTTCGTCGAAGTGCAGGGCACCGCCGAAGGCGTGCCGTTCAGCCGCGCCGAGCTCGAAGCCATGACCCGCCTGGCCGAGCAAGGCATCGCCGAACTGGTGGCACACCAGCGCCGCGCGCTGGAACTGGCCTGATACGGTGAAAGCGATGCAACGCCTGGTTCTCGCCTCCAACAATCCCGGCAAGCTCGGCGAGTTCGGCACGCTGCTGGCGCCGCTCGGGTTCGAGGTGATTCCGCAGGGACAGCTCGGCATTGCCGAGGCCGAAGAGCCCTTCGCCACCTTTGTGGAGAACGCCCTCACCAAGGCTCGCCACGCCAGCCGCCTGGCGGGCCTGCCCGCGCTGGCCGACGATTCCGGCATCTGCGTCGACGCGCTGGATGGCGCGCCGGGCGTCTACTCGGCGCGCTATGCGCAACTGGTGGGCAAGCCGAAATCCGATGCCGCCAACAATGCGCACCTGATCTCGCAGCTGGCGGGCAAGCTCAATCGCCACGCCCACTATTACTGCGTGCTGGTGCTGGTGCGCCATGCCGACGACCCGCGCCCGCTGATCGCCGAGGGCGTATGGGCAGGCGAGGTGGTCGACGCGCCGCGCGGCAATGCCGGCTTCGGCTATGACCCGCATTTCCTGCTGCCTCACCTGGGCAAGACCGCGGCGGAACTGAGCGCCGATGAAAAGAATGCCGTCAGCCATCGGGCGCTCGCGCTCAAGGCGCTGACCGAGCGCCTGCGCACGCCAGGCTTCATGAACGGCTGCCTATGATCCCGATTGTCCCGCTGGCGTCCACCGGCGCCAGCGCCCCGGCCGACACCAAATCGCTGTGGCTGCAGCCGGGCCAGCTCTCGCTGCCGGCGTCCCCGCCCCTGTCGCTCTACGTGCACGTGCCCTGGTGCGTGCGCAAGTGCCCCTACTGCGATTTCAACTCGCATGCCGTGCCCGGCGCGGCCGACAGCCATGACATCCCCGAGGATGCCTACCTGGATGCGCTGCGAGCCGACCTGGAACAATCGCTGCCGCTGGTGTGGGGCCGGCCAGTGCATACGGTGTTCATCGGCGGCGGCACGCCCAGCCTGCTGTCGGCCGCCGGCATGGACCGGCTGCTGTCCGATATCCGCACGCTGTTACCGCTCGATGCCGACGCCGAGATCACCATGGAGGCCAACCCCGGCACCTTCGAGGCCGAGCGTTTCGCCAGCTATCGCGCCAGCGGCATCAACCGCCTGTCGATCGGCATCCAGAGCTTCAACGACCGCCACCTGGCTGCGCTCGGCCGCATCCACGGCGGCGGCGAAGCGCGCGCCGCGATCGGCATCGCGCTGGACAACTTCGACAACGTCAATCTCGACCTGATGTACGCGCTGCCGGGCCAGACCCTGGAAGAATGTGCCCAGGACCTGGAAACGGCGCTGTCGTTCAACACCACGCACCTGTCGCTCTACCAGCTGACGCTGGAGCCGAATACGCTGTTCGCCAAGTTCCCGCCGGCCCTGCCCGACGACGACAGCGCCTACGAAATGCAGGACCTGATCGAAGCGCGCACCGCACAGGCAGGCTACCGGCACTACGAGACGTCCGCCTACGCCCGGCCGCATCGCGAAGCCCGCCACAACCTGAACTACTGGCGCTTCGGCGACTACCTCGGCATCGGGGCCGGCGCGCACGGCAAGCTCTCATTCCCGCACCGGGTGCTGCGCCAGATGCGCCACAAGCATCCCGCCACCTATATGGCGCAGGCGATGGCGGGCAACGCCGTGCAGGAACAGCACGACGTCGGCGCTGCCGACCTTCCGTTCGAGTTCATGCTCAATGCGCTGCGCCTGACCGATGGCGTGCCGGCCAGCACGTTCTTCAACCACACCGGGCTGCCTCTGCACACCATCAGCCGCGAACTGGCGGCGGCCGAAAAAAAGGGCCTGCTCGAAGCCGACCTTGCCACCATCAAGCCCACCGAACTCGGGCGCCGCTTCCTGAACGACCTGCAGGAAATGTTCCTGAAGGGGTGATCGCGGCGGGGTGATCGCGCCGAATCGAGGCAACCGATCCGGGCAACGGGCAAATCCCAGGCCGCCGCCGGAATGCGGGCGCATCCGCACGGCGGCCGGACAACCATCAGTACGGCGTTGCCATATCGCCGGCAACCTGCGCGCGGGCGCCGATGCGCAAACGGCTTACGTCGCGCTGCGTCACCGTAGCCATGCGGCCATCGTCCAGCCGCACGTTGACGCGGTAGACCGTGTCGGTGCCGCTGCTGGCGTGTTTCTCGATCTGGTTGCCGGCCAGGCCGCCCGCCACCGCGCCACCGATGGTCGCCACGGTATTGCCGCGGCCCCCGCCGATCTGATGGCCCAGCAGGCCGCCTGCCACGCCGCCGATCACCGTGCCGAGCAGGCCCGAGCTGCTTTGCTGGGTCGTCACCGGCTCGATCGACTCGACCTTGCCATAGAACACGGAATTCGGGGGCGCCTGATAGGTGTTCGCGCCCGGGGCCTGGTACCCGGCTTGCGGGGGCTGCTGGTACCCGGTCTGGGGAGGCGGAGCACCGTAGCCGCCGCCATAGCCCCCTCCGTAGCCATTGCCGTAACCACCGCCCGGCGCCGCGCAACCCGCCATGCCAACCACCGCGGCGGCAGCCGCCACACCCAACAAAGTCTTGCCATTCATCGGAACATCCTCCTCATTGACCGCAAATGCGTGGAACAGGAAGGGCACGGCAGCGACATCCCGCGCCCTACTACGCATATTAGGAGCAGAGTACAGGAATGAAGGTTCCGCCGCGTCCGACAGACACCGACAAGGCAAAATGCCGCGTGGTGCGCGACCAAGCCGCGCAGCCTTGCTATAATGCGCGGCGCTGGCGGTTACGCCAGCGTCAAAACAGCATGCCGCACGGGCCTGGGCCTTCCCTGCCCGCGTTACAATGCGTGCACATCCTTTCAGGAAGCGTGGCCGAGTGGTTTAAGGCAGCAGTCTTGAAAACTGCCGATGGGGTGACCCATCCGTGAGTTCGAATCTCACCGCTTCCGCCAGTACTCACTCCAAGGCGTTCCGACGCATTCCGTATAATCACCCTGGAACCCAGTGGGGGCGCGGTTTTGGGGGTATTTCTCTTCTTGCTGGTTCCAGACCACTCCGACACAATCCACCCATCGAACAGGGGTGAGAACGGGGGTGAGAAATGGCGACACGGCAACTGCATCGGCTTACAGCCCTCAAGATCGGCAGGTTGGACGCCCCAGGGCATTACCCGGACGGCGGCAACCTCTATTTCCAGATTTCCGAGACAGGCTCGCGTTCTTGGATCTTCAAGTTCACGCTGCGCGGCCGATCACGCGAAATGGGGTTACGACCCCTATCCTCAGTTTCCCTAGCTGCGGCGCGCGCGGAGGCTGCAAAATGCCGGTATCTCCTTCGGGATGGGATTGACCCGATTGAAGCACGGAAAGCCGAGCAGAGAAAACGCGCCCTCGAAACGACCGGGCCGCGCCTATTCAAGGCTGGAGCAGCCGGCTACATCGCTCAACACCGCGATGGCTGGAAGAACAAAAAACATGCCCAGCAGTGGGAAAACACGCTCGCCACATACGCATTCCCCATACTCGGCGATCAGGACGTGCGCGACATCGACACAGCCATGATTGTGCAGGTGCTGCAGCCGATCTGGATCAAGATGCGCGAGACCGCTTTCAGGCTGCGTGGCCGCCTTGAATGCATCCTCGACGCCGAAAAGGCGCTCGGACACCGCGAAGGCGAAAATCCTGCACGCTGGCGCGGCCACCTCGACAAGCTGCTACCGAAGCAGAATCGCCGCAAGAAGATCAAGCACCACCCCGCTCTCCCGTGGCAGGAAATGCCTGATTTCATGACGGCACTGCGCAAACAGCGCGGAACCGCCGCCCGCATGCTTGAACACCTGATCCTGACGGTCGTGCGCACGCAGGAGGTCCAATTTGCACGGCCCGAGGAGTTTTCCATGCGCTATCGCGTCTGGACCGTGCCAGGCGAGCGCATGAAGATGGAGTTGCCGCTACGCGTCCCGATGGTTGATCGCCTCGTCGAACTGGTTGAGCAGGCGCTGCCCGGGGCGCGAGACGGCTGGCTCTACCCAGGTCGGAAGAAGGGAAAGCCACTATCAAACATGGCGATGCTGAAGGTGCTTGAGCGCATGGGCTATGGCCACATCACCGTGCACGGTTTCCGCTCTACCTTCCGGGACTGGGTAGCTGAATGCACGGAATATGCGGACTCGCTTGCAGAAAAAGCGCTCGCGCACGCCATTCAGAACGAGAGCGAAGCGGCCTACCGCCGGGGCGACATGCTCGAGCGCCGGCGCAAATTGATGAGCGACTGGGCTCGCCACTGCTCTGGCGAAACTGCGAAAGTTATTCCGCTGGACCAGCGGAGCGCCACGCCTACCCTCAATGCAGGGTAAGTCACACCCCACTAAATAGTGGGATGCGCCGGAGCCTTGCGACATAAGGCTTTGCGGAGAGTTGCCGCGATATTGCTGCGATTCCCCGGCAGGCACCCGTCACTTCTTCGGTTTCGAGCGCTTGGTCGTCGCTTTTGCATTGGAGAGACTCGACGCCGCCAGCTTCTTCGTTGTCGGACTGGTACTCTTGCTAGTCAGGGCCTTTGATGCCGTCGTCGCGACACGGGGCGAAGTACGGACCGAGTTTTTCGTTGCCATAGCACTCTCCCAAGAAGGAATAAGATCACACTATATATTGTGTGTTCCGTATATAAAGAACACAACATATGGTATCTAGAGTGTGACCTAAAGCTGTCTCTCACCTCCCTTCCAGACTGTGGAGCAGGCAGAATGCAAGGCAGCTATCTGTTGTCTAGCTCGTCCCAATCTGGGTTGTTTGGCGCCGAGGTGTTCAGCTTCACCATGCTGACCATCAACTCGGACAAGCCCCCCCAAATGAACCGCTTTCACGCCCGGGCAAGGAAAAGCGGATGATCGTGTCGAGGACAGAGTGGGATGACTGGCTGACCTGTCGGGATCCGGAGCGGGCGCGCAGTTTCATGCGGCCCTACCCACCCGAGCTTATGGATGCGGAACCGGCTCCACGAGCACCTCGAGCTAAGGCCGTCCAATAGAGGCAGTGAGACACCGCCCTCCTAGCATAATTGCCCATACATTGGACTATTGCATGATTAAGGTCCTAGACTAACTCGAAGTCACACTGAGGCCCCTCATAGAATGGCTAATTGGAAGGTGGGAATTGACCAGCGCAACCAGACGAGGAACCAACACTTTGTCTCCCAAGTCGAACAACGACTTAACGCTCTGAATCCAAACGCACGACCAGAAAACCAACGTATCTACGAGTTCGAAATCGTTGACCGCGATCGACACGAAGTTCGATCGCCAAACAAAAACGGACGCCCTGTCAATGGCACTCTGTCGATGTTGGATCTCTTTTCGTTTGACGTCGACGATAGCGGCACGCGCGCCAATTTCGAACGTGCCTTTTCGATCCATGAAGCGAGGATTAAACCACTCACCGGTCGTTTGCTTCAGGCGCATGCCGAGCGCACCGCCGCTATTGGCCAAGAAATCTTCGACCTGTTCATTGCAAAAATGCTCAATTTTGTTCGCAACCCGTATTCCGTTGCGAAGGTACTGAACACGTTCGGTATGATGGCGCAGCACCACCCAACGGAGCCAGCAATCTACAGGGCCTACGAGCGAGTCCTGCAGGGCCGCCGACCCCAGCAGGCTCGTCTGTGTCAGAAGCTAAATATCACAGACGAGCAATATGGCGCGTGGCTAAGAGTGCTATTTATGCTTCTAACTCCTATGGCCGAGAGCGTGAGCCCCATGCTAGAGCAGGTGTTGAGAAACCAGTTCCTGGATCAGGGTCATGCACTGCTCGTACATGTCCATACGTTTAGTTCCGCGCGATGTCTATTGTCAGACCGAGGTATCACCTCTCCGATACCGCAGGATACTCATCTTGTGTTCGATTTTAATCTCAGCGCGCATTCCTTCATACGCTATGCCTTTGTCAACTATGAGGCAGTCTTGGGCCGTGCGTTGCCGGACGGAGTAGCTCAGGGGCTGCGATTAGGCCCGAAGCAACTGCAGGTTTCCTATTCCCATGATGATTTACCTGCGCTTGATCTTTTCCATCGACGGGTGATTGAACAGTCGTCCGAGAAGGTGTTTTGCTCGGGGCCATCACCTTATGGAGTCACACTGATTGACTAGCTATATCGATGAATGGGAGGCCACGGAGCGGGAGGTACTCCCCGCCTGCAGAGATCCTATATTTCCAATTAATTCCGTACATTTATCAATCATTCAATTTTCCCATGACACACCCCTTTTCTGACGACAAACTCAAGCGAGGAGCAGTAGCCGAGTACCTGACGATGTACCTACAGGGAAAGCACTCAACTAGGAAAGAGCGAAACAGCCAGAATTCCTTCATCCTAAACATCAATGCCCCATGGGGTATTGGAAAGACATATTTCCTGAATCACTGGGCCCAGCAACTTCGAGAGGCCGGATATATCGTCATCACTTTCGATGCTTGGAAGAATGATTTTTGCGAGCAACCATTAGTCGGCTTCATGACAGAAATTGAAGATCAACTCAAAGGCTCATTTGATTTCATCGGAAAGACTCGTTCTCACGCAGTCAACCTTATTAGAAAGGGAAAGCGCCTTATTAAGGTTGGCACACCCATAGTGGCATCAGCGGTAGCAAAGAAAATTATCGGCGTAGATTCCGACGACCTATCGAAGATAGCAAAATCCGTTTCCGAAGAATCCATATCCGCCATTCAAAAAAAATCTACGAAGAGAACAAGAAACTCAAGACCGCCATAGACGATTTTCGCCAAACTCTTTCCGCGATCGTTGATTCCTTAGAAAATTCCGGTAAAAATCTACCAATATTCTTCTTTATTGATGAACTTGATCGATGCCGACCAACCTATGCGATTGAGCTACTCGAAACCGTAAAGCATATATTCGGCGTAGAAGGAATTTACTTCGCCATTGCCACAGACACCGAGCAATTGGCAGCATCGATCAAATCCGTATACGGCACTGAGTTTTCCTCATCACGATATCTAAAGCGGTTCTTCCACGCTGAGTACACATTCCCAGAGTTAGAAAACTATGACTATGCAACGCACCTTTTCTCAAAGCTAAATCTCCTTGATCACGAAAGACTCCTTAATCCCATCCCTCCCATTAATAGTGGAGATTACCCCCCTCCCTATTTTCCGGGATAGTCACTCTATTTGGCTTAACCCTTCGGGACCAAGAGCAAGTTGCAGAACTTATTGACACCACAATACTCACCACTAGGAATCCAATTTTTTACCCAACACTATTAACCTTAGCCGCGCTAAAACAACGCGATGAGAAATTATTCAAATCTATACAGTTAAATTCTAATAATTTTTATTTCAGAACACCATTAAGGCTTATTTTAGATCGAGATAGAATATTCGAGACCCACACTAACGATGGACGCCGCCTACAAAAAAGTTTAAGCGATACTATCATCTTCCTTTTAGCCTTGGCTCCCCTAAAAAGATCGGAGCTTTCCAAAAACTTCAATCAAACTGGCGACGGAATAGAAGAGGGGATTTTAAATGTGCTGGTGCGCCAGTCCGACATTGACACATCTAAATACCCAGATCTAATTTCGCGGGCCTCCTCGATATCATATGGAGTTCGCCTCCCAAATGATTCGTGAGAGGAGCGTAAGCCCAGCCCGCACTCCCTGGCATAAGAAGTGTATTTCTCCGGCCGCGTCGGCACTCTCGCACCGACGGCGGCCACCCAATCTTTACTCCTGCTGCGCCTGGTTCAACGTGTCGCGGACGGCGTTGTAGGCGTCGATACAGGTGTTGGCGTCGCGGATCCCGCGATCGCCATCCCGAGCGATGGCGTCGAGAACTGCTGCAGGCTCCGGAGCAAGTTCGGCTCTCGCTTCACCAACTCCGCCGGCAGCGGCGGAATCTGCGGTGGCACCACCGCCGGCGCCGGCCTGACAAGAACGGACGGCGATGGACATCCGGCGAGTGCCAGCCAGGTACTCAGCACGAGCAGTAGCTGCAGCGTTTTCTTCGCGATCCCTCTCCTCTTTGGCATGCTTCAACACGGCCGCGATCGCCTCCCGGGCATTGCCCTCCAGCTCGCGGTACTTCTTGACCTGGTCGGCCTCCGCGCGCGCGGCAGCCTCCCGCTCGCCGGCAACCTGCTCACGCAGCTCGGCCAGCTCACGCTCATAGCGATTGCCCTGCACCCACACCAGCGCCACGGCGCGTACATGCTTAGCTCCCCGCCGCGACCGGCCGCAGCGTCCAGATCAGGACCTCTGAATGAAAAAACCCCGCCGGCATGACCCGGGCGGGGCGAATCGGGCGGGATACCCGGGGAGACAACTGGAACCGGCGGGCCGACTCGACCCGTCATCTCAACCTATTAACGCTTGACGTTATTAACGTATGGCGTTACTATTCCCTACATGATCACATCGTTCAACTGCTCCGACACCCAAACGCTGTTTGCCGGCAAGCGTGTCGCCCGATTCGTCAACATCGAGAAGGTCGCGATCCGCAAGCTCCAGCAGTTGCACGCCGCAGCGGATCTGAGCTTCCTGCGCATTCCACCGAACAATCGGTTGGAAGCGCTGAAAGGTGATCGAGCCGGACAGTTCAGCATCCGGATTAATGACCAGTGGCGGATCTGCTTCCAGTTCGCCAACGGCAACGCAACCCATGTCGAAATCGTCGACTACCACTGAAGGAGCAAACCATGGCACGAGAAGTCCCGTTGGCCACGCCAGGCGAGATCCTGCAAATCGACTGGCTGGAACCGCTCGGCATCAGCCAGTATGCGCTCGCCAAAGCCATCGACGTGCCGCCCCGGCGCATCAATGAAATCGTCAAGGGCGAGCGCTCCATCACGGCCGACACAGCGGTGAGGCTCGCTGTGTTCTTTGACACCGACGCTCAAAGCTGGATGAACCTCCAGACCCACTACGACACCGAACTGGCCAAGGAAAAGATCGGCGCCGAGAAGCTTGCCGAGATCAAGCGGCACGCGGTCGCAGCCTAGACCGCCCCGCGCCGGCATGACCCGGGCGGGGCGGACCGGTTACGTTGTCCGGCGTCGCTTGCCAAGACGACCGTTTCATCCCCGTAGCGCTCTGGCATTCCGGGCCGCGATGGGGCTGACTACCCCGGCACATCGGGCAGGCTATTCTCTCGGCCTGACGCGAAAGCTGTTCGACGAGATCGGCATCATGCTGTGCGAGCGGGGGCTGATGATGAAGGAAGGCACGATTGTAGATGCCACCATCATTGAGGCGCCGCCGTCGACCAAGAACAAGGAGAAGAGTCGCGACCCGGAGATGCACCAGACCAAGAAGGGAAATGAGTGGCACTTTGGCATGAAAGCCCATATCGGCGTAGACCCGGCTTCGGGGCTGGTGCACAGCGTGCTGGGCACGGCGGCCAACGTGTCTGACGTTTCGCAGGCTCATGCCTTGTTGCATGGTCACGAAGACGATGTGTTTGGCGATGCGGGCTACGTCGGCGTTGAAAAGCGCGACGAGATGCAAGGCAAGAGTGTGAAGTGGCACGTGGCGCTCAAACGCGGCAAGCTCAAGACGATGCGCGACGGCGCCCTGAAGGACTTGGTCACGCAGGTCGAGCGCGCCAAGGCACGGATTCGCGCCCGCGTTGAGCATCCCTTCCATGTCGTCAAGAATCTGTTTGGTCATCGCAAGGTTCGCTACAAGGGCTTGGCCAACAATTCAGCGCAGTTGTTCAGCCTGCTCGGCCTAGCTAATCTGGTGCTCGCGAAAAGGCCGCTGTTGGCGTCTGCGGGGAGTAATCCGTCCTGAGCGCGCAAAGCGCGCCAGGACGCGGGTCAAATGCCGGTTATTCCGCCCGAAATTTCCCCTCAAACCGCACTCCCTTCCCGCATCGTGGGAAACGGATGCGAGGTGGGCGGCAAGGTCCGGTGCAAGTGCCTTTAATCAATTATTCCCCTAGGGATGGCGAAACATCTCCGCTGGCAGATCATGCGCGACCAGCAACTTGCGAAACTTCAGCAGGGTTGTTGCGTCCGGCAACTGTTCGAACGCCAGGTCTATCCCCGCAAACGTGCGCATCGTCATGCTGTCGTACAGTGCATCTTCCAGTGCCTCGTCGGACAGTCCATGCCGCTGCTGGAGGAAGTAGATTCGCAGCATCCGTTCCAGTCCGATCGGCGGCCAGTCTCGCCGCCCCTTGGGATAGTGCGGCTCAATCGTTGCCAACAGCCGCTGCCACGGCACCACGCTTTCCATCTTGTCCAGGAAGCGTTGTCGACGAGTCACCCGCTTCTTGCCGTGGCTTTCCGGGGACCGGCCTCCGGCATGGCTTAGCAGGGAGTTTTACGCGCCACCAGACTGGCGGCTGAGGATGTGCCCAGGAGGCAGGAATAACAACGCCCGCTCAAGGCGGGCGTTGTTATAGGCCGTTCACGACCTACGAGCCAATCTCCTTCGCGACTAATACTGCGCTTGTGGTGATTGGGAGGCTAGATTCGCCGTCTGTGGCGGCAAAGTGCATCGTCACAATTTCTCGGTCGCGAGCTTCACGCCCAGCCCGACGAACAATGCCCCCATCGCCTTCGTCAGCCATGCCGAGATGGTCTGGTTACGCCGAAGTGCTCGCGTCATCTCGGAAGCAAGAAAGACATAGGTAACACTAGTCGTAATACCGACCATGTAGCCAGTCACGCCGAGCTCAAGGAGATGCTTCACCGGGTGCGGGTCATGCGCGCTCATGAACTGAGGAAGTAGCGCGATATAGAACAGCGCGACCTTGGGGTTCAACACGTCACTAAGAAGCCCCTGCCAAAAGATACGATGCAGCGCACTCTTGCTGGCACCACCTTCCGAGAGCATAAATCTACCCTTTGCCCGCAAAGCCCCCCAGCCCAGGTAGACGAGATAAACTGCCCCTACAAACTTCACCACAGTAAATGCCGTTGCAGACGCCAAGACCAACGCCGACAGTCCGGTGACTGCTACCAGCAAGTGTACGTAGGCTCCGAGGTTGATTCCAAAGGCAGCACATAACCCGGCAGCGCGTCCCTGTGCGATCGTCCGTCCTAACAGAAATAGCATGTCCTGCCCTGGCACTAGGCAGAGCACGAGACTTGCGCCAACGAAAAGCATGTATGTGTGCCAGCTCATAATGCCCCCTATTCGGAGTTGGAGTCGCTCACGCTATCAGCAAAATCATGGCATCAGTTGGAACAGCGGAAATCTTGGGACCGAAGCTCTCTATATTGGAGCCAAGATTCCCGTCCTCCGCAATCCGGCATTGCGGGCAGTCCTGCCGCGGCCTCACCGCCCGCTTGCCGGACTGGCCACTAGCACCTTGACGCCGGCCTTCGCCATCCACGGGTGCAGCCGTCTCCGCTAAGCCTGCCGCGGCGCCGTCAACAGGCGATACGCCTGCTCCTCCGATATGTTCAGCCGGTAGTGCCGGGACAGCATGCGCGCGAACTGATGCGCGGCGCCGGGCTCGCAATGCCTGAGCTGCTCGCGATAGGCCTCCAGTTCGAAACGCAGGCGCCAGCGCGGACTGAGCAGGTAAAGGATGCCCATCGTGCCGCCCGAGCGCCAGAATTGCCGCACGTGCACTTTCTCGTGCTCGATCAGCGCGTGGCTCGCACCGGGCCGCAGCAGGATCAGCGGACCGGGCGCGAAGCCATCGAAGCGGCGTGGAATCAGCCAGCGGGTTTCGATCAGCAGGCAGAGAGGCGATTTGCAGAAGCGGATCATGGAGAGCGTAGACGGTGCGGCCCCACAGGCTGCATGCGGCATTAGCCTATCAGCCTTTGCACCGGCACGCTCAGCCCAGGCTCCCCCGCGTAACGGCAACCGCCGCCGCCGGGATAAAAAAAGCCCTGCCGACTGGCAGGGCAAGGAGCGGGAAACCTGTGCCGAGTGGCCGTCGCCTTACTCGCTGGTGATCTTCCCGGCTTCGATCACGCCCTTCCAGCGCTGGAGCTCCTGTTTTTCGAACTGGTCGAACTGTTCCGGCGTATTGGCCACCACCTCGAAGCCGCTCTCCGCCAGTTTCTGCCGCATCTGCGGCTCGGCCAGCGCGCTGACCAGGGCCGCATGCAGCCGGGCCTTGACCTCCTTCGGCAAACCGCGCGGCGCCGCCACGGCCTGCCACGAGTAGACATCCACGCCCTTCACCCCGCCCTCCGCCATGGTGGGCACATTGGGCAGCACCGGCGAGCGCTGGTCGCCGGTCACGGCGAGCGCCTTCAGCTTGCCGCTGCGGATGTGCTGGAGCACCGCGTTCACGTTCTGGAAGGAGACGTCCACCTGGCCGGCCAGCAGATCGGAGATCGCGGGCGCCCCGCCCTTATAGGGAACATGCAGTCCCTCGGTCCCGGACTTCTGCCAGAACAAGGCGGCGGTCAGGTGATCCGACGATCCGGCGCCGGAGGTTGCGAAGGCGACCTTGCCCGGATTCTTCTTCATGTACGCGACCAGTTCCTGCAGATTCTTCGCGGGGAAGTCCGGCTTGGTCACCAGCACATTGGGCGCGCGTACCGCCACCGTCAGCAGATCGAAATCCTTGGCCGGATCGTAGGGCAGGTTTTTCTGCAGGAAGGGATTCACGGCGTAGACGCCGATCGAGGCCACCATCAGGGTGTAGCCATCGGCAGGCGCGCGCTTGACCATGGTCGCGCCGATGGCGCCGGTGGCGCCCGGGCGATTGTCGATCACGAAGGGCTGGCCGAGCTTTTCGTTGAGCGGCACGGCCAGCATGCGGGCGATGGTGTCGGTGGAACCGCCCGCGGGAAACGGCACCACCACCGACACGGCCTTCTGCGGCCAGGCCTGTGCCGGGGTGGCCGCGTTCACGGTGCCGGCGGCGGCCAGCGCCGCCACGGTGGCGATCATGGCGGCGGCCAGGCGGCCGAAGGTACGCCGCGCGGGCGCGGCGGGCGGGCGGGCCGCACAGGATGATTGGTGGCTATCGGACATCGTTGTCTCCTGATTGCTGACGGGGTTGCTTCTTGCTCTTTGGCTTTTTGCTTGCTTGTTCCCGGACCGGCGTGCTGCCGCGCTCTCACCTGACCATGCAGGGGGCCTTGTTGTTGAAGCTCCAGCCCGGGATCAGGAACTGCATGGCAACGGCATCGTCGCGGGCGCCCAGCCCCAGGTTCTTGTAGCGCTCGTGTGCCAGCGCCACCTGCTCCATATCGAGCTCGACGCCAAGGCCCGGCAGGGTCGGCACGGCCACCTTGCCGTTCTCGATCTTCAGCGGCGCCCTGGTCAGCCGCTGGCCGTCCTGCCAGATCCAGTGTGTGTCGATGGCGGTGACGCGGCCCGGTGCGGCGGCGGCCACATGGGTGAACATGGCCAGCGAAATATCGAAGTGATTGTTGGAGTGCGAGCCCCACGTGAGCCCCCAGTCGGCGCACATCTGCGCCACCCGTACCGATCCCTGCATGGTCCAGAAATGCGGATCGGCCAGCGGGATGTCCACCGCTTGCAGGCGCACGGCGTGACCCATCTGGCGCCAGTCGGTGGCGATCATATTGGTGGCGGTGGGCAGGCCTGTGGCGGTACGGAACTCGGCCATGATCTCGCGGCCCGAATAGCCGTCCTCGGCGCCGCACGGGTCTTCTGCATAGGCCAGTACACCGCGCTTGTCGCGGCACAGGCGCACGGCTTCGGCCAGCGACCACGCGCCATTGGGATCGAGGGTGATGCGTGCCCTGGGGAAGCGCTCGGCAAGGGCCAGGACGGCCTCCATCTCCTCGTCGCCGCGCAGCACGCCGCCCTTGAGCTTGAAATCGTTGAAGCCGTAGCGCTCATACGCGGCCTCGGCCAGGCGCACCACGCCCTCGGCGCTCATCGCGGCTTCGTTGCGCAGGCGGAACCAGGCGTCGTCGGCATCCGGCTCGCTGCGGTAGCCGAGCGTGGTGCGGTTGCGGTCGCCGATATAGAACAGGTAGCCCAGCATCTCCACCGCATCGCGCTGCTGCCCCTCGCCCAGCAGCGCGGCCACGGGCACGCCGAGATGCTTGCCGAGCAGGTCGAGCAACGCCGCCTCCAGCGCAGTGACGGCGTGGATCGCGATGCGCAGGTCGAAGGTCTGCAGGCCCCGCCCGCCCGCGTCGCGGCTGGCAAAGGCACTGCGCACGCGATTGAGCAAGGCCTGGTAGTCGCCGATCGACTGGCCTGCCAGCAGCTCACGGGCATCCTCCAGGGTCTGGCGGATGCCTTCCCCGCCGGGCACCTCGCCGACGCCGGTATTGCCCGCGCTGTCCTTCAGGATGACGATATTGCGAGTGAAGAAGGGACCATGCGCGCCGGACAGGTTCATCAGCATGCTGTCGTGGCCAGCCACGGGCACGACGGTCAGGTCGGTGACGGTGGGCGTGCCGGCCAGGCGCACGGCCGGGGACGCATCGCGGTTTGCGGGGACAGGGGCAGGCGTTTGGGTCATCTCGAATTCCGGCGGGATAAGCCGCCCGCGCCCCACTGGGCTTGAGCGGGATTGCCGGGCGGCTCGGGTTGTCTCGGTTTGCATGGACCGGCTGGCGCCGGTTCTTTGTAGTCTGCACAGGTTTCAGCGCGCGTTGCTTAAAAGGCGCAAGAAGCCTGTTATCCGTCGTCGTATCTCTTGGAGCGCAGTATAATTAGCGCATTCCGATCAGGTCAAGTCCTCGCTCATCATCATGTCGAACCCCATGCTTGCCTCCTCCACTCCGCTACGGCGCCGCGGCCGCACGCTTGCCGAAGAGGCCGTGAGCAACCTGAGCGAACGCATCCTGCAGGGCCAGATCAAGCCGGGCGACAAACTGCCGACCGAGTCCGAGATCATGGCGGCGCTAGGCGTCAGCCGCACCGTGGTGCGCGAAGCGCTGTCGCGGCTGCAGGCCAGCGGCCTGGTCGAGACCCGCCACGGCATCGGCACCTTCGTGCTGGAGCGCAGCGCCGAAAGCGGCTCGCCCTTCCGCATCGACCCCGCCACCATGGGGACCGCCATGGATGTGCTGGCCATGCTGGAATTCCGCGTTAGCCTGGAAGCGGAGGCGGCCAGCCTGGCGGCGACCCGCCGCAGCGACGAGCATCTCGCCGCGATGCGCCAGGCGCTCGACGAACTCAAGCGCACCGCGGCGGGCGGCGAGGACTCGGTGATCGCCGATTTCCAGTTCCACCTGGCCATTGCGCGCGCCACCGGCAACCGCTACTTCACCGATATCATGGGCCATCTCGGCACCATGGTGATCCCGCGCAGCCGCCTGCACGTCAGCACGCAGGAACGCGAGCAGTACCTCGAACGCGTCAATATCGAGCACGAGAACATCTACGACGCCATCGAACGGCGCGACCCCGAAGGCGCCAAGGCCGCCATGCGCATGCACCTGACCAACAGCCGCGAGCGCCTGCGCAAGGCCTCGGCCGCAGTGGAAGCCGGCTAGGGCCGGCGCCAGGAGAACCCGGGGACCGGGTTTTCCTGCTTGCCGCAGGACCGTTTTATGTTATAGGATGTCTTATAACTAAGAAGACCGCGCCTCCCCACAAGGAACCAGTCTGTCGTGCTAGCCGCAAAGCCACATGCGGGCGGCGCGCGCAGGCCGCTCCCGAGACACGGGCAGGTGTTGCCGGAACCGCCTCGGCGGCCATGCCGGGCAAGCCCGAATTCCCGCTCGCGCCGCTGCGCGAGTCCCCTTTCGATCGCAGTTGAAAAGCAGGAAACGCTCATGACCATCACCGGCGACATGCTGATAGGCGCCAGCGCTGTGCGCGGCACCAGCAAGATCTTCCATGCCACCAACCCGGCCACGGGTGAAACGCTCGCACCGGCATTCCGCGGCGGCGGTGCCGCCGAAGCCGAGCGCGCCTGTGCGCTGGCCGAGGCCGCCTTCGATACCTACCGCAACACCGCCCCGGAAACCCGCGCGCAATTGCTGGAATCGATTGCCAGTGGCCTCGAAGCGTTGGGCGACACGCTGATCGAGCGCGCCCATGCCGAGAGCGCACTGCCGGTCGCACGCCTGCAAGGCGAGCGGGGACGCACCGCCAACCAGTTGCGCCTGTTCGCGAGCGTGCTGCGCGATGGCCGCTGGCAAGCGGCCACGCTCGATTCCGCCCTGCCTGAACGCACGCCGCCGCGTCCGGACCTGCGCATGCAGAAGATCGCCGTCGGCCCCGTCGCGGTGTTCGGCGCCAGCAACTTCCCGCTCGCCTTCTCGGTGGCCGGCGGCGACACCGCATCGGCGCTGGCAGCCGGCTGCCCGGTCATCGTCAAGGCGCACTCGGCCCACCTCGGCACCTCCGAACTGGTCGGCCGCGTGATCCAGAAAGCGGTGGCCGACGCCGGTCTGCCGGAAGGCGTGTTCTCGCTGCTGGTGGGTTCGGGCGTGGCCATCGGCACGGCGCTGGTGGCACATCCGTCGATCCAGGCGGTGGGCTTCACCGGCTCGCGCAGCGGCGGCCTGGCACTGGTGCAAACGGCCAACAGCCGGCCCCAGCCGATCCCGGTCTATGCCGAGATGAGCAGCATCAATCCTGTGTTCCTGCTGCCGGCCGCCCTGGATGCACGCGCGCAGGAAATCGCGCGCCACCTGGTGGATTCGCTGGTGATGGGCGTAGGCCAGTTCTGCACCAACCCCGGCCTGCTGCTGGCGGTGGAAAGCCCGGCGCTCGATGTGTTCCGCCAGGGTGCCATTGCCGCACTGGCGGAAAAAGCCGCGGCCACCATGCTGACCCCGGGCATCTCCCAGGCTTATGACAACGGCGTGGCCCAACTCGGCGACATCGAAGGACTGCGCCGCATCGGCACAGGCCAGGCGCCGACCGGCCCCAACCAGGCCCGCCCCGCGCTGTTCGAAACCACCGCCGCGCGCTTCCTCGCGGACCATCGCATGGAAGCCGAGGTGTTCGGCCCGTCCTCGGTGCTGGTCGTATGCCGCGACCATGAGGAAATGCTGTCCGTGGCGCGCCGCCTGGAAGGCCAGCTCACCGCCACCGTGCAAGCGGATGCGGGCGACAGCGCCCCGGCCCGCAGCCTGCTGACCGTGCTGGAGCGCAAGGCGGGGCGCGTGCTGTTCAACGGTTATCCCACCGGCGTGGAAGTATCGTATGCGATGGTGCATGGCGGCCCGTTCCCCGCCACGTCCGACACGCGCGCCACCTCGGTGGGCGCCTCCGCCATCGATCGCTTCCTGCGTCCGGTGTGCTACCAGAACGTGCCGGCAGCATGGCTGCCGCCCGCGCTGCAGGAAGGCAATCCGCTGGGCGCCTGGCGGCTTACCGACGGCCAGCTGGGCCGCGGCTGAAGCCCGCTGGCGGCGGTCCGCGGCGCGCGGCGACGGCGTGCCCGCCGCCACCGCCATGAAGCGAAAACGCGTACCTATCTTGCCGGCCTGAGCGCGGTGATAAACGCGTCGCTGTGGAACCCGGCGGGACTCAGCCCGTTGTCGCGCGTCAAGACATGGCTGGCGGCGTCCACCATCAGCGGATTGCCGCAGGCATAGACCTCGTGCCGGGAAAGATCCGGGAAGTCGGACGCCACTGCCTCGTGCACAAAGCCGGTGCGGCCACCCCAGGGTCCGCCCGGCTCGGAGAGCACGGGAACGAAGCGCAAGCGTTCGCTCGACGCAGCCCACTGCGCCGCCTCCTCGTAGGCATAGAGATCCTCCTTGCGCCGGCCGCCCCAATAGAGCGCGGCACCGCGCCTTGAAAGCGCCGCGTGGTGGCTGCGCATGAACGAAGCGATCGGGGCATACCCCGTACCGGAGGCGAGCAGGATGACCGGCGCATCGGAATCCTGGAGCGCAAATGCGCCGAACGGCCCCGCCAGGCGCAGCACGTCCCTCGGTTTCAGCTTCTCGTACACATGCGGCGAGAACCGCCCGCCGGGCATGGCGCGGACATGCCATTCGACCGTGCCGTGCGCGTCGGGCGCGTTCGCCATCGAGTAGCTGCGCCGCGTGCCGTCACGCAGTATCACATCCATGTACTGCCCGGGGGAAAACGAGAAGCCAGTCCCCGCCTGCACGCGCAGCGATACGATGGCAACATCCGCGCTGACCCGGCGCACCTCTGCCACGCGCGCCGGGGCCTGCACCACGCGCCGCCCCGGGATACGGGATACTTCCGGCGCTTCCAGCGTGACATCGGTCACCGGCCGCGCGGTACAGGTCAGGCAGTACCCCGGGCGTATGCCTTCCGGTATGAAGCCGGCGGGATACGCGACCTCCCCCGCGATCACGCGTGCCTCGCACGCATTGCACTCGCCCCGGCGGCAACTGTGCTTCGGGAAAAAGCCTTGCGACAGCGCCGTCTCCAGCAGCGATTCGCCGGGGGTGCACCGCAGCTGGACACCCGCGGGCTCGATGGTCAGCGTTGCCGGCGCTCCGGCCCCATCCTCGGGCCGGGCCAGTTGTGCCTCAGTTTCGGGCGCCATCTTGATGTTCCGTTTTCCGTGCCCGCGCGTCGGCGCCGATATGGCGGGAGCCGATGATTGCGGCCGTCAGTCTTTGCGTCATGTTTGCTTCCTGTCGCTCTGTGAGATTCGGATTCGGATTCGGATTCAAGTTCAGATCCTGTCCGGGAAGATCACGGACTCGCAGTCCGAATAGAGGCGGCTGACATCGTCGGCGCGCAATGCCAGTACCGCGCGCTGGTTGATATAGCCCTTGTCGGTGATTTCGCCCCGCTCGATGGCCGGCGGCGCGGAAAGCAGCACCGCGCGGGCCGGGCGCTGGGAAGAGCCGGCGCCACGGCAGAGGTCGGCCAGCACGGCGCCGAGCGCCCGCCTGACTTCCGGCATCAGCCCCAGCGACTTTCCGCAAAGCGTGCCGTCCTGGTCGTTGGCCAGCGTGCGCAGCTTCGCCGTGGGGAACACCAGCAAGCCGACTTCATCGCGGTCGTGTCCGGCAACCACGATATCCACCGCGTACGGGGACATCGCCGACACCGCCCGCACCCGCAGCGCGCCGACGGAAACCCAGGTACCCGTGGTCAGCTTGAAGTCTTCCGACACGCGGCCATCGAAGATGACGCCACGATTCGGATCGGCGGGATCGGCAAGACGGCCGGCATCCCCCATGCGGTAGAAGCCATCTTCGTCGAAGGCCGCCCGCGTCTTCTCCTCGTCGCCGATATAGCCGGCGAAGATCGACGGGCCACGCACCCGCAGCTCATGCTTTTCCTGGCAGGGCACGAACTTCAGCTCCACGCCGGGGACCGGCACGCCAATGTTGCGGGTATCCGAAGAGAAGAAGTGCGCACTGGTCACCACCGGCGAGGTTTCCGTCGAGCCCCATTCCGTCGTGAAGAACAACGATTGGTGCCGCACGCCCCGCGCCACCGCGCGCAGGCGGTCCGCCGTCTTCTGCGGCAGCGCCGCTGCCGCGAAGAACAGCATGTCCAGCCGCCCGAACAGCGCCCCGGCCAGCGCCTCGTCCGCCTCGAGGGAGGGCAGCAGCGCGTCGTAGCCCTTGGGCACATTGAAGAACAGCGTGGGACGAACCTGCCGGATACCCTCGATGGTCCGCTCGATCAGGCCGGGCGCCGGGCGGCCATCGTCGATGTACAGGGATCCGCCATTGCGCAGCACCAGGTTGAAATTGTGGTTGGCGCCGAAGGTATGGCTCCACGGCAGCCAGTCGAGCACGACAGGATGCCCCTCGTCGACGAAGCGCCAGCACTGCGCGATCATCTGCTGGTTGGCGCAGAGCATGCGGTGCGTGTTCGGCACCAGCTTGGGCGCACCGGTCGACCCCGAGGTCAGCAGGATGCGGGCGACGGTGCTGCCCGTGACGCCGTGGAACGCTTCATCCACGCCGGGCCCGGCACTGGCTGCGCACAAGTCCGTGAACGGTATCTCGCCGGCGGCGGCGCCCGCGGTATAGACCACGGGACACGGCAGCTCCGCACTCCGTATCGCCGCGCCGTATTGCGCCGCATCTTCCGCATAGACCAGACCGGGATGCAGGCTGGCGAGAATGGCATGCAGCTTGCCATGATCGCTGCTCATCCTGGTGTATGCGGACGACACCACGGCGATGCGGCGGCCCACGTGCATGGCTGCCAGCGAAAGCAAGGCCAGGTTCACACTGTTGTCAGACAGCGCCACCACCGGGTCGTCCCGGGCGATGCCCAGATCCAGCAAGGCCTGCCCGATGTTGCGCACGGTGGCGCAAGCCTCGCCGTAGCTCACGGTCTGCCAGCCCGCCCCCCGCCTCTGCGCCAGGAAGACGCGGTCAGGCTCCCTGGCCGCCCACCTGGTCAGCCAGTCGCCGATGCAACGATCGAAATCCCCCAGGGGAACCGACGAGCGCAGGACGAAACTGCCGTCGGCATGGTCCGTGCGCAGGATATCCGGTTCCGCCAGCCGAAGGCCGGTATCGGGCGCCGCGGCCCGGCGCGCTGGAATGATGGAGGGTAGCGGGTTCACTTGGCGAGCGTCCATGTGCCCCCCTGCACCTTGACCAGGATGCGGCCGCGCGCATCGTAGGCGGAATGATCGGTCTTGCTGATATTGATCACGCCATGCGCGCCGGGCAGGTCCGCCGTGCCCTCGATGGCGTCGCGCAGCGCCTGCCGGAAACCCGGTGTGCCCGGCTGCGCCGTCTTTGCCGCAGCGGCAACGGCACGGTCCAGCACCAGATAGGCGTCATACGCATAGGCGGCGAACAGATCGCGCGAACCGGCACCGTATCTGGCTTCATAGCGCTGGACGAAGCCGGTAGCCACCGCCTTGCTGGGGTGATCCGCCGGCAGTTGTTCCGCCACCAGCAGCACCCCGGCCGGCAACACCACGCCGTCGGCGGACCTGCCGCCCACGCGCAGGAAATCGTTGTTGGCCACGCCATGCGTCTGGTAGATCGTGCCCTTGAAGCCACGCTCGCGCAGGGTGGCCATCGGCAGCACGGCCGGCGTGCCGCTGCCGGCGACAATCACCGCATCGGGCCTGGCGGCAAGCAGCTTGATGGTCTGCCCCGCCACCGACTGGTCGGTGCGCGCAAAGCGCTCCACCGCCGTGACGCGGATACCGGCGGCCTGCGCGCGCGGCTCGATGTCCTTGAGCCAGGCTTCGCCGTAGGAGTCGCTGTAGCCAACAAAGCCCAGCGTGGAGATCTTGCGGGCCTTCATGTCTTCGACCAGGGCAGTCGACATCACTGCCACCGACTGCGGCAGCGAGAAGACCCAGTTCATCAACTCGGGCTTGGGGACGAAGGGGCACAGGCCGATGGACGGCGTCTTGCCTTCCGCGGCCACGGCGGCGACGGCCAGGCAGGCTGGCGTGGTCGAAGAGCCGATGATGGCGTCCGCCTTCTCCTCCTGGATCAGGCGGCGCGCATTTTTCGATGCGGCGGACGGATCGGTGGCGTCGTCGAGAACGACATAACGCACCGGCTTGCCGCCCAGTGTCCTGGGCAGCATTGCGATCGCCTGTTTTTCCGGGATGCCCAACGAGGCGCCCGGGCCTGTCGCCGATAGCGTGACGCCGACGGTCACTTCGGCGGTTTGCGCAACCGCGGTTGCGGCCCACGCGGACAGGGCGATCCCCGCCGCGATTGCAGCGTGCTTGATTTGCATTGCAAGTCTCCTATTGCCCGTTCTTGCGACGGGCGTTTCACGTCAATCCACGTGGCAGCGCACCTGCCCCAGGCCTTCGATTTCCAGATGCAGCGCGTCGCCGCGGACGATCTTGAACATGGGGCCAAGCGCGCCGGAGAGCACGACATCGCCGGCGCGCAGCGGCTCGCCCATCGACGTCATGGTGCGGGCCAGCCACCAGGCGGCGTGAAGGGGATGCCCAAGGCACGCCGCGCCATTGCCTGCGGAAACGGGCTCGCCATTGCGGGCGAAGCGCATCGCGCAATCGGCCAGCGCCAGGTCGGAGACGCGCTTCGGATCGGTGCCAAGGACATAGAGGCCGCACGACGCGTTGTCCGCCACCGTATCGACCAGCGTGATCTTCCAGTCCTGGATGGCGCTATCGACGATCTCGATGGCGGGCAAGGCGAACTCGACGGCGCGAAGGAACCGTCCCCAGGTGAGGCTCTCGTCATCGAGGTCGCGGCCGATGACGAATGCCACCTCCCCTTCCGCCTTGGGCTGGATCAGCGAGCCGAAGGGAATCGCGCTGCCGGACAGGAACTCCATATCGGCGAACAACACGCCGAAATCCGGCAGGTCCACGCCAAGCTGGGCCTGCACCGCCTTCGACGTGAGGCCCACCTTCTTGCCGCTGATGGCACGCCCGTCGGAGAGGGCACGGCGCGTGTTGGCGGCGGCGACGGCATAGGCCGCCTCCAGGCCGCCGATGCCGAAGGTCTCGGAGACCCTGGCGATGGGGCTGCGCTCGCGGCGGGATTGGTACAGCGCATCGGCCGCTTGCTGGATGGGGGTGTCTGTCATTGTTGTCTGCCTGGGAATGCTCTGGGAATGTTCTGGAGATGCTGTTGTCTTCCTGCCTGTCCGCCCGGCGGCATGCCTGGTCAGGCAGCCGCGAGGCGCTCCGCGGCAGCGGCTTGCTGCGAGCGATAGCGCGGCAGCAATTGCGCGACCTGTTCCGTCTCCCGGGACAGGCATTGCGCAAAGCCCTCGGCCAGTTCCGCGACCACGTCCTCGACGGTGCGCACGGCACCGATGGCGCCGACGCCATGGCCCGCCGACCACACGTCGCGCCACGCCTTCGGCGCGGAAGCGATATCGCCGGAGAAGTCGATCTTGGTCTCCTCCTTGAGCTTGTCCGGCGTGAAGCCTGCCGCCGCCACGGTCGGCCTTAGCCAGTTCGCAAGCACGCCCGATACGGCGCTGGACTGCACCAGGTCTTCCATGCTGCTGGCCACCAGCATGTCCCGGTAGGCGGGAGCCGCCATGCTCTCCCGCGTCGCGATCAGGCGCGTGCCGACCACCACGAAATCCGCTCCCAGCAATTGCGCGGCCCGGATCTCCGCGCCGCTGGAAATAGCGCCTGCCAGGCCGATGGGCCCGTCCCAGAAGCGGCGCACCTCCGCCAGGAATGCGAAAGGATGATAGGTGCCGGTATGCCCGCCGGCGCCGCTGGTGACCAGCACCAGTCCGTCGACGCCGGCCTCGATCGACTTGCGCGCGAGCGCCGGCGAAACGACATCCGCCATCACCAGCCCGCCATAGCCATGCACGCGCTCCAGCACGCGGCGGGGACTGCCCAGCGCGGTGGTAACGATGCCAGGGCGATACCGTTCGACCAACTCCATTTCCGCCTCGAAGCGGTCGTAGCTGCTATGGACGATCATGTTCAGCGCCCAGGGTACGTCCGGGCAGCGGGCGGCTTCGGCCGCGATGTGCGACAGCGCGGCGTCGAGTGTGGCGAGGTTGCGCGCGTTCGGCGCGGCATAGGTACCGACGATGCCAGCCTTCAGGCTGGCGGTAACCAGTTCCGGGCCGGACACCAGGAACATCGGCGCTGCCATGACCGGCAGGCGCGCCTTGGCGAAAACGTTGCGCACGGCTGCATGCGAAGCGCTGGGTGAGGCGTTGGGTGGCGCGTTGGGGGCATTCATCTTGTCTGTTCCTTGTCCGTTCTTGCCGATCTGTCGGCTGATAATCGGCTAGCGGCGACCGGGCCGCCCGCGGACTTCCCACCCGCCATCGCTTTGCAGGATGGCCGCCGTGGTTGCCGGGGAATTGGTGCGCGAGGCCAGCAGCACGTAGTGCCCGGTGTGGTCTTCCGGCTGGGCGATGAAGCCCAGTGGCACCGAGTTCGCCACGGCGTCCGAGAAACCGGGAATCTCCGACAGCCTGGATTCTTGCTTGCCGAGCGACTCCGGCCCCTTCAACGGCGTCACCGTGCCGCCGGGCGCCACGCCGTTCACGCGGATCTCCGGCGCCAGTTCATAGGCCAGCTGGCGGATCAGGCCCACGCACGCGTGCTTGGACGCCACGTACACAGGACCGCCGCCGCCGGCATAAAAGCTGGAGTTCGACAAGGTGAAGATCATGCTGCCGCGGGTTTCCCGCAAGGCGCCCGCCGCGGCATGGGCCGCCAGCAGGTAGCCCAGCACGTTGACATCGAATACTTCCCGGAAGGCCGCACTGACCACGCCGCGATCCAGCTTGCGCAGCGTGGCGAAGTGATCCCAGACGCCGGCGTTGCCCACCAGGGTGTCGAGCTTGCCGAACGCCCTGACGGTGGCTTCCACCGCCTCCGCGTTGGCGTCTTCCGAGCGCACGTCGCCAACCGTGATCGCCACGCGGCCGCCGAACTCGGCCCGCATGGCGTCCGCGCCTTGGGCATTGCGCACCAGCACGCCAACGCCGGCCGCGCCCTCGGCCAGGAACCTGCGCGTGACCGCCAGGCCAATGCCTGAGTTGGCACCGGTCACCAATGCCACATCGTTATCGAGCCAGCCCATGGTCAGAAGAAGGTATTGAGGTTCTTGGACATCAGCAGGGACTGCGTGATGACGATCTTGCGGCGGGCGATGCGGAAATCCTCGCCGTCGGCGCGCAGCACATCCTCGCGCCGGCCCAGCAGCAGATCGTTGTCCGCCTCTCCCCGGCTACGGTAGTTGACGAAGACCGAGTGGACAATGAACTCGCCGTCCGCCGCACCCGCGTACGCTTCGATGTTGCTGATCACGTGCACATGCCGGGTAGGCGGGTCTTCGGCCCAGGCGGAGGGTTGCTTGAAGCGGGCCACGCGGCGTGACAGGTCGAAGTGGTTGTCGTCGAAATACGCGCCCCGCCCGATGGCGTAGGCGCCGAGCTTGTCGGCGCGGCGGCGGTTCTCGATGGCGGGCATCCAGTAGTGGATATCCTCGGTCATCAACGCCAGCCAGTCGCTCCACGCCTCGCTGTCGAGCAAGCGAGCCTCGCGATACAGGAATTGCTGGATCCGGTGGGCGGTGGCAAGGTCCACCGCCTGCGGCGCCGGGGCTGCCGGCTGCGGAAGCGGAAGCGGAAGCGGAAGCGCGCTCATGCTACCTCCTTCAGGCTGTTGTTGACGAATGCGCTCTCCGGCAGGCTGGGCTTGTCGCGCACCGGGACGTCATCCCATGCACGCGCCTGCATCAGGTCCATCCAGCGCTGGTAGAACGCCCGGTGATTGGCTTCGTTCACCTGGTTGCGATAGACGTTGCCCGGCAGTTCGCTATCCTCCAGCCTGGAGTCGCGGCCCAGGCCCATGTACAGGTCCTGCTGGCGCGTGACGAAGCCGGCGTTGGTGCGGGTGGAGAACTCGAAGTTCTCGCCGTCGTCCATCTCGAATACGCCGGAAGGCGAGAACGTCAGCATGGTTCCCTTCAGCCAGCGGTCCTTGATGTCCTGCGGCGCACTCTGGTTGACGATGGTCCAGGTGTGCAGCTCGATCTTGCCCGGGCCGCGCGGATGCCAGACGCGGAAGGTGTTCTGCCCCGGCAGGAAGGAAAGGTTGGGGAACACACTGACCGAGGAGATCGAACCGATCATCTTCGAGCGGAACTCGCCGAGCCGCTTTGCCACCTTGGGCTGGATGCCGTACAGGTACTTGCGGATCTCCTTGTCGCCCAGGGTTGCGGCATTGCCGACGACATCCAGGTTGAACTCCCAGCCGTGGCCGTTGAAATTGACGTGGTAGGAATCCGGGTCCTTGTAGACCTCGGCCACCGGCCCGCCGAGCATGGCGCGCGCGGCGGAGTCGTGCGTCCACAGGGCGTGGTAGATGTCGCCGATGAAATTCTCGACCGGGACCTTCCAGTTGCAGTTGATCACCGACTTCACGCAGCCGCCGACGAACTCCGTGCCTTCGCCGTCCATGTCCAGCATGACGTCCAGGTAATAGCGGAAGTCGCCAAGGAATTCGTCCAGCGAAGGCGCGTCCGGATCCATATTGCCGAACACCAGCCCCTTGTAGCTCGCCACCTTGGCGACCGGATGCAGCCCGTGCTCCGCACGGTCCATACCGCTGGCCTCGAACAACTCCTGGCCGGCCATGCCGCGCAGAGCGCCATCGATGCCGAAGCTCCAGCCGTGGTAGTTGCAGACGAAGCCCCGCGCGTTGCCGGCGTCGGTGAAGTTCAGCTTGTTGCCGCGATGGGGGCAGGTGTTCAGGAAGGCACGGATGGCGCCGTCCTTTTGCCGCACCACGATCACGTTGTCTTCCGCCATATAGGTGGTGACATAGTCCCCCGCCTTGGGAATCTGCGACTCGTGGGCAAGAAAGAGCCAGCTGCGGGCGAAGATCTTCTCCAGCTCCTGCTCGTAGATGCGCTGGTCCCAGTAGACGCGGCGCGACAGCCTGCCGGTGTCGAGATCGAGCAGGCGATCCAGGTCGCGCAGGGGCGCGCTGGCCGGATCCTTGCGCAGGCGTTCGCAGTTTCCGCTGCATTCGTGTGTCATGTTCTGCCTCTTGGATGGCCTCAGATGGCCGAAGACGCCGCTTCGGATTCCTGGTCCAGATCGGCGTAGATCCGGTCAGCCTCGACGATTACCTTGTACGTGCGCAGGTCTACCGTGCACGGGAACCCGACGGCCTGCCCGGTAGGAATGTGGAACTGGCCGTCGTGGACCGGACAGGCGATCAGGTCGCCATCGACGATCTCGCCTTCGGACAATGACGCGGTCGCGTGCGTGCACACGTCGCTGGTGGCGAAGTATTCGCCGTCGATGTTGTAGACAGCCAGGGGGCAGCGCGATGTCTCGACCTTGCACACCTGGCCCGGCGCCAGCGCCTCGCGCTGGATCAGGAAGACTTTATTGCTCATTGCGATAGTTCCTTCTTGCCCGGCTCATCGCCGGTCACTGCAGATGCAGTTGGACAAATCCCAGGCCGGTCACCCATTCCGGGACGGCCTCGTAGGCGATGGTCTCGCCGCGCGCGCCTTCCAGCGCGCCCATGGCGCAGGCCCAGTTGCGGATTTCCATGCCGCCGTTGCCGCCGTTGGCGAGGATGTATTCGTCGCTGAGCGCAGCCAGCGCCTGCAGGTCGTTGCATTCGGCATAAGCCAGGATCTCGCGATCGAAGGTCTCGTTGACCCGGCCCATCTCCGCGGTGCCGACCCAGTGGCTGATGCCGCCGCTGCCGATCACCACGACCCGCTCGTCCTGCGCATAGGCGTTCACCGCGTCGCGGATCTGGCGGCCAACCTGGATGGCGCGCGCCATGCGGATATACGGGTCCACGCCAGCGGCCAGGTACACCGGAATGGTGCCGACAGTGTGTCCTGCTTCGCGCATCGGCTGCACCATCAGCTGGTTCGGAATGCCGATCGCGTGGTCCACCGTCAGCGCGCGCGCCACCGCCCAGTCGAAGCCGCTCGCGTGGCCGGCGCTCGCGATATGCGATGCCAGCGCTTCGCTGTTCGGGATCACCCCGCGCTTCAGCCCGGGCATCGCGTCCAGCGGGCCGTCCACATCGCCCGTGCCGATCAGGTAGCTGGGCAGGCAGCCGGTACCGAACAACATGTAGTGATCCGCGCCCACGATCACCACGCTGGTGGGCGCCAGTTCCGCCAGCCGCGCCGCGCAAGTCCTGAAGGCGTTCCACATGCGCTCCCGCACCGCGGGCGCGGGCGCCTCGGGGGCGACAAACATCACCGGGTCATGGGGCACCAGGAAGCCACCTACGATCTTTCCCATCTCTGCTCCTGTTCCTAGCGCTTCAATGCGGCGCTGTGCAGCGCCTCGGCCGATCCGACCGGGCGCAGCTTCTTCATGTAGGCGCGCATATCGCGGTCCGGCGACAGCTCCTGCCAGAAGCCCATGGTGAGCATCGGGTTGACGCCGGCCTGCTGCAGGCCGAGCACGTCGAACTGCGTCAGCATGGCCCGCTCCGCCTCGCCAAGGGCAAAGCGCCGCAGATAGGCGTCGGCATCTTCGCGAAAGCGCTGTTTGGCCGAGCGGTCCACCGTCAACTGGTGGAGGACCTTTTCGAGGACGTTGCGGCTCATGGTCTTATGCGCAGAAGTTGGCGACCAGGTGCAGGAAGTCGGCGCGCCGCTCGGTCTGGACCCAGTGCCCGCACTGGCCGAACAGGTGCAGGTCCGCCTGCGGGATCGCGCGGGCCAGCAATTGGCCGCATGCGGGAGGCACCACGCGGTCTTCGCGTCCATGCAGTACGAGCGTGCGCGCCTCGATCCTGGCGATGGCGGCTTCCGGAAAACCCTTGACCATGGTCGGGCCTTCCGCATTCGGCTTGGGCAGCAGCTTGCGCAGCGCGTCCTGCGCGCCGGGACGGGCGCTGGCCTCGTAGCGGGACTGCACCATTTCCGGCGTGATGATCGACTGGTCGAAGGGGAACAGGCGCATGGTCTTTTCCATGTTCTCCGGCGACGGCTCGTACTCCCATGCCGAGCGCAGGCCCGGGGTCTGCTCGAACTCCCCGGCCGGCGTGCCAAGCAGCACGAGGCGGTCGACGCGCTTGGGATCGAACACCGCCAGGCCGACGGAAAGCGCGCCGCCAAAGGAGTTGCCGACAAACGAAGCCTTCTCGATATCCAGCGCATCCATGATGCCGACCAGGTGCCGCACCCATAGCTTGATGTCGTACTTCGTGCCTTCCTTGAACTCGGTAAAGCCAAAGCCCGCGATGTCCGGAACGACAACGCGGAAGGTCTTGGCAAGCTCGCCCATCACGCCCTTCCAGTTCGACCAGCCGGACACGCCGGGTCCCGAGCCATGCAGCAGGAACAGCGGCTTGCCCGCGCCCTGGTCGAAGTAGTTGGTCTGGTGCTCCGCGGCGGTCAAGGTCAAGCCGACGCCTTCATTCTGATTCATTTCAAAATCTCCATACACATACGTATGTGTATGTTATGAAGCGAAGCGAACCGGGTCAAGCTTGATTTAACGCAAATTTATTGGTGTTTACCCGTGGACGGCACAGAACCTTTCCGTACATATATGTATTGAACGAGGGAAGTACAATGCTGGCAACTTTTCGTGGAGGCACTATGCCCAAAGGCACGGGGGCGAGTTCAGCGGCCCCTCGCAACCAACTCACGCCGGAAGACTGGATCAAGGCTGCACGCAATCTGCTGGTCAGCCGGAGCATTGACGCGGTGCGCGTCGAAGTGCTCGCCAAGGAGCTGGAAGTCACGCGCGGCAGCTTTTACTGGCACTTCAAGGATCGCGATGACCTGCTGCACCGCATGCTGACCGCCTGGCGCGACGAAGCCACCGAACAGATCATCTATCGGTTCGAACGCCGGGGACTGGCGCCAAGGGAGCTGGTGCGGGATCTGCTCACACTGCCGTTCCGGGGCACCGCCGCGCAGGAGGCCGCCTCGACGGAGCTCGCCATCCGCGCCTGGGCCCGCCGCGAAGAGCGCGTGCGCCAGGTGCTCGACGAAGTCGATGCCAAGCGGCTTTCCTATATTGCGCAGTGCTTCAGCGCGCTCGGGTTCGACATCCCGGAGGCGCGGGCCAGGGCGTTCGCGCTATACAGCTACGAATTGTCGGAATCCCTGCTTTCCAATCAGGGAACCACTGCCCAGAAGGAAGAGCGCAGAGCCTGCATGGAACGTCTGCTGCTCAAATAGTTCCAGGTGCCAGGTACGCTGCGCAAACACCGGGGCGATTGCGGCACCTGCCGGGATTTGCTGCCGCGTGCCGCCATCGCTACGGCCAGCGCCGCG
>NZ_JARJLM010000501.1 GCF_029335485.1 Cupriavidus basilensis
GCTCCCGTTACTGCGGTCACTCCGCCGCTTCGTCCTGTCGAAGGTAAATCATGAAACTGTCGCCATGCTGGGCCAGGGCGCTTGCCTCTGGCTGTTTCCTCGCCTCGGGGGCCGGCACGATGCCATGCGCGTTTGCGCAGGAAGAGCCGGCGGCGCCCGCCAGCCCGCATACCGTGAGCGGGAACGTCGCGCTCATGAGCAACTATGTCTTTCGCGGCATCACCTATACGCAGAACCGGCCGGCGCTGCAGGGCGGTTTCGACTACGCGCATGAGAGCGGCCTGTATGCCGGGATCTGGGGCACCAATGTCAGCCACAAGGCGATCAACGACGCCAGCCTGGAACTGGACCTGTACGGCGGCTACGCCCGCAGCTTCGGCGACTGGCGCTTCGATGTCGGCCTGCTGCAGTTCTACTATCCCGAGAATCCCAAGCTGCCGGGCTCGGACGACAAATACAACACGCTCGAACTGTACGGCGCCGTCGGCTGGCATATCCTGACCTTGAAATATTCGCGCACGCTGACCAACTTCTTTGGGTACAGCAGCGCCTCGATCGGTACCGGCAAGGGCAATTCGCATGGCAGCGGCTACCTGGAGCTGAACGCGGACGTGCCGCTCCCGCAGGATTTCACGCTGGGGCTGCACGTGGGCCGCCAGTGGGTGCGCAACTACGGCGAATACGACTATACGGACTGGCGCGCCGCCATCAGCAAGACCTTCGGCGGCGGCTGGACCGTCTCCTTCGCCTATACGGGAACGAACGCCAGCCGCACGCTGTGGGTGGCCGACGGCAAGCGCCTCGGCACCGCGCACTGGATCCTCGGCCTGAAGCGCACCTTCTGACGTCCCGATCTGCCGACCGTTGCCTGCCATGCGCGCCGGCGGCCATCTATGCATCCGGCGCGATCGGCTCCGCCACGCCGACCCGATGCAGCAACCGGCCCTGGGCGGCGAAGGTGTCGGGGCCGCCCGCCACCGCTACCGTTATGCCGTGCCGGGCCGCGATCTCCAGCAGGCGCTCCAGGCGGCCGGCTTCCTGGGTGCCCGGGCCGACGCGGATACGCCAGAAATCGGCAAGCAGGCTCCAGTCGGGCAAGGGCGGGCCATCGCGGGCGGCAGCCAGGGTGAGGTCCACCCCGAGGCGGATGCCGTTTCCCCGCAAACCTGCAAGAACGGCATCGAGGTCCGTCAGGCCGGGCTCCGCGCAGGGCGGCAGCAGCAGGTCGAGCTGGGCCGGTGCGGCCTTGCCGGCGATGGCGGCCAGGGCGCCGTGCAGGCCGCGCAGCACCGCGGCACTGAGCGGGGTGGCATTGAGGCACAGGCACAGCCGCTGGCGCGGCTTCAAGCGCGGCCGTGCCTGGTCGTAGATGGCGAGCAGGTAGCGTTCCACCAGCGCTTCCAGCATGCCGGCCCGGGATGCATGCAGGAACAGGTGCTCCGCGGGGATGATGCCGGTGCGCGCGGAATGCCAGCACGCCGCGCCTTCGGCCCACGCGGGGCCGCTGCCGGGCGGCACGACCTGGGCCAGGCTGACCTGCAGCCCTTGCGTATCGAAGCCGCGCGCGAACTCGCCCACGGCGCGGCGCCACGCCTGCGCCGAGCGCCGCGCCGCCTCGCCGGCGAAGGCAAGGCGCACCGTGCCGCCGGAGCTCTGCCATTGGGCCGAATACACGGCGCGCATGGCGTCGCGCAGCATGGTGCGGGCATCCGGGTAGCGTTCGAGGCTGAGCGCGATGCCGAGCCGGGCATTGATGGAAACCGAGGCACCGCCGATCTCGAAGGGCGTGTCCAGCAGGCTCGCGATGGTGTCCGCCAGCGTCAGCGCGGAGATCACGCCGGCCAGCTGGCGGTCTCCCAGCGCGCTGCCCGCGAAACGGGCCAGCCCGTCGAGGCCGGGGGCAGGGTCGGCGGGCGCCTCCAGGGCAAGGATCGCGAACTCGTCGCCGCCGCTGCGGCCGGCCGAGACGCCCGCCTTGCAGCAGGCGGCGAGCCGTTCGCCCAGCAGGCCCAGCAACTGGTCGCCGAAGGCACGGCCATGCCGCTCGTTGATCCGCTTGAGGTTGTCCACATCCAGGCAGAGCAGCATGAAGGGCGCGCCGTACTGCAGCGCCAGGTCGATCCGGTCGAGCAGCAGGGCGCGGCTCTTGAGGCCGGTCAGGCGGTCGTGCAGCGGCTCGCGTTCGGCGCGCTCCTCGTCGCGTTTCTGGCTGCTGATGTCGGAGACGAAGCCTTCGATGGCGAGCAGGGTGCCGTTGCCGGCGAAAATGCCGCGGCTGCGTTCGTTGACCCATTTCTCCTGGCCCGCGCGGGTGCGGATGCGGTAGCGCAGATGGAAGGCCTTGTGCTGCGCCAGCTGGCTTTGCACATAATCCCAGACGTAGGCGCGGTCGTCGGGATGGATCAGTTCGTCGTAGGACGGGTGGTTGAGCAGGTCCACCGCCTCCAGCCCGGTCAGCTCGAAGCAGCCATCGCTGACGAACTCCATGGTCCAGCGCCGGTCGTTGCGGCAGCGGAAGGCCATGCCGGGCAGGTGGTCCAGCAGGGTGGACAGGCTGCGGTCGCGGGCGCGCAGCACGTCTTCCGCGCGCTTGCGCGAGTGGACATCGGTCATCGTGCCCGTGGTGCCGCACACCTGGCCATGCCCATCGAAGCGGGGCCGCAGCCGCACCTCCATCCAGCGCAGCTGCCCGTCATGGCAGATCAGCCGCGTTTCGTAGCGGCAGGCATCGCTGCTTTGCGAGAGGATTGTGAGAAACTGCTCGCGGTTGAGGGCTTGCTCGTCGGGATGGACATAGCGAAACAGCGAGGTGTGCAGGCATACGCGCACGTCCAGCATGGTGATGGATTTCCACGCATGATTCAGGAAATGAAAAACGGCGTCGGCATCGGTCTCGAACACGATGTCCTCGATGCCGTCGACCAGGGCGCGATAGTCGTGATGGGCCGGGATGGGGCCGGCTCCGGGCCGGGGCGCGATGGCGCCGGGCAGCCTGGCGGGCGCGCGGCGATTGGCGACGGCGGCCACCAGCACCAGGGTCAGCGCCGCGCCGAGGCAGGCGGCCGCGAGCGGCATGCTGGCAGGCAGCCAGCCCATGGTGGCGGCGATGGCGTAGCCGCAGGCGGCGGCCGCGCCGGCCAGGTACAGCCATACGGTCAGCATGATGCTCCCCTCACGCTAATCCCTCTTGTCTCCTTATTATTTCCCCGCATGCATTCGCGTTCGTTATTCCGGTATGCGCCGGTATGCGAACCCGCAGGGCTGAATGCGCATGGCGACCCAAGGTGATCCGATGAACTCCAACCCCGTGCCTTCCCGACGCGCCACGCCATCATACTTGCTTTTCCGCATGCGGCAACCGCATCCCGCGCGTGCATGGATGGTGGTGACGACGGTCGCCGCGCTGGCCGCGCTGGCGCTGATGGTGCAGCCCGTGCTGACCGCGGCCTGGTCCAGCGAGGCGGTGCGTTTCATGACCAAGGCGGCCGAATTGCGGCAGCGCGGCAGCGGCTTCGCGCGCGGCGATGAAGCGGGTGCCGGGGCGCGGCAATGGCTGGCGGAGGCGCGCGCGCTGCTGGCCGATCCGCCGTTCGGGTCAGCGCTTGCCGAGGCGGAACAAGCCGGCGCCTTCGCGGCCTCGCCGGGCAATACCGTGGCGGGCGCCATGCCGCTGCTGGAGCAGGCGGCGGTGGACGTTTCCGAATCGCTGCAGCGCCACCTGCGGGTCGATATCGCGGTACGCATTGCCTTGCTGATCGTTGCCGCGGGCGGCCTGCTGGTTGGCTTGCGGCTGCGGCGCCAGGCCGGCGAGGTCCCGGCGCACGCGGCGGGTGCGCCGGCCATGCCGCCGCAGGACCGCTGGCTGACGCTGCTGGACCAGGTCATGACGGCGCTGTCCGGCGAAGCGCTGGGACCCCAGGCCCTGCGCAATGTATGCCATGCGGTGGCCGACAGCCTGGCGGCGCGGGCCTGCGGCATCTGCCTGGCCGCCGAGACCAGCGAGGCGCTGCAGTTGCCGGCCGTGGTGCATGCCGGCGAGCTGGGCTGGGCGCAGGTGGAACGCGTGCGCACGCTGGCGGTGGCCGGCCCGCATACGGTGTTCGAAATGGAGGCGCATGGCGCGCCGGCGCGGGCGGGCGGCACCGGGGCCGGCATGGCGGTGCCCATCGGCGATGGCAAGGTGCGCCATGGCCACCTGTTCCTGGTGTTCGGCACCGCGCAGGAATGCCAGTTGCACGGCAGCCAGATCGCCGAGGCGGTCGGGCGTCACCTGGCGCTGGCGATCGGCGGCTTTTGCCGCATGCAGGAAGGACGGCGGGTTGCGCTGATCGAAGAGCGCGCGGCCATGGCCCGCGAACTGCACGACTCGCTGGCGCAATCGCTGTCCTATATGAAGATCCAGGTCAGCCGCCTGCGCACGCTGTCGGAACGCGGGGACGCGCGCGACGAGCTGGCGTCGACCGCCGAAGCGCTGCGCGAGGGCCTGAACGGCGCCTACCGGAAGCTGCGCGAGCTGATCACCACGTTCCGCACGCAGATCAACGCCAGGGGGCTGTCCGCCGCGCTGGCGGAGGCGCTGGACGAGTACGGCGCGCGCAGCAGCGTAGCCATGACGCTGGACAACCGCCTCAAGAGCTGCCGGCTCACCGCCAACGAAGAGTTCCACATCGTGCAGATCGTGCGCGAGGCCTTGTCCAACGTCGTGCGTCATGCGGGCGCGTCGCAGGCCACGGTCAGGCTGCTGCCGGAGGGCAACGGCGCGATCGCGATCACCATCGAAGACGACGGGCTCGGCTTCGAACCGGCGGCAGACCCGCGCAACCAGCATGGGACGGCCATCATGCGCGAGCGCGCGCTCAGCCTCGACGGCGCCCTGGCCATTACACCGCGTCCGGGCGGCGGATGCTGCGTTGCAGTGCGCTTTTGCCCCGTGAGCCAGCCGGACTGGTAGTGCGCGCGGCGCAATCAGGGAAATCCTGATGGGCGGCCGCTCCGCTCCAGGCCCGGCGGCGTCCACAAGAGCAGGGATGCCGTGTACCATCTCCGATACCCCTGCAAAACAGCCACCGGCACAGGTGGCGGTGCGGCCCGCGGCCCAGGCAGCAGCAAGCCGGAACAAGGCGCCGCGGCCGCGCAGAAATATAAGAATGGAGACAACTGGCCATGGAGACTGGCAATACGGTTCTGGTCATCGACGATCATGCCCTCTTCCGCAAAGGCCTGGCACAGCTCATTGCCATGGACGAGGATTTCCGCGTGGTCGGAGAAGCCGGCTCCGGCGCGGAAGGCGTCGACATGGCCGTGCGCATGCAACCCGACGTGATCCTGATCGACCTCAATATGCCGGGCATGAGCGGCATCGAAACCATCGGCGCCTTGCGGGAAAAACAGGTCGACGCACGTTTCATCATGCTGACGGTATCGGACAGCGAACGCGACGTGGTCTCGGCGCTGCGCGCCGGCGCGCATGGCTACCTGCTCAAGGATATGGAGCCCGAAGACCTGTGCGACTGTCTCAGGCGCGCGGCGAATGGCGCCTCGGTACTGAGCGAATCGGTCACCGGCAGCCTGATGCAGGTGGTCGCGACCAACCAGCGGGTGCCCGCCGCGCAGGCGGACCTGACCAGCCGCGAAGGCGAGGTGCTGGATTTCCTGGCCGAAGGCCTGTGCAACAAGACCATTGCACGCCAGCTCGGCATCAGCGTGGGTACCGTCAAGGTGCACGTCAAGCACGTGCTGTCCAAGCTGAACCTGCATTCGCGGCTGGAGGCCGTGGTCTGGCGCCACGAGCACCAGAAGCAGCGCCACTGATCTCCCGGCACCGATCCCGGTGCCTGCGTGCGCCCCGCAACCGCCGCCGTTGCCCCGGGCCCCGGCGGCCGGGAGGCGTGCGCGCCAGGCGCGCCGGCACCGCCTGCATTTTCCGGGGTGGATTGCCTCGCCCTCATGCCTCTTTGTAGGTATCTCCCCTTTGGATTATTGCCTGTCCGCCGCCTGCCTCCAATAATCCTCCTGCACCGCCGCGAGAATCTCCCGGCGTGACGGCGGCAGCGCCGCAGGACAAGAGGGCAAGAGGACAAGAGGGCAAGCGAGCAGCAGAACCAGAAGCTGGAAACAGGCGCGCATCCCGACGCGCTTACCACAGGAGGATTCATGACAACCGTCGGCCAGGCGAAAGCGGCATTCCGTGCCCGCAGTATCCGTTGGGGATTTATCTGGGCGCTATGGTGCGCGGTCTTGTGGGGCGCGTGGTACGTGCCCGGCGCGGCGGTCTGGAAGGAGGCGCCGTTCGCCGCGATGGATATGGCGAACCCCCGGCAGTTCCTGACCGCGGCGGCCGTCATCACGACGTTCAATGCATTCTCGGTGCTGCTGTTCCTCTTCCTGTGGCTGATCGTGCTGGGCAAGTTCCGGGATTTCGGCCGGACCCTGGTGCGCGTGCGGCGCATCTCCAAGTGGTACTTCGCCGCGGCCATCTTTGGCGGCCCGATGGCGATCTTCGGTTCCTTTCTCGCCATGGGATATGTGGGCGCCGTGTTCGCCGCCATCGCGGGGCTGCTGTATCCGATCATCGGCGCCAGCATCGCCCGGGTCTGGTACAACGAAAAGATCACCCTGCGCGCCGCGCTGGGCATCCTGGTCATCATCGGCGGCGGCATCGCCATCTACGCGCCCGGCATCCTGGGCGAACTGTCGGGCGCGTCAAGCCGGCATACCTCGTGGCTGGGCTATCTCGGCGGCGCGATGGCGGCGCTGGGCTGGGGCGTGGAGGGCGCACTGGCGGGACGCGCTCTCGATGTGACCGATCCGGATTGCGGCATCACCGTGCGCTTTACCGCCGAAGCCCTCTACTGGCTGTGCCTGGTGCTGCCGGCGCTGGCGCTGTTCGGCGATGTCGACGTGATCCACCTGATCGTGCAGACCTGGAATCTCAAGGCTATCACCTGGCTGTTGCTGGCCGGCATCACCTTCGGGTTCTGCTATGTCTCCTGGTACAAGTCCTTCCCCCTGATCGGCGTTGGCCGCGGGCAGGCGATCGCCGCGCTCTACGGTGCGTTTGCCGTGGTGTTCCTGGCGGCGTTCACGCTGCAGTTCCCCGCGTGGAATTTCCTGCTGGGCCTCACGCTGGTGGTGTCGGGCGCTTTCCTGATGTACACGGAAAAGAGCGACGTCCTCGAAGTGGTCCGCGCACTCTGAAGGTGGCGCAATATTCCCCAGGCGGGGACGACGAAACGGAGACGACGAAATGGCGAAAGTGCATATCAAGGGTTTCATATTGCAGCAGATCGCCGGCACCGACGGCATGTGGGATAGCGATATCGCCGCGTCGGTCTGCCAGGAGTATGGCAAGCAAGGACCCTACTGGGCCGGTTCGGTGCGGGTCATCCTGACCGACCTGTACTCGGGCGGCCTGGTGACCAGCGTCGAGGAACGATTCGATGCCTATGCCGACAAGATGCGGTTCCGCTTCCGGCTGAGCGACTTCGGCCGCCAGCGCATGCTGGATACCGGTTTGCTATAACCCCGCGCGAGTCATCGCCACATTGACCAAACATCGCTGCATCACCACATGTTCGAGGAGAATGCCATGTCGGATTTCTGGGGCTATCCGGGCGCGGACGTGCTCGCCATCGTCATCATCACGGCGCTCAGCCTGACCGCGCTGTATCACGCCAGGACCTTCGTCACCAAGATCTGATCCAGGTCTCCCGCGCGCGCAGGCCAGCCGGCGCGCCACGTCATCGATGCCTGGAGACAGTGCGCCAGGCGTCGATGATGCTGTCCGCGGCGCGGTCGATGTCGTCCTCTCCGGTGGGCCAGGAGATGACCGACACGCGCATCGCCTCGCGTCCCTTCCAGCGCGCGCCGCCGACATAGCAGTCTCCCGCCGACTGCACGCGCGCGATCACCTCCCGTGTCAGGCGGCCGGCTTCGGCATCGTCCTCGCCGGTGCCGAAGCCGGCAATGACCTGGTTGAGCGAGACGCTGTTCAGCACGGCAATGCCGGGCTCCCGTTCCAGCCGCGCGGCCATGCGGCGCGCCAGCCGGCAGTGGCGCGACACCATGCCGGCGATGCCCTCGCGCCCGAGATGGCGCAGCATGGCCCAGGTGGCAAAGCCGCGCGCGCGGCGCGAAAGCTCCGGCACATACTGCGAAGGATCGCGCTCGTCCACGTCCGCCGGGGGGAGGTAGCTGGCCGCCGCCGTCAACGCGCGCCGGTGCGCGTCCGGGTGCGCCACGATGGCGTAGCCGCAGTCGTAGGGCGTTTGCAGCCATTTGTGCCCGTCGGTCGCCCAGGAGTCCGCGCCTTCGAACCCGGCGGCCAGCGGGGCCGTTTCGGGGCAAGCCCGGGCCCATAGCCCGAAAGCCCCGTCCACATGCAGCCACGCGCCACGCGCGCGGATGTCCGGCAGCATTTCCGGCACCGGGTCGAAGGCGCCGGTATTGATCTGGCCAGCCTGCGCGATCACGATGGCCGGACCCTCGCAGCTCGCCAGCACGGCGCGAAACTGCGGGACCAGCATCGCGCCGTCGGGGCCCGCAGGCACGCGCTTCACGCGGTCCCGCCCGAGACCCAGCAGGCGCAGGGTGGCGAGGATGGAGGTATGCGCGTCGTCGCCCACCAGCACATGGATTTCCGGGGCGCCGAACAAGCCCTGCGCCTCCACATCCCAGCCGGCCTGCTGCAGCACATGGCTGCGCGCCGCCGCGAGGCAGGCGAAGCTGGCCATGGTCGCGCCGGTCACAAAGCCGACCGAAGCGCCGGCGGGCAGGCGCAGGATATCGAGCAGCCACCTGGCGGCGGTCTCTTCCGCCGCCGCGGCCGATGGCGCGCCGAGATGGTTGCCGCAGTTCTGCCCCCAGGCACTGGTGAGCCAGTCGGCGGCCACCCCGACCGGATGCGACGCGCCGACCACCCAGCCAAAGAAGCGCGCTCCGGTGGTGGGATGCAGGCCGGGTTCCGCCAGCGCGATCAGGGCATCGATCGTTTCCTCCGCGCCGGCGCCGGTCTCGGGGGTAGGGCCATGCCACGCCTGGCGGCACGTGGCATAGGACGCGGCCGGCTGTCCCGTGTCCGCGGCGACGGCCTCCCGGTACCGCGTGGCCGCCCTGGCGGCGCGGGCGAGAATGTCGAAATCGACCGCTTCGTTCGCTTCGACCGCTTCGTTCGCTTCGTCCGATTCCCTGCGCGGCATCCCTGCGTTCTCCCAAGCGTCGGCGTGATTGCGATGGTGCGGGCCATGCTACACGAACTCGCCTTGACTTTCGATTAACCTGTTGGTTAAATGAGTTCATGCCATCCCCAATCGACCCGCTTACCACCATCTTTGCCGCCCTGGCCGATCCCACCCGCCGCGCCATCCTGGCCCGGCTGGCGGAAGGCGAGGCACCGGTGAGCGAGCTGGCGCGCCCGTTCGCCATGTCGGCCCCGGCCATTTCCAGGCACCTGCGCGTGCTGGCGGATGCCGGGCTGATCGAGCGCGAAGTCAGCGCGCGCTGGCGTATCTGTCACCTGCGTGCCGCAGCCCTGCGGGATGCGCATGACTGGCTGGATACGTATCGCCGCCACTGGGAAGGCAACCTGGACCGCCTTGTCGAATTCGTCGAGCGCACCCACGCTGCGGACGCCGGCCAGGGCACCCGCAATGCAACCAAAGCCCGAGGGAAAAAATCATGACCGAAGCCGCTACCTTCCACCTGGAAATGACCCGCTTCATCCGCGCCCCGCGCGACAAGGTATTCGATGCATTCACCAGCCAGTCCGCGCTGGCCGCGTGGCATTGTCCGCGCGGCATGGGCGTGCTCGAAGCCACCGCCGACCCGCGTGTGGGCGGCAAATACCGCATCGTGATGGGCGGGCGCGACGGTGCGAAGCACATCGTCCGCGGCGAGTACCAGGCGCTCGACCGCGCCGACTTCCTCGCTTATACGTGGCAATGGGAAGCCGGCTCCCTGCCCCCCGATCTCAAGACCCTGATCGAGGTCACGCTGACGGAGCAGGACGGCGGCACCCACCTGCATATGCGCCATAGCGGATTCCCGGATACGCAGAGCCGCGATTCGCACCTGGGCGGCTGGCAGTCGGTGTACAACCGCCTGGCCGATTACCTGGATCCCAGCGGCAGCGCTGCCACCGTCACCGTGATCGGCGATCCGCGCAGCAGCTACTGCCGCACGGTGCGCATGGCGCTCGCAGAAAAAGGCGTGGCCTATACGCTGCAGCCCTTGCATCCGCACACGCCGGAGGTGCTGGCGCACAATCCGTTCGGCCGCATCCCCGTGCTGTGCGATGGCCCGATCTCCTTCTACGAGACCCGTGCCATCCTGGGCTATATCGACGAAGCCTTCGAGGGACCCAGCCTGCTGCCCCAGTGGGGCGTCACCGCCCATGCGCGCGGCGAGCAGTGGATCAGCCTGGTCAACTGCCATGCCTACGACGCCATGGTACGGCGCTACGTGCTGCAGTACGTCTTCCCCAAGGGGGAGAACGGCCAGCCCGACCGCGCCGTGATCGACGCGGCGCTGCCGGAGATCGCCCGGCATCTCGACACGCTGGAGCAAGCCTACGGCGAGCGCGACTACCTGGTCGGCACGGCGATGTCGATGGCCGACCTGTTCCTCGCGCCGATCCTGGCCTACGTCGGCATGTTCCCCGAAGGCGCGGCCTTGCTGGAGAAGTGTCCCAACGTGCAGCGGGCGCATGCCGCCATGCGCCAGCGGCCAAGCTTTGCTGCCACGCAGCCGCAGCTCGGCTGACGGGGGGGGCGGCACAGGAAATGCATGGCAACGCGCGGGGTGCTTTGCCGCAATGCGCGCCTGATGCCTTCCATTCGATATCATGCGGTCTGCGGCAGGCCTGCGCGCAGTGCCGCATGCGGTCCCGCTGCGGCGCGATGCCGCTGCGGGCCGTGCCGAAGGCCTCAACCTGAACCTCCCCGGGAGTCACGTGTCAGCCCCTGCAGCCGGACCCATCGCAGCGCAACCGCACACCGGCACGGAGGCCACCGGCGGCGCGCCGGCGGCAACGCCGCCGCAAGTGCATGTCAGGCTCGATGGGCAGGCGCACCCGGATGCCTGCGAACTCTGGCGCACGGCATTGTCGCCGCTCTTCGACGTCGAGATCGGCGCCAGGCCGGACGCCTTCTCCGGCGAGCTGAAGGTGTTTCACCTGGGCGATAGCCTGATCGCCCGCTGCAGCGGCGCTGGCGCTCATCGCTTCCACCGCGGCATCGTCGAGATCCGGCGCAGCAATATCGACCATATCCTTGTCCAGCATTACGTCAAGGGCGGGGTTCAGGGCGAATACGGCAAGCGGGCGCTCAGCGCGGGCGAGGGTTCGATCAGCCTGCTGGACCTGGGTCGGACGCTGGATAGCTGGACGCCGTCCTTCGCCAATATCACCCTGACGGTGCCGCGCGATCGCCTGCCGGCCTCGCTGCGGAGCTGGAACCTGCACGGTACCGTGCTGGATGCCGGCCAGGGTTCGACGCGGCTGCTGGCGTCTCACCTGTCGCAACTCATGCTGGCCGGCGCCTGCCTGACCGGCGAGGAGATGGCGGCCTCGGTCACCGCGGCGCTGATCATGCTGGAGGGCAGTGGCGCCAGGCTTCGGGATAGCGAGCCTGAAGTACAGACCGCGGCGCGCCGCAGCATGCGCAGGCTGGTGCAGCGCCATATCGAAGAACACCTGGGCGCGGAAGCGCTTTCGCCAGAGCAGGTCGCCGGCGTTTTCCGCCTGTCCCGGGCCAGCCTCTATCGCCTGTTCGAGCGTGACGGCGGCGTGAATGCCTACATCCAGGGCAGGCGGCTGGATCGCTGTTTCGATGCACTGGCCCGATCCAGGGGCAGCGGGCTCAGCATTGCGGAACTCGCGTATCGTTACGGCTTTTCCAATGAGAGCACGTTCAGCCGCGCCTTTCGCCGCCGCTTCAGCCTGAGTCCGCGGGAGGTGCGCGGGCTCGCGGAGCAGCCTGTGAATTGTTGGCCCGCCGTGCAGGAAAATGCAGGCGAGGCTGCTACCATCAATCGGTGGCTGGAAAGTCTCCGGGGTAGAGCCGCGGGTGCGTGAGCGTATCGGGTGCGTATCGCGCAGGGATCTGATTTAGGATTGCAGGGCCTAAAGGCGGAGTGGCGTCGGGCTCTTGGGCACATGGAGGTGTCACTTTTCTTTACTCGTAAAGAAAAGTAACCAAAAGAAAGCGAT
>NZ_JARJLM010000502.1 GCF_029335485.1 Cupriavidus basilensis
GCTCGACGCCGCCACCGCGCTGTTCGCGCAACACGGCGTGGCCGCCACCCCGATCAAGACCATTGCCGCGCATGCGGGCGTCACGCCGGCCCTGGTGCACTACTACTTCCGCGACCGCGACCAGTTGCTGGACGCGGTCGTCGACGAGCGCCTGCAGCCCCTGGTCGAACAGGTGTTCGTGCCGGCCGCCGCCGACAGCGCGGACCCGGCCGCCATGCTGATTGGCATTGCCGGCCGGCTGATCCGCACCGCGGCCGCCACGCCATGGTTCCCCGGACTATGGATCCGGGAGATCGTCGGCGCCGATGGGCAACTGCACCAGCGCGTGCTGCAGCGGATCGCGCTGCAACGCGCCGGCACCGTGATCGCCCCGCTGGCGGCAGCGCGCGCGCGCGGCGAAATCAACCCCGGGCTGGAGCCGCCGCTGTTGATGGTGTCGCTGATCGGCCTCGCGCTGCTGCCCCTGGCAACTACCCATATCTGGCGCCGGCTGCCCGGCGCCGAGGCGATTGACAGCGAAGCGCTGGTGCGGCACGTCAGCGCGCTGCTGGCGCATGGCCTGGTGGCATCAAGGCCGGCGGCGCCAGCCGCGCCGCCTTCCGCCTGAATCCAGCCCGCCAGCCACGGAGCCCGCATGCCACGCCAACCCTCGCTTGATCTCCTCCCATCCGACCCTCGCCGGGCCGTGCGCCCGCGGCCGCTCGCCATGCCGGCTGCCGCCATCGGCGCGGCGCTATTGTGCGCCTGCGGCGAGCCGGCGCCGCCGTCCTGGCAAGGTTATGTGGAAGGCGAATTTGTCAGCGTGGCGTCGCCCTTCGCCGGCCGGCTGGACCAGCTCTCGGTCCAGCGCGGCCAGCAGGTGGCGGACGGCGCGCCGCTGTTCGCGCTGGAGGCCGAGGACGAGCGCGCCGCACGCCAGCAGGCCCAGGAGCAGATGCGCGCGGCCGAGTCGCAGCTGGCCGACCTGCAGACGGGCAAACGCCCGCCCGAAGTGGATGTCAGCCGCGCACAGCTGCTGCAGGCGCAGGCGGCCGCCCTGCGCAGCGCCGAGCAACGCAAGCGCGACGAGAGCCAGTACGCCATCGGCGGGATCGCACTGGCGCAACTGGAAGAAAGCCGTGCCACGGCCGCTTCCGATGCCGCCCGCGTGCGCGAACTGCAGCACGGCATCGAGGTGGCCCGGCTGCCGGGCCGCAGCGCCCAGCAGGCTGCCCAACAGGCCCAGGTCGCCGCAGCGCGGGCGGCACTGGCGCAGGCCGAGTGGAAGCTGTCGCGCAAGACCGTGAGCGCGACCCAGGCCGGCCTGGTCTACGATACGCCCTTCCGGCCGGGCGACTGGGTGCCCGCCGGCAGCCCGGTGGTGCGGCTGCTGCCGCCCGGCAACGTCAAGGTACGCTTCTACGTGCCGGAGACCGTGGTTGGCGCGCTCAGGAATGGCGAGACGGTGCGCGTGCGCTGCGATGGCTGCGCGGCGCCCATCGCGGCCACCGTCAGCTACATCTCCAGCCAGGCCGAGTACACGCCGCCGGTGATCTACAGCAACGAAACGCGCAGCAAGCTGGTGTTCCTGGTGGAAGCGCGGCCCGCGCCGGCCGATGCGCCAAAGCTGCACCCGGGCCAGCCGGTCGAGGTGGCCAGGCCATGAGCGCGACCGTTGCCGCCGACGGACCGCAAGCGCCACGCCGCGCAGCCGGACAGCCCGGCGAGCCGGGGAAACCGGGCGCGCTGGCCATCGATGTACATGACATCAACAAGCGCTACGGCGACAAGCACGTTGTCGTCGATCTCACCCTGCAGGTCGCGCGCGGGGAAATCTTCGGTTTCCTCGGCCCCAACGGCAGCGGCAAGACCACCTCGATCCGCATGATGTGCGGCCTGCTGACGCCGGACTCCGGCTCCGGCTCCTGCCTGGGCTACGACATCCTGCGCGAGACCGCCGAGATCAAGCGGCGCGTGGGCTATATGACGCAGAAGTTCTCCTACTGGGACGATCTCTCGATCCGCGAAAACCTGGATTTCGTCGCGCGCGTGTATGGCATGCCGCGGCGCCGCGAGGCCGTGGACAAGGCGCTGGAAGACCTCGGCCTGGCCAGCCGCGCCCAGCAACTGGCCGGCGCGCTGTCCGGCGGCTGGAAGCAGCGCCTGGCGCTGGCCGCCTGCCTGCTGCACGAGCCGGAGCTGCTGCTGCTCGACGAGCCCACCGCCGGGGTCGACCCGAAGGCGCGCCGCGATTTCTGGACGCAATTGCATCAGCTCGCCGCGCGCGGCATCTCGGTGCTGGTCAGCACGCATTACATGGACGAAGCCGAGCGCTGCCATAAGCTTGCCTATATCGCCTACGGCAAGCTGCTGGCACAGGGCACGGCGAGCGAGGTGGTGGCCAGCCAGAAGCTGGTCACCTGGAGCGTCGAGGGCGAGCAGCTCTCCGCGCTGTCGGAACAACTGCAGGGCGAGCCCGGCGTGGAGCAGACCGTGGTGTTCGGCGGCGCGCTGCACGTCACCGGGCACGACGGCCCCGTCCTCGAAACCACGCTGCGCCGCATCGCCGGGCCCGGGCACCGGCTCGCGCCCATCGACACCAGCCTCGAGGATGTCTTCATCCACATGATGAGCCGGGCCGACGACAATATGCGCGCCGGCCAGCCCGGCAAGGGCAAGGACAGGGACAGGGAGACCAGGGCATGAACGGCTCCCGCTTCGCCTTCTCCCTGCAGCGCTGGTGGAGCATCGTGCTCAAGGAATTCCTGCAGCTGCGCCGCGACCGCGTCACCTTCGGCATGATCGTGGGCCTGCCCATCATGCAACTGCTGCTGTTCGGCTTCGCCATCAACACCGACCCGCGCCACCTCCCCACCGCGGTGATCGCCGCGGACCAGAGCGAGTTCACGCGCTCCTTCGTCGCGGGCATGCAGGCGTCCACGTACTTCCGCGTGGTGGGCACCCTGCCCGACGAAACGGCCGGCCGCGAGGCGTTGATGAAAGGCGACGTGCAGTTCGTGCTCAGCATCCCCCCCGATTTCACGCAGCGCCTGTTGCGCGGGGAGCGCCCGGCGCTGCTGGTGGAAGCCGACGCCACCGACCCGTCGGCCACCGGCGCGGCCGTGGCCGCGCTGGCGCAGCTGCCATACTCGGTGGCGGACAAGGACCTGCAGGGCGCGCTCGCGCACCTGGCGGGCGGCAAGCCGCCATTCGATGTCACGGTGCAGCACCTCTACAACCCCGAGGGCCTCACGCAGTACAACATCATCCCCGGCCTGATGGGCGTGATCCTGGCCATGACGATGGTGATGATGACGGGCCTGGCCATGACCCGCGAGCGCGAGCGCGGCACCATGGAAAACCTGCTGGCCACGCCGGTCAGGCCGCTCGAGGTGATCACCGGCAAGATCATTCCCTACATCTTCATCGGGCTGATCCAGTCCACCATCATCCTGCTGGCGGCGCGCCTGATCTTCCATGTGCCCTTCGTCGGTTCGGTGGTGGCGGTCTACCTGGCGGCGCTGTTGTTCATCGCCGCCAACCTCACGGTGGGCATCACGCTGTCCTCGCTGGCGCAGAACCAGTTGCAGGCCGTGCAGCTGACCTTCTTCTATTTCCTGCCCAACATCCTGCTGTCCGGCTTCATGTTCCCATTCCAGGGCATGCCGGGCTGGGCCCAGGCCATCGGCAACGTGCTGCCCATGACCTACTTCCACCGCATGATCCGCGGCATCCTGCTCAAGGGCAACGGCTGGACCGAGCTATGGCCCAATGTGTGGCCGATGCTGCTGTTCACCGTGGTGGTCATGACCATCGCGGTACGCTTCTACCGCCGCACACTGGATTGAGGGAGCCCGCCATGCAACCCTGGCCGCCTGTCCGGTCCACACCGCGCCGCGCCGCGCTCGCCATGCTGGCCGCGGCCACGCTGTCGGCCTGTGCCGTTGGCCCCGATTTCACAGCCCCGGCGGCGCCCGCCGCTTCCAGCTACACCGCCGGCGCGCAGCCGGTGCGCACCGGCGCCGCCGACGCGCCGCACGGCCAGGCGCAAACGCTGGAAGGTGGCACGGACGTGCCCGCGCAATGGTGGACCCTGTTCCGCAGCCCGGCGCTGGACCGCACCATCCGCGCGGCGCTCGACGCCAGCCCCACGCTGGCACAAGCCCAGGCCCGGCTCGAACAGGCACGCCAGGACCTGGTGGCCAGCACCGGCGCGCTGCTGCTGCCCCGCGTGGACGCAAAACTCAACGGCACCCGGCAGCAGGTCGATCTCGCCTCGGTGGGCATCACCGCCTTTCCCAACCCGGGTCCCTTCACGCTGTATGGCGCCAGCGTCCAGGTCTCCTACACGCTCGACCTGTCCGGCGGCCAGCGGCGCGAGCTGGAAGGCCTGCGCGCCGCGGTGGACTACCAGCGCTACGAGCTTGAAGCGGCGCGCCTGGCGCTGGCCGGCAACGTGGCCACAGCCGCTATCCGCGAGGCCGGCCTGCGCGCGCAGCTCGCCGATACGGAGGCCATCGTGCAGGCCCAGCAGCAGCAACTTGCCATCATGGAGCAGCGGCTGCGGGCCGGCGGCGTGGCACGGGTGGAGGTGCAGCGCCAGCGCAACGAGCTGGCGCAGAGCCAGGCCTTGCTGCCGGGACTGGCACAACAGATTGCCGCCGCGCGCCATCAACTGGCGGTCTACCTGGGGCAGCCGCCGGCCAGCGCCGAGCTGCCCGAATTCCGGCTGGACGACCTCACGCTGCCCGCCACCCTGCCGCTCAGCCTGCCCTCCGCCATGGCACAACGGCGCCCGGACATCCGCGCGGCCGAAGCGCTGCTGCACCAGGCATCGGCCAGTATCGGCGTGGCCACGGCACAGCTCTACCCGCAGCTCACCCTGTCCGGCAGCGCCGGCTCGCAGAGCTTGTCCGCGCGCGACCTGTTCGGCAGTTTCAACGTGTGGTCGCTGGCCGCCGGGCTGGTGCAGCCGGTGTTCCGCGGCGGCGAGCTGCTGGCCCGCAAGCGCTCGGCCGAGGCCGCCTACGAGCAAGCGCTGGCGGCCTACCGGCAGGCGGTGCTGCAAGGCCTGCGCGAAGTGGCCGATGCGCTGCGCGCGCTCGAAGCCGATGCCGGCACCTTGCAGGCCCGCGCCGACAGCGCCAGGCAGGCGCGGGACACGCTTGCCATCGTGGCCGGCCAGTACCGCCTCGGCGGCGTCAGCCAGCTTGCGGTGCTCGATGCCGAACGGCAATACTGGCAGGCGGCGCTCGCGCAGGCGCAGGCCACCGCCAGCCGCTTTACCGATTCCGCCGCGCTGCTGCAGGCGCTGGGCGGTGGCTGGTGGCAGGATCCGGCGTCCTCCCCGCGATAGGCCTGAAGGGCTGGCGAATCAGACCGGTCTGGCACGTGCTCGCACCGCCGGCATGCGAATGCTGCCGGCGGTCCTCGACGCCATCGCGAAGACCGCTCAGCCGTGGGAAAGCAGAATGGCTCAGCGTCCCAGAAACCCGCGCAGCCGCTTCACCCCGTCATCCAGCCTGGCCGCGTCGCAGGCATAGCACCACCGCACAAAGCCCTCCCCCTCATCCCCAAACGCGCTGCCCGGCGCCAGCCCGAGCCGCGCCTCGCGCACCAGTTGCTTGCACAGGGCGAGACTGTCGCTGGCTCCCGCCAGCCGGAAGAACACATACATGGCGCCGTCCGGCGCGTGCACGTCCACGCCCGGCACCGCGGCCAGCGCGCCCACCAGGTGATCGCGCGCCGCGCGCAGCCGCCCGACCAGGCCGCGCGTAAAGGCCTCGCCCTCGCGCACCGCCACGATGCCGGCCTCCTGCACGAAGGACGGCGCGCACGAGGTGTTGTACTCCACCAGCTTGCCGAGATCGTCGGTCAGCGCGGCGGGCAGCACCATCCAGCCCAGCCGCCAGCCAGTCATCAGCCAGGCCTTGGAAAACGAGTTGACGCAGATCACGCGCTCGTCGCGGCTGGCGATATCCAGGAAGGATGGCGCGATGGCGCCTTCGCCCGCATCGCCGCCGTAATACAGCCGCTCATAGACTTCATCGGCAATGATCCAGATGCCGTGGCGGCGGCAATGCGCCAGCACCGCCTGCTGGTCCGCGCGCGACATCACCCAGCCGGTGGGATTGTTGGGCGAGTTGATCATCAGCAGCCGCGTATCGGGCGTCAGCGCGGCCAGCAGCCTGTCGAGATCCAGGGTCCATCCATGCGCGCCGTAATCGAGCGAGACGGTTTCCACTTCCGCACCCAGTATCTTGGGTATCTCCACCAGGTTGGGCCACAGCGGCGTGACGGCAACCGCGCGGTCGCCGGGTCCGGCGACCAGTTGCGCGGCCAGCATCAGCGCATTGACGCCGGCGCTGGTGACCACCACGTTGTCCAGCGCCGTAGCGCCATGCAGCGCGCCGACGTAGTCGGCCAACGCGCTGCGCAGCGGCGCGATGCCGAGATTGTGCGTGTAGAAGGTGGCGCCGCCGGCCAGCGCACGGCTGGCGGCGTCGCGGATAAAGGCGGGCGTGACCTGGTCGGACTCGCCAAACCAGAACGGCAGCACGTCCGGCAGGCCGATGCCGGCGTTGGCCACCTCGCGGATGCGCGATGCGCGCAGGTGATGGACGGTGGCGCGGGCTGCGACCGGGGCGGGCGCGAAGCCGGACGGGCTGACGGACATCGGGACTCCTTGTGGCGTGAGGGTCATGCCGGCCCGGATGCCGAGGCGGTCGGCCCGTGTGGCGGCGGTTCAGCAAGCGTACCGCAAAGGCAGCCATTCGGGCCAATCGCGACAGTTCGCCGGCCTGCTCCCACCGACGGCGGCGGCCACCCGGCGCGCTCGGGGAATGCCCTAGGTCACTCCCAATCCTGTTGACAGTGCTGCGTCCATATCCTAGAACAACGTCTACAACTTCAATAGTTTTTGTAGACAATTTTGTATTCAAAATAGGAAATCGCAACGGACATCGAGCACGCCATACCGTGCTTCCCCCTGGCCAGCATCCGCCACTAGGAGAGATCCATGATGCAAGCAACCGCCACTCCAGCCCCCGCAACCGACGCCGCCGGCGCAGCCGACGAGCCCAGCCTCCATGGCAACGCGCTGATCAAGCCCGGCTACCATGAGCGCCTCACCAACGAAGACTTGGCGCCGTTGCGGCGGCAGACCTGGGGCACCTACAACATCTTTGCGTTCTGGATGTCGGATGTGCACAGCGTCGGGGGCTACATCACGGCTGGCAGCCTGTTCGCGCTGGGGCTATCGAGCTGGCAGGTGCTGGTATCGCTGCTGGTGGGCATCCTGATCGTGCAGTTCTTCTGCAACCTCGTGGCCAAGCCGAGCCAGGTCACCGGCACGCCCTATCCGGTGATCTGCCGCGCCTCTTTCGGCGTGCTGGGGGCGAATATTCCCGCCGTCATCCGCGGCCTGATCGCAGTGGCCTGGTACGGCATCCAGACCTACCTGGCATCCAGCGCCTTCCTGGTGCTGGCACTGCATTTCTTCCCTGCGCTGGCGCCCTGCGCCGACGCGAAGCTGCACGGCTTCGCCGGGCTCTCGGCATTGGGCTGGTGCGCCTTCATGACCCTGTGGGTGCTGCAGGCGCTGGTGTTCTGGAACGGCATGGAAACGATCCGCAGGTTCATCGACTGGGCGGGACCGGCCGTCTACGTGGTGATGATCGCGCTGGCCATCTGGCTGGTGCAGAAGGCCGGCTGGCAGAACGTCAACCTGACCCTGAGCTTTCTCAAGTACAGCGGCTGGGACGCGGTGCCGGTCATGCTGACGGCCATCGCGCTAGTGGTGTCCTACTTCTCGGGACCCATGCTGAACTTCGGCGATTTTTCCCGCTACGCCAAGCATTTCCACTCGGTCAAGCGGGGTAATTTCTGGGGCTTGCCGGTCAATTTCCTCGGCTTTTCCCTGCTCACGGTGATCACGACCTCGGCCACGCTGCCGGTATTCGGCAAGCTGATCACGGACCCCGTCGAGACCGTCAGCCACATCGACAGCACCTTCGCCATGCTGCTCGGCGCGTTCACTTTCATGACCGCCACCATCGGCATCAACATCGTCGCCAATTTCGTGTCTCCGGCGTTCGACTTCTCCAACGTCTCGCCGAAGCACATCAGCTGGCGCACCGGCGGCATGATCGCGGCGGTAGCCTCGATCTTCATCACGCCCTGGAATCTCTATCACAACCCGCAGGTCATCCACTACACGCTGGACGTGCTCGGCGCCTTCATCGGCCCGCTGTTCGGCATCCTGATCGCGGACTACTACCTGGTGCGGCGGCAGCGCGTCGTGGTGGACGACCTGTACACCATGAGCCCGCATGGCCGCTACTGGTACCGCAAGGGCTACAACCCGGCGGCGATCGCCACCATGATCCCGGCCGCCGCCATTCCCATCCTGTGCGTGGTGCTACCGGCGTGGCAGCAGCTTGCCAACTACAGCTGGTTCATCGGCATGGGCATCGCCCTGGCGCTGTACCGGCTGCTGGCGCCGCGCCTGATGCCCGCGCACTTCGACAAGACCACCTGAGATCGCCATGAAGCTGAAGATCATCAACCCCAACACCACGCAGAGCATGACCGACAAGATCGGGCAATGCGCGCGCGCCGTCGCCGCGCCGGCCACGCGCATCAGCGCGGTGAGCCCGCGCATGGGGCCGGCCTCGATCGAAAGCCACTATGACGAGGCGCTCTCGGTGCCCGGCGTGCTGGAGGAGATCCTGGCGGGGGAGCGCGACGGCGTTGACGCCTATGTCATTGCCTGCTTCGGCGACCCCGGCCTGCACGCGGCGCGCGAGCTTGCGCGCGGCCCGGTGCTTGGCATTGCCGAGGCGGCCATGCATGCGGCCAGCCTGATAGGCAGCAGCTTCAGCGTGGTGACCACGCTTGCGCGCACCTGCAATATGGCCTGGCACCTGGCCGAGCGCTATGGCATGAAGCGCTTCTGCCGCAATGTGCACGCCTGCGACCTGTCCGTGCTGGAACTGGAACGCCCGGGATCCGACGCACGCCGCATCATCGCAGAGCGCTGCCGGCTGGCGCTGGCCCAGGACCGCAGCGAGTGCATCGTGCTGGGCTGCGCCGGCATGGCCGACCTGTGCGAGGAAATTACCGACATCATCGGCGCGCCGGTCATCGACGGCGTGACCGCCGCCGTGAAAATGACCGAGGCGCTGGTGTCGATCCGGCTTGGCACCAGCAAGCGCGGAGACTGGGCACGGCCACTGCCCAAGCCCTATGCCGGCATGCTGGCGCCGTTCTCGCTCGGTTGACACGCGTGGCAGGACCGGCAGGAAGGACCTTGTCGCCGCAGTTGTGTACGATATGTCGGAATTTCGTCGCCAGTTTCGGCGACAGGCTGACTTACGCGTACCCAGATGGCAACAACCCGAAAGAAGGCGGCAACGGCGCCCGCGGCAACCGCAGCGGCGGACGGCGCAGCCGAACTGCCCGCTGCCGAGGCCTCGGCCAACGAAGCGATTTACCTCAACCTGCTCACCGCCATCATGGAGCACCGCCTGCTGGCGGGCACCAAGCTGGTGGAAGAGCGCCTGTGCGAAGTCACCGGCGCTAGCCGCGCGCGCATACGGCAAGTGTTTGCGCGCCTTGCGCACGAGAAGCTGGTGACGCTGGTGCCCAATCGCGGCGCCTTCATCGCCAGCCCCACGGTGGAAGAGGCGCGCCAGGTGTTCCAGGCGCGGCGCGTGGTGGAGCCGGAACTTGCCGCCGTGCTGGCCCGGCAGGCCACGGCGGCCAAGATCCGCAGCATGCGCCGCCACGTGCAGGAAGAAGACCATGCGCGCACCCGCGGCGACCGGGCCGCGGTCATCCGCCTGTCGGGCGAATTCCATATCCTGCTGGCGGAAATCGCTGGCAATGCGATCCTGGAGAAACTGATCCGGGAAATGGTCTCGCTGACCTGCCTGATCATTACGCTGTATGACCGGCCAGGCGCGCCTGCCTGCCCCGAACATGAGCACCGCAACCTGATCGATGCCATCGAGCGGCGCGATGCCGCCAGCGCCGCCGCGCTGATGACCGAGCACCTGCAGCATATCGAAGGCTCGCTCGACCTGACCGTGCGCGACAGTGGCGTGCCGGATTTCCACAGCATCTTTGCCAGGAGTTGAGCATCGCGCCTGCCTCGGCCAGTGCTTGCGCGCCGCCGGCACACGCTGATTCCGCCGATGGCCGCGGGCAGGCGGGAGATCGCCACGAGGACAAGGAAAGGCAATAAAAGTGCGAGGCGGAGCACCGCAAGGGGCGCGCCTCCGGCTGGCCGGCGGCTAGCGTCCGGGACCGTCCGGATCGCCCTGCTGGTCCCATCCCGGTTTCATCCGCAGGCCGAAGCTGCTGCGCGGCTGGGTATCGCGTTCCGGACGCAGTGCGTACTGGTCGTGGTTGATCTGCGTGCCTGCGGCGGATTGCCGGCCGGCACGCTGGCCGGCCGGTCCGGCCGCCTGCGGGGACGGCCGGGCGCCGGAGCGCGAGCCGGCCTTCGCAGGCGCACCCGCGTCGCTGGCGCCGGCTGCATTGGCCGGTGCCACAAGGACGGCCGCGCCGGCCAGGCCGACACAAAGCGCCGCCAGGGTAGGGAGTATGGATTTCACAGTTGCACAGTCACGCTGTCACAAGGCAGCGGCGCATCGCCGCCCGGCCGCGCCTCCGTGGGAGCGCGGCTGGAGCGGCAGGCGGCCGCCAGTTGCCGAAGCCGACATTGTGTCAGTTACCGGGCCTGCCGGGTAAAAACCGCCTGCAGCCTCGCTTGCAAGCGGGGCCGCAGGGTTGCCGCACCGCGCTTTACCGCGGCGCGGCCAGCCGCCGCCTGCCGTCGCCGCCCCCGGGCACCGCCTTG
>NZ_JARJLM010000503.1 GCF_029335485.1 Cupriavidus basilensis
GCTCGGGGTGGCTGCCTCAGGCCGATGCCTCTGCCACGCGCGTGCCGCCCATGGCCTCGGCCCGCAAGCGGTCGTAGTCTCCCTTATCCATGGGAACGGCGCCGGGCTCGCCGAGTTCGCTCAGGCGGATACGATGGGTCTCCCGGGCACTCCAGGCCGCCACCGCCGCAATGATCGTCACCCCGAACGTGATGGCCCCGATCGTGAGCGGAATATTGGCGGACCCCGGCGGCGCCACCGTGGCGAACAGCGCCGGCAACAGGGCGGTGAAGGCCGTGCCGACATTCTGCGCAATCGCCATTGCCGAGACGCGGGAGCGCGTCGGAAACATCTCGGGGTAGAAGCTCGGGAACACCGCGTTATAACCCTGGTAGACGATGCCCCACATCAGCAGCGACGACACGATCGCGAGCGGCACGTTGTGGATGCTGATGGCGTAGAGGTAGGCAAACGAAAGCAGGCCCGAGCCGAGCGCGCCGACAATGATCGGCGGCTTGCGGCCGATCTTGTCCGACAGGTTGCCGACGATCGGAATGACCAGCACCGCGATGATGTTGCCCGCGACCGGAATCCACAGATAGATGCTCTTGTCGAAGCCGATGCCGTAGGCCGGCTGCACCGCATATGCTGCGCCAAAGATCGTGGCGACCACCGGGATGACATTCATCAGGGCGACGCAGACGACGCGGATCATGTCTTTCCAGCTGTATTTGAAGGCCTCGACGATCGGCGAGCGCGGCACGTCGCCTGCCTTTGCCTCCTTGGCGAACACGGGCGGCTCCGACACTTCGCGGCGGATGACAAAGCCGGCGACCAGCACGATGGCGCTCAGCAGGAAGGGAATACGCCAGCCCCAGGCATTGAATGCGTCCGACGGCATGTAATAGGCGAGCGGCAGGAACACCGCAGCGGCCAGGATCTGCCCTGCCTGCACGCCCTGGAGCGTAAAGCTGGCGTAGTAGCCGCGCCGGCCGAATGGCGCATGCTCGAGAATCATCGAACTGGCGCCGGAGATCTCGCCGGCCACCGCGAAGCCCTGGATGAGGCGAAGCACGACCAGCAGCACGGGGGCGAGCACGCCGACCTGATGGTAGGTCGGCAGGAGACCGACCGCCATGGTCGAGAAACCCATCAGGAACATGCACAGGACCAGCACTGTCTTGCGCCCATGGGTGTCGCCCCAGTGGCCCAGGAAGAAGGCGCCGATAGGCCGGGCCACGTAACCGACGCCATAGGTCGCAAGCGAGGCGACGATGGCCACCTTGGGGTCCGTCGAGGGGAAGAAAATCTGCGGGAAGATCAGCGACGCCGCAGTCGCGTAGATGAAGAAGTCGTAGTACTCGAGCGCAGATCCGATCCACCCGCTTGCGGTCGCCTTCTTGGTCTGGCGGTTGCCGTGTGCATCACGGTCATTGATGGTAGCCATATTGTCTCCAGGATTCAGTGCCTGAAAAATATGCTATTGCCTGGGCTCCTAACAAGCGCATTTCAGTCAATTTGCGCGCTATTCGCGCATTTT
>NZ_JARJLM010000504.1 GCF_029335485.1 Cupriavidus basilensis
GCTGAGCGAGGCCGCAAGCAGCCAAGCCACCAAGCGCGCGATCATCGCTTGCCCGGATACCGCATCGCGCCCGGGCAAGCGATGATCCGACCTTCGCGGCGCAGGCGGCGCGTATCCTATGCGCCGCCTCCCCGCAACGACCGCGGATTCCGGCGGCGAGCCCATCGCCGACCTACTATAAAAACCGCGGCGCATGACCCTGGGTAATGCAGGAGACAAGCAAAGTGATTCACGATGAGCAGCAGTCAAGCGGCCTGAAGCACGGGCTGAAGCAGCGCCACATGACCATGATCGCGCTGGGCGGTGTGATCGGCGCCGGCCTTTTCGTCGGCAGCGGCGTCGTCATCAAGTCCGCCGGACCGGCGGCGGTGATTTCCTTCCTGATTACCGGCCTGCTGGTGGTGCTGGTAATGCGCATGCTGGGCGAGATGGCGTGCGCGCTGCCCACCGTGGGCTCCTTCTACGAATATGCCCGCGAGGCCTGGAGCGACCGCCCGGCCATGGGTGAGCTGGCCGGCTTCCTGACCGGATGGATGTACTGGTATTTCTGGGTGATCGTGGTCGCGCTGGAGGCCGTGGCCGGGGCCAGCCTGGTGCAGTTCTGGCTGCCCGACGTGCCAGCCTGGAGCATCAGCCTGGTGCTGCTGGTGATGCTGACCAACCTGATCTCGGTGAAGTCGTTCGGCGAATTCGAGTTCTGGTTTGCCTCGATCAAGGTGGCCGCCATCGTGGTGTTCCTGTTCCTGGCGGGCCTGTTCGTGCTCGGCATGTGGCCGGGCGCCACCGCCAGCGTGGCGCACCTGACCGTGCATGGCGGCTTCGCGCCGAACGGGATCATGCCGGTGCTGACCGGCGCGGTAGCGGCAACGGGCTTCTACTTCGGTGCCGAGATCGTCACCATCGCCGCGGCGGAAACCGCGGAACCGCAGAAGGCGGTAGCCAAGGCCACCAGTTCGGTCATCACCCGCGTGCTGGTGTTCTACGTGGGCTCCGTGCTGCTGGTGGTGTGCCTGGTACCGTGGAATTCGGCAGGCATCGCCACGCCCTATGTGAGCGCGCTCAAGGCCATGGGCATTCCGGCAGCGGCGCAGATCATGAACGCGGTGGTGCTGACCGCGGTGCTGTCGGCGCTGAACTCAGGGCTCTACGCTTCGTCGCGCATGCTGTTTGCGCTGACCAAGCGGGGCGATGCGCCCAAGTCCCTGGCCAGGCTGAGCTGCAATGGCGTGCCGGTCAGGGCCATCCTGTTCGCCACGCTGTTCGGCTACGGCGCGGTGGTGATGTCCTATGTGTCGCCGGACAAGGTGTTCGCCTTCCTGGTCAACTCGTATGGCACGGTCGCCATCTTCGTCTACATCCTGATCGCGCTCTCGCAGCTGCGCCTGCGCACGCGCCTGGAACGCGAAGCGCCGCAGCGGCTCAAGGTGCGGATGTGGGCCTTCCCCTACCTGACCTATCTCGCCATCGCCGGCATGGCCGGGATCGTCGTCGCCATGGCCTTTATCCCCGACCAACGGACCCCGCTGCTGCTCGGCATCGCCAGCCTGGGCATCCTGCTGCTGGCCTTTGCCGTGCGCCAGCAATGCCGCAAGCACACCGGCGCTGCGCGGATGCCCGAGATACGCCGCGCCGACTGACCGGCTGACGGGCTCCCTGGCCCGATCCACCTTCCGCGACGCATGCCATCGCGGATTCCCCTCAAAAGAAAAACATCGCCAGCCGCGGCGGACCCTTTCCGCCTCGGCTGGCCCGCGCCTGCCCGGCACGCTGGCCCAAACGATTTACGGGATCTGGCCCTACAGCATTGCGCGCCACCTCTCTATGCTGCAGTCATAAGCCGCATCGGTCCGTACGGCACGCAAGCGATCAACGATGCGATCAACGACATCAAGGAGACTCGAATGACCACCCACCAAGTTACCGCGGCAACCCTGCAAGCCTTCGCCGACGCCTGGAACCGCCACGATATCGAAGCGCTGATGGGCTTCATGGCGGACGATTGCGTGTTCCATGCGGTGGCCGGCAGCGAGCTGTTCGGCCGCAGCTTCAAGGGCCGCGACGCGGTACGCGAGGGCTTCCAGCTGGCATGGCAGGCATTCCCGGATGCGGCATGGCTCGACGGCGAGCATTTCGTGGCCGGCGAGCGCGGCGTGAGCGAATCGACCTTCCGCGGCACCAAGGCCGACGGCACGCGCATCGAGGCGCGCATGGTGGATGTATTCACCTTCCGCGACGGCAAGATCGCGGTGAAGAACGCCTACCGCAAGGACCGTCCGCCGGTCGCCGCGAACGCCACGGCAACGCGCGCCGGCAGCTGAATCCATTCCCCATCAAGGGTACAAGAGGAAGAATGAAATGGATGCCACCGCCGCCAGACTGATCCTGCCCGAAGGCCGCGCCACCGCGCCTTCGAAACCGTACGACCCGGCCTACGACCCCCTGGTCGCGCCCACGCCCGGCCAGGGCCGCGAGTACGCCCCCACCTACTGGATCGGCACCGCCGGCGAGCCGCCGCCGGACGACGGTCCGATCACGCACGATATCGACGTGGACGTGGCCATCATCGGCTCCGGTTTCACCGGCCTGACCTGCGCGATCTTCCTGGCCCAGGAGCACGGCATCAAAGCCACCGTGCTGGAAGCCAACCGCGTGAGCTGGGGCTGCAGCACGCGCAACGGCGGCCAGGCGCAGTGCGCCTCGGGCCGGCTCAAGCGCTCGCAATGGATCCAGCGCTACGGCCTGGATACCGCGCTGCGGCTGCACGAGGAAGTCTGCGACGGCATGGAGACCTTCAAGGGCCTGATCAAGGACATCGACTGCGATCCGCAGCCGGGCGGCCATCTGTACATCGCCCACCGGGCCAAGGTCATGCCGGGGCTGGAGAAGGAAGCCAAGGTGCTGCGCGAGGTGTTCGGGTACGACGCGCGCATCCTCGATGCCGACACCGTCAAGCGCGAATACGTCGACGACAAGGAAGCCGCGGGCGCCATGCACGAGCCCGAAGGCATCGGCATCCATGCCGGCAAGCTGGCCTTCGGCTACCTGCGCAAGGCACGCGCGCTGGGCGCCAGGGTGCATCCCTCCAGCCCGGTGCTGAGCTGGGAAACGCGCGGCGGCGTGCACTATCTCAAGACGCCGGGCGGCATCGTGCGTGCCCGCGCGGTGGGCGTGGCCACCGGCGGCTACACGTCGCCGAGCCTGCATGCGCAACTGAAGAACCGGCTGTTCCCCATCCTGTCGAACTCCATCGTCACCCGGCCGCTGACGCCCGCCGAGCGCGAGGCATGCAACTTCCGCACGACGCAGGTCATCACCGACACGCGCATCCTGCGGCACTACTACCGGCTGATGCCGGACGGCCGCCTGCAGATCGGCAGCCGCAGCGCCATCACCGGCAACGATGCGCCGCAGCATAAATACAAGGACAAGCTCGTTGGCGACCTGCACCGCAAGTTCCCGGCGCTGGAAGGCATCCAGATCGACTATTCTTGGTGGGGCTGGGTCGATGTGAGCCACGACATGATGCCGCGCATCTTCCAGCCGGACCCGGCCCAGACCATTTACTACGCGATGGGCTATGGCGGCAATGGCGTGATGTATTCCGCCCAGGCCGGCAAGCGCATGGCGGCGCTGATCGCGGGCAAGAGCGCCGGGCCGGAGTTGCCGATATTCCGTTCGGCGCTGCCGTTCCCGAACGTGCGCGAGATGGTGGAAGCGCAGGCGTTCGCGCCGTTCCGCCGCTTTGGGCAGTGGTTCCTGTACCGTTGGTATCACATGAAGGACGAAGTGATCTGAAGTCGGACCGGGGCGGTGCCGCCCAATACCGCTGTACCCACAAAAGACGAGGAGGCCGGCATGGCCCGAGACCATGATCCCGTATCACCCCAACCGGGCCGCCGCGGCGCGCTGCGGGCGCTCGGCGCGATCGGCGCCGGCGCGGCGCTGGCCCACCCGGCGCTCGATGCGCTGGCGGCCATCGCCGCCGATCGCATCGAACTCCCCTTCGAAAACGGCGAGCGAGAACTGGTAGCCTTCCCGCAAAAGCGACCGCTGATCCTGCTGACCAGCCGGCCGCCGCAGCTGGAAACGCCCTTCAGGGTGTTCAACGATGGCCTGATCACGCCCAACGACGCCTTCTTCGTGCGCTATCACTGGAGCGGCATCCCCACCAGCATCGATCCGCAGACCTACCGGCTGCGCGTGGGCGGCAAGGTCAATACGCCGCTGGAACTCTCGCTCGACGAGATCCGGCGGCTGGCCGGCCCGGTGGACCTGGTGGCGGTCAACCAGTGCTCGGGCAACAGCCGGGGCTTCTTTGCCCCACGCGCCAACGGCGGACAGCTGGGCAACGGCGCCATGGGCAATGCGCGCTGGACCGGCGTGCCCCTGAAAGCGCTGCTGGACAAAGCCGGGGTACAGGCCGGCGCGCTGCAGGTGAGTTTCGACGGCCTGGATCACCCGCCGCTGGAAGGCAGCCCGGACTTCGTCAAGGCCTTGTCCATCGACCAGGCGCGCGACGGCGAGGTGATGCTGGCCTGGGCCATGAACGGCGCGGACCTGCCCATGCTGAACGGCTACCCGCTGCGCCTGATCGTGCCTGGACACTATGGCACCTACTGGGTCAAGCACCTCTCCGACATCCAGGTGCTCGACAAGCCGTTCGACGGCTTCTGGATGACCGCCGCCTACCGCATCCCCGACAACGCCTGCGCCTGCGTGGCGCCGGGCTCCGCGCCCGCGCGCACGGTGCCGATCAACCGCTTCAACGTGCGCTCCTTCATCACCAGCGTGGAAGATGGCGCCAGGCTGCACGCCGGCCGCCAGACCGTGCTGCGGGGTATCGCCTTCGACGGCGGCTATGGCATCGACGAAGTGGCCTTGTCCGTGGACGGCGGCCGCACCTGGCGCGCCACGCAGCTCGGCAAGGACCTGGGCCGCTACTCCTTCCGCGAGTGGACGGCCGCATTCACGCCGCCGAAGAAGGGCGAGTACGAGCTGAAGGTGCGCGCCAGCAACCGTATCGGCCAGAGCCAGCCCCTCACCGCGCTGTGGAACCCGGCCGGCTACATGCGCAACGTGGTGGAAACCACGCGCGTGGTGGCGGCATGAAGGAGACAGCCATGCATACCACCAGACAGATCCCTTTTCGCGCCTGGTCCCTCGCCCTGGCCGCGCTCGCCGGCGCGCCGGCCGTGCACGCGCTGGAAATCACGCTGCCGCCCGAGACCGCGCGCTATACGCCGAGCGAACTGCCCGGCTACCAGCTGGTCCGGCAAAACTGCATGACCTGCCACTCGGCACAATACGTGCTGACGCAGCCGCCTTCATCGCCGCGCGGCTACTGGGACGCCACGGTCAGGAAGATGAAGAAGCCCTTTGGCGCGCCCTTCCCCGATGAAGACATCCCGGCCATGGTCGACTACCTGACCAGGACCTACGGGGCGGAGCGCACGGCTTATGCGGACAGAGGCGCGGTGCAAGGCAATGCGCCGGCACCGGCTGCCGCTGCGGCCACGGGCAGCCACGATCCCCAGGCCCTGCTCACGGCCAATGGCTGCACCGCCTGCCATGCGGTCGAGAAGAAGGTAGTGGGCCCGGCCTTCAAGGACGTGGCGGCAAAATACGCGAACCAGCCAGGCGCCGCGGCACTGGTGGAGCAGAACATCCGCGCCGGCGGCGCCGGCAAGTGGGGCCAGGTGCCGATGCCCCCCTATGCAGGATTGTCGAAGGACGACCTGCAAAGCCTGGCGGGATGGATTCTCGGCCGCTGAAGGACCCGCCCGCGGATCGCCGGGAAGCCCGGCGCCGGCCTGCGGCCGAGCCGCATTTCGCCGGCGGCCGGCTTCGCCCATCATCCGCCGCAGATCATCAGGGCCGGCGCGACGGCCACAGCAACGGAGCGGCATGGCAAGCTTAGGCAAGGCGAACACTTTCTGGAACCGGTTGCTGCAACTGTCCCCCGATGCCGGCGTCAGCCTGCAGGCACAGTTGCGCCAGCAACTGGTATCGGCCATCCTCGCCCGGCAATTGCCGGAAGGCAGCGCCCTGCCCTCCAGCCGGGAGCTGGCGGCCACACTGGGCATCGCCCGCAATACGGTGATCCTGGCGTTCCAGCAACTGGTCGAGGAGCACTTCCTGGAAACCAGGCCGCGGCGCGGCTATTTCATCGTGGCGCAGTTGCCCAGCGCGGCCAGTCCTGTGCCGGCGCCCCCGCAGGCAACACCCGCGGCCGATGCCGGATCGGGGCCGGAAGCCGCTCCCGACTGGGCCGCGCGCCTGCCCGACATGACCGGCAAGCGCGCCATCGTCAAACCCAGCGAGTGGCAGAATTACCCCTACCCCTTCATCTACGGCCAGTTCGATCCCGCGCTGTTTCCCACCGCCGACTGGCGCGAATGCTCGCGCATGGCGCTGGCGGTGCTGGAGATCCGCGGCTGGGCCTCGGACCTGATCGACCGCGACGATCCGCTGCTGATCGAGCAGTTGCAAAAACACATCCTGCCGCGTCGGGGCGTGTGGGCCAACCCCGACGAGATCATGGTCACCATGGGCGCGCAGCACGCGCTCTACCTGCTGGCCGACCTGTTGATGCAAGGCACCCGGGTCGGGCTGGAAGAGCCTGGCTATAACGATGCCCGCCATATCTTCGGCATGCGCGCGCGCGAGGTGATTCCGCTGGCGGTGGACGAATCCGGCTTGTGCCCGGACGCCGGGCTGGCGCAATGCGACTACGCCTTCATCACCCCCAGCTATCAGTGCCCCACCACCGTCACCATGCCGCTGGAGCGGCGCGAGACCCTGCTGCTGGAAGCGCGCCGCCACGATGTGGTACTGATCGAGGACGACTACGACACCGAGAACCCCGCGCTGACCCAGCCCATCCCCGCGCTCAAGAGCCTGGACCGCGACGGCCGCGTCATCTATGTGGGCAGCCTGTCCAAATCCTTCGTGCCCGGCATCCGGCTGGGCTATATCGTCGCCCCCGCCGCGGTGATCCGGCAGGCGCGCGCGCTGCGCCGCTTCATGCTGCGCCACCCGCCCGCCAACAACCAGCGCGCCACCGCGCTGTTTATCTCGCTGGGCCACCACGACGCCCTGCTGCGGCGCGTAGCGCCCATCTTCCAGCGCCGCGCGGGAATCCTGCGCGAAATGCTGGCGCGCCACCTGCCGCAGGCGCGCGCGCACAACTCGCCGGGGGCCTCCTCGTTCTGGGTCGAAGGCCCGCCCGGGCTCGACGCCCGCAAGCTCGCAGCGATCGCGCTCACGCACGGCGTCATCATCGAGCCAGGCGACGTGTTCTTCGCCACCGACGCGCCCTCGCCCCATTTCCGCATGGGATATACGGCCATCGCGGACGAGCGGATCGAGGAAGGGGTGAAGCTGCTGGGTAAGCTGATCGGCCAGGCGATGGGGCGGTGACCGCGCCGGCGGCACTAAGCCACTGGCCAGCCGCCCGCCCTGCTACCCGAACACCGGCCGGAAAAAGCTGCGCTCGTAGCTGACGATGCAGCGCGTCTCCTCCGCATAGCGGAATGCCGCCTGGCACGCCGGGTCATTGAACGACTGCTGGCGATAGGTCTCGTAGGCGGCGAGGCTCGGGAAGGAGAACATGGCAAGGGCGACGTTGTTGGCCCCTTCGGACGGCAGGAAGTAGCCATGATGCTGGCCGCCGAATTTCTCCACGAGGGGAATCCACAGCTTGCCGTAATGCTCGAACTCCTTCAGCTTGGTGGCGTCGACGATATAGCGCAGGTAGCAGGTGATCATGTTGGCGTGATGATGAGTAAGGCGGGCCTGCGTGAAGACATGTTCCGTGGCGCCGGCAGGCAGCCGCCAGCATACGCTACCGCCTGCGCAGCCGCAACGCACCGGCCTACAGCAAGGCCTCCAGGTCGATCGCCTCGGCCATCGCCCGATAGCCGCGATCTCCCGGGTGCAGGTGGTCGCCCGAGTCATAGGCCGGCAGCAGCCGCGCGGGATGCGCGGGATCGCGCAGCAGCGCATCGAAATCCACCACCGCATCGAAGGCGCCGCTGGTGCGTATCCAGGCATTGACCTGCTGGCGCAGCGCTTCCTTGTCCGTGTTGTAGTAGTTGTCCAGCGGCGTCCCCTCCAGCGCGCCTTCGAACGGCGGCAAGGTCGCGCCGACGATGCGCACACCCCGGCTATGGGCGCGCGCGATCAGCTGGCGATAGCCTGCAATCAGCGCCTGCGCCTGCATGGCGGGTTCCTCCGGTGCAAACAGCGTGCCTGGCCAGCTGATGTCGTTGATGCCCATCAGCAGGATCACCGCCGCCACCCCCGGCTGGGCCAGCACGTCGCGCTCGAAGCGGGCCAGCGCATTGACGCCCATGCGGTCGCGCAGCACCCGCGCGCCGGAGATGCCGGCGTTGAGCACCGCCACGTTGGCGGGCGCGAGCCGCTGGGCGAGAAAGTCCGGCCAGCGGCGGTCGGTTTCCGGCGTCGCCCCGGCGCCGTCGGTGATCGAATCGCCCAGCGCCACCACGGCCCTGGCCGGCGCCGCGGCATCGACCAGGATATGGCTCAGCACGATGCGGGCAGGCGTGATGGCGGGTTCGGCCAGGTGCGTGGAAGCCGTGGCGTTGCCCGCCGCGATATAAGCCGTGCGGCGGCCTTCCCAGTGAAACGTCTCGAGCCGCGCCGGACCGGGCAGGAACAGGCTGACGGCAAGGCTGGCCAGCGGCGGCACCGGCAACTCGACGGCATCGCTAAGCACCGCTGCGCCCGGCGGTATGGTGATCTCCGGCTGGCCGCCGAAGCGCAGGGGGCGATCGGTGCCGGGCACGGTCTGCCCCTGGCTCTCCGCCTTCGCCGACGCCAGCGCAACGCGCGCTTCACCGATATGCAGCGGCTCGGCGCCGTAGGTGTTGGATAACTCCACCCGTACCTTGTCACCTCCCAGGCTGAGACGGACCACCTGGCGGATGGTCCGGCGCTCGACGCTGACCGGGATATTGGTGGGGAAGATGAAGTCAGGCCCCCAGACCGGTTGCGGGCTGGCGCTCCAGCTGCCCACCCAGTTGCCGGCGGCGTCGCCAGCCATGGCCGCGCGCTGGTCCTGCGAAGCGCCCGCAGGCCCCGCTCCGGCGGCCGGCGCGGCGGCGGTCAGCGACAGTGCGGTCAGGGCGACGGTGAGCAGCAGGCGCTGCAGATGTTGGCTTGCGGACATGATTGGCTCTCGATGAAGATGAAAGAAGAAGCATGAAAAATGGTTCGGCGGAGCCGCGCATCAGTGCAGCGGCTGCGAAGACAGGCCCGAGCTGCCGCCCGCCTGCCCGCCGTGGGTACTGCCTTCGAGACGGATGGCCAGCCACGCCACCGCCAGGGCCGCTACCGGCACCAGCGCGGCAACCCAGGTCACCGCGCCCAGCCCCGGGCCCCGGGTAATAACCGCCCCGCCCAGCCAGGCACCGATGGCGTTGCCCAGGTTGAAGGCCGCGATATTGAAGCTGGACGCCAGGCTCTGCCCGGCCCCCCGGGCACGCTCCAGCACCCACATCTGCAGCGGCGCCACGGTGGCAAAGGCGGCCACGCCAAGCAGGCCGACGAAGATCACCGCCAGCACCCTGCTATGCAACGCAAAGGTCATCAGGCCCAGCACCACCGCCAGCGCCGCCAGGCTGCCCAGCACGGTGGCCTGCAGGCGGCGGTCCGCCAGCCGGCCGCCAAGCAGGTTGCCCACCACCAGGCCGACGCCGAACACCAGCAGGATGGGCGATACCGCGCTGTCGGCAAACCCGGTGATCTGCGTCAGGATCGGCGCGATATAGGTAAAGACGGCGAACACGCCGGCATAGCCCAGCACCGTGGTCAGCAGCCCCAGCAGCACCGGCCGGCGCATCAGCGCGCGCAGGTCGCGGCGCAGGTCGGGGGCTTCCGGCGCCGCGCGCTCGGCAGGTACCAGCGCGGCAATCACCAGTACCGCCAGCAGGCCCACGGCGGCAACCGCCCAAAAGCTGGCGCGCCAGCCGTAGGCCTGGCCAAGCCAGGTACCGAATGGCACGCCGAGCACGCTGGCCACGGTCAGGCCGGTGAACATCACGGCAATGGCCGAGGCGCGCCGCTGCGGCGGCACCAGCCCAGTGGCCACCACCGAGCCGACGCCGAAGAAGGTGCCGTGCGCCAGCGCGGTCAGTACCCGCGCGGCCATCAGCGTGTGGTAGTCCGGCGCCAGCGCGCAGGCCACGTTGCCGACGGTGAAGATCACCATCAGCACCAGCAGCGCCGTCTTGCGCGGCCAGCGTGCGGTGAGCGCCGTCATGAGCGGCGCACCGGCCACCACGCCGAGCGCGTAGCCGGAGATCAGCAGGCCGGCCGCCGCGATGGAGACCCCGAGATCGGTTCCGACCTCGAGCAGCAGGCCCATGATGATGAATTCGGTGACGCCGATGCCGAAGGCACCGGCGGTGAGGGCAAAAAGGGCTAGTGGCATGGGAGACGTGAAGGACAGGTTCCGTGCGATGCGGCGGAAGAGCCACCGCGGGCGATGCCGGATGCGCCGCCAGGAGGGAAGTATGGGGATACACCGATTCATGCGGTAGACTGCCTGCACGAACAATATTTATGAATTGAATTCACAATGTCGCGGCTCGACGTCAATCGCTCAGGCGAGATGGAAGTCTTTGTACGGGTCGTGGAACAGGGCGGCTTCTCGGCCGCCGCGCGCGCCTTGCGCATGACGCCTTCGGCTGTCAGCAAGCTGGTGGCCCGGCTGGAGACGCGGCTGGGCGCGCGGCTGGTCAACCGCTCCACCCGGCGCATCGAGCTGACGGCCGAAGGCAGCGCCTTCTACGAGCGCGCCGTGCGCGTGCTGGCAGACCTGGACGACGCCGAGCGCGGCGCCGCCGCCAGCGCCGCGCCGCATGGCCGGGTGCGCATCAACGCCAACGTGCCCTTCGGCGACCACTTCCTGTTGCCGCTGGTGCCGGAATTCCTGGCGCGGTACCCGGATATCCAGCTGGATCTCGTGCTGACCGACGAGGTCATCGACCTGCTGGAAGAACGCACCGATGTGGCCATTCGCGCCGGAGCGTTGAAGAATTCCCGGCTGGTGGCGCGGAAGCTGGGCCAAACCCGCATGGTCATCGTGGGCGCGCCGGCCTACCTGGCGCGTTGCGGCACGCCTCGCGTGCCGGCCGACCTGGCCGGGCATAACTGCCTGAAGCTAGGCTATGCGCGCGCCATCGAAGGCTGGCCGATACTGGTGGATGGCGAGCCCGCCGCGGTGGCGCCCGTCGGCAACGCCTGCGCAAGCAACGGCGACGCGTTGCGGCGCCTGGCCGTCGGCGGGCTCGGCCTGGCAAGGATCGCCCTGTTCCAGGTGCGCGAGGACATTGCCGCCGGACGCCTGGTGCCGGTGCTGGAAGCGTTCAACCCTGGCGACCTGGAAGAAGTGCATGCGGTGTACATCGGCCCGGGCCGCCATCTGCCGGCGCGGGTGCGGACATTGCTGGATTTCCTGGTGGAGAGGGTGCGGATGTAAGGACGCCCGATGTGCCTGGCCGGACTGTCTGCTGCGACGCCTTGCACGGCGACTGGCGCGCAAGCGAGCGGCGCCATCGCGTTCACCTCGAACGCCGTCAACGCGAGCCAAAAGGGCCTGGGCCTGGGCCTGGTCGGCCACTCTCCGCAACGTCATCCTGCGCAAACTGGACTGCGAGACCGATCGCCCTGACGCTATATGCATTCACCCGCCATGCCCCCCCGCTCTTTTCCGGATGGTCCGGCCCGAACGGCGTCGCCAGAACCCGAAGCCCCGCCCAGAAAACCTCGCTGCGCTCCGAGGGCAATGCGTCTATCAATATCTCGCCCCTGTGCTGGCCGCCCTGCGTCGGGGAGTATGGCTGCGCAACAGCCCCCCAATGGCGAAGCCAGGCGCACAGATGCGTGGCAAACTCCCTCACATCCGAGCGCACATGCACCATGCCGGGCCGCAATCGGGGTACTGCCGGATCCGGTGTATCGATGGACAGCGCAAGGGGCAGCGTAACCGAGAAAAGGCTTCCGAGGCCGGGTTCGCTCACAACCTGGATAGCGCCCCCCATCAAATAGGTGAGCCGATGGCAGATCGAAAGGCCCAGTCCCGATCCTGCCGTCGCCTGCCTGCTACCGCTTGCCTGATAGTACGACTCGAAAATATGCGCCTGGCTTGCAACCGCGATGCCAACGCCGGTGTCCGCCACCTGCCACATCAGTTCGACACCGTCCTGCCGCCTTGCCGACAGCCGCGCGCGCAGCACCACCCGGCCCATCTGCGTGAACTTGATGGCGTTGCTCAGGAGGTTGTTCAGGATCTGGCGCACACGAGCCGCGTCGCCAAGGACGCTCCCTGGAATGTCCGCATCGATACAGGCGTAGATCAGCAGGCCCTTGCGCGCCGCACGGGCGGCGTACGAGGAAAGCACATCCTCCGTCAGCTCGAGCGGCGAGAAAGCAGCCGGCTCGAGCATCAGGCTCCCCGCTTCGATTCTCGAGATGTCGAGCGTGTTGTCGACCACCTGCAATAGCGATGCCGAGGATCTTTCGAGTGCCTTGAGATACTCCCTCTGCTGCCCTGATGTCGTGCTCAGGGCGAGAAGTTCCAGCGTACCCAGAATGCCATAAAGCGGTGTGCGAATTTCATGGCTCATGGTAGTCAGGAAGACGGTCTTGGCCTCGTTGGCGGCTTCCGCGCGTCGTATGGCCAGTTGCATGGCCGCTTCCATCTCCTTATGCGCCGTGATGTCATTGAACGCACAGATCACCACATCGTCGCCCTGGTAGCGCGCGGCAGCAAACGATATGTAGACGCTGCGGCCATCATGCAGCGACAGCTCCCTGCCAGCACTCGGATAGCGGCCGGTGGCGAGCGCGGCATCGCGCCAGGACACATCGTGATCGAGCCAGCTTCGAGCAAGTCCGTTGGCCAGCGGCACGTTGCCATCGCGGCGGCGCAGCACGCACAGCGCTACCGGGGCAGCCTCGATGATGGAGCGGCTGAAGGCTTCGCTTTCAATCAGGCGGTTGAACTGCCGCCGCGCGGGCAGCATCAGATGCCGGTTGACATACACGATGCCGGCGCCAATGCCGATGACAAGCAACAGGCAGATGCCCAGCGCTGGCTGGATGGCGGGCATGCCGGCTTTAAGCAACGCGCTCGCGCGAATGAAATACACGATACGCCAGCCATCCTCGCCCACCGCCTTGCTGAGGGTGAGGTACTGGGGTATCGGGCCCGGTCCGTACCGGAGAAAGGCATCCTCGCGCGTCGAGCTCGCCAGATCCCGCCTTAGCTCGGCATCTTCCCGGCTTTCAAGAACGACGTTGTCCTGACGGTCCAGCAGCATATAGCCGAGACCGGCACTGGAAAGCAGCAGACTCGGCTCGACATTGTCCAGCGCCAGCCCAAGCCAGCCGGCTGCCTTCTCGCCGGGATCGACCCGGCCAAACATATAAAGCCGGTTATGCATGCCATCGCTGATCCAGACAACGGACCCGGCGTTATCCCCGTGGGCATCGCGCGCCGTCAACGTGTCCGTCACCTCTCGCGAGATCGCCGCCCTGATTCCGCTGCGATCATTCTCCAGCCCGGCCTGGGTGAATTGCGCGGGCGTCCAATAGACCAGATGGGCGCCTGACCGCGCGATTGCATCCCTGTCCCGTTCGGTGACATACAGGGCCCAGCCCTTGCCCAGCTGCCTGTCGAGCGCGAGCGGGATCCCTTCGATGCGGTGTGCCGCGCTCGATGGCAACGGGACCGCTTCCCCCTTGCCTTCGGAAATGGAATCGATCAGCGATTTCAGCAGCGAACTCCGTCGTGCGAAAAATGTCTGCGCGTTATATGCCGCGGCATTCATTTGGCGCCGATAGGCTGAAATGCTCTTGTCGAACTCCGACTGCAGGTACAGCACGGCTACCATGCCCGCACACAGCAGCAGCGCCACAACCAGAAGATATAGCATCACGACGGCTACGCGCGGCGGCGAAATGTTGACGCCACGGCGCCTTGCGCGAAGTCGATGGAAATGCATTATTAAATAATGCGGGCGATCGGTCTATTTTCATATCAGACGATTCTGGATATTTGGCCACGTCGGCGCCATGCATTGGCGCCCGCCTCATTCAGCCATCCATTCGACCGCCCGCGCCACTATCCCTGCCTGGAATCGGCCTCCTCCATCACGGCGATATCCTCGTTGGCGGGAAGGAACCGGAATGCGAGCGCGTACTCATACAGTTCGCGGTCGTTTGCCAGGCCCAGCTTCTTCATGCCCGCAATACGCTGCGTGCTCACGGTCTTGACGCTGCGGCCCAACGCCGTGGCAATCTCGCCCACCGTCATGCCTCGCGTATAGCGGCGGAGCACCTCGGTCTCCCGCGGCGAAATGCAATCGCTGGCAAAGGCGTCGATCTGCTCGTCCACCGCCCGCGAATACGACATCAGGCGGCGCACCGATGCCGCGATATACAAGCGCCCCCGCGCGACGGCTTGAACGGCGCTTGCGATATCCAGGTCCGAGTCGCCTCTCATCAGCAAGCCATGGGCGCCCGAGACAATCATGGCGCGCAGGACAAGCGGGCTGCAGAACGTCGTGATGAAGACAACGCGCACGTGTGGACAGACACCATGCAGACGGTCCAGCAATGCGATGCCATCTCCAGGCTGCCTGCCAGCCAGGTGAAAGGCGCAAAGCAGGACATCGATTCTGTTTCGGCCCAGCAATTCCATCAATTCGGTGGAACGCCTGGGTACGTCAACGATCTCGACATTGTCCATCAGCGCCAACACCCGGCGCATCCTTGCCAGCGACGTGGAATGGTCATCCGCAAGGAGAACTCTGATTGGCACGACTATGCCCTCCGCTCAACGAATCTGTGCATTATCGAATCGACGCCCTATCGACCGCACCCCGCGCGGCGCTCCACTCCGTGCAACTACTATCGGAATAGGACCGCAGCTTGCGCGTTCCCATGCGCCGTGCCGACGGCCCTGTCGTCGGGCCGGGAATGGCCATTGCTGCGATTCCGGGATCAGAGGCAAGGACGGTTCCCGGTGGAATTCGAGCCGAGGCGGCGCCAATACCGGCTGTAAAGCCCTTCCGATCGTCCGGCTCCGTGGGGCACACGACGATGCATCCGCTGCAGGATTGCGGACAGCCCGCGCACCAGCACATCTTCGCCAGAATCAAGCGATCGTGGAATAGGATAATTCTTGTTTTCAGGCAAACGAATGCAAGCGTTGTCCAATGGCACCTGAGCCTGTCGCGGGAGTGCCTGCACTGGCATCGCGAGATTCCCAAGGCGCGGCGCGTGCATTCTCGCAGACAACGTGTCGGCACGGCACGCGCCGTTGCGTCGCTCAACGCCCTCCGTCCCTGAAGTATTAAATCAGGCAGGGGTACCCTTATCCCGCATGGCTCTGAAAGCTGGAAACTTTCCAATCATTGGACTGCGTGCGTCGAACCGTAACATTGAAAGGACAATTACCGGCGAACTCAATCGTGATCGGCGACATCTCAACCTCTTGGCCCATTAACCATCGGCGCAACCGGTTGCCGTTGGATTGAAAAGGAAACGTCGATAGGATTCGTCCCTCTTGCACTTGGCACAAGTTACGGCGCGAAATGTCTGCCAACTCAGATACCGTGCGCCCCGTGTATGGGTTTTTCATCGTGAGCCCATGGGCTTGGGCAAACTGCCCCACTTTCAGATAAGCCACGAATGCTTGGGCAACTTGAACAGGTTCTGACGCTCTGTGCTGCGCTTTAAGCCACCACCATGCGCCAGCCATTGCGCAAGCAATGGCAAGAGTCATCACCGCAGTTCCAGGAGCAAGTTTGCTCAGATGCTTCCGTGCCATCGGCATGGCCTCCATCCAGTACATGTTGTAAACAATCCGCTCGTTCCGCTTGCCTCCAAGTACCTCCATTGAGCCGCTCCCGGGTTTCCCAGGACATTGCCGCTTGGCTCAAGCAGCCGCGGTGATTGAACCAGTCGGCCCATTGGAGGCAAGCCTCGTCCGGCTTGTGTGTCATGGCACGTGCTAAAACAATCCGGAGATAGTCTCCGGACGGTCCTCGTACGAGGACGGCCGGTTGCTGAGGCTGTAGAGGTAAGACCGATTGGCCATGAGAACGCCTTGGTATCGCGTACCGGGCAAGAGCGAAGCCGGGTTGATTTCCTATGTAATGGCGCGTCCGACGCTTTGCTGGCAGTCGACTCGTTCATCGAACTTCTCGCTGGAAGTCAACTGGAAGGGACTGCCCTGCCTGATGTGAGCTGGCCCGTCATCCTGCACATGGCAATGCGGGTTGCACTATCAGTACGCGATAGCCCCACGGATCGGTACCGACCCTGCATGGCGGCTTGGGCAATGCCTGCTCGATGCGCCGCATCAACGATCCGCGCGACAGGTCCAACCGATCAGGATACCAATTCTCTCGCATGCCTGACAGCACCTTGTCACGATCTTCGGGCTTTACGACCTCCAGGCGAGCTTCGTCCTCTCGCCGACGGGCGGCTTCTTCATCCTTGAACCTCAACAGTTCCCCCCTTGACCTTTTCCAGGGTCTTCCAGGCATCGAGGTCATGAGAATTCGCATCCCTTTGGTTGGCTCCCGCCACGACCAGCGCGCGAACATAATCCACTATCTCGTCATCCTCGAACTTGAATCCCCGGCCTGTTTCCCGCTGCCGTGTGTGCGTCCACGCCAATGCTAGCGCCGGCATAGACACTGCTCGGGAATTTCCAGGGCAAACTGAATTTATCGACAGGCTTTGAGCCTGTTCAGTCATCGCAAAAGTGCACACGCCCAGTACGACGCATCGCAAGCCATGTTTGTTCATGCGTGTCGCAATACCCCGAGCACGTCGTACAGGGGCGCTTTCCAATCGAACGAAATGGGATCGTGCATGGAGGCAACGCTCACGAGATCAGCAGCTTTTCAACATGTTCTTTCGCTTGCTGCGCATCCATCGCCTCGCGCACGTCGATGTCCATGTCGAATGGCTTGAGGCATTGGCAGAGCTGTTCGAGCAGCGTCTCGTCGTCCTTCACGCAGAGAATGTACGCATTCTCGAAGGGAAGCAGATCCACCAGTCGCAAACCATGATCCCGAAGGAAGCCGTTGATATATTCCAAGTACGGCATCTCATACGGCAGCGTATAGGTGAGCTCCGGGTCCACTTCTTCCCAGTCGATATGCTCTACCAGCCCAACGATGAAAGTACTGTCATACGCGGAGAAGTCGATCCCGGAAAGCGGGCGCAGCGCCGGTAGTTCTCCGAAGTACTCTTTCCACTCCTCATAGACCAGCAGCCCTTGCTGCTCAAGGTGGTCAGCCAGCCATCCCAGGATCTCCCCCTGGTCGGCGCTTGCCGGCGCGTCGGCAAGCAGCGGCTTCGAATCGAGTTGCGGTATGCAAAGCGCGAGCGTGTCGATTAATTTCACGATGTGGTTCATATCACTCCTCATAGTAGGAACCCAAGGATGGGACGTCAGGCGTGGGCGCTGCCGCCCGAGCCGCTGGCGATCAGGCGCGCCCCGCAGGCAGTCCACCTGCCGGCCAGCGCCACCGGCACGCCTTCCACGCCGGAGGTGCCGCCCCGCCGACAATCACTATGACCGATAGTCTCATTTGATCTGCCGGGCCGTCTATCAGACTATTCTGAATTCTTCAGCGACCGCACCGCGCTCCGGGACGTGAAGGGAGGTACCTGGAAATCGGCGCCGGCGCTCCGCTTCGGCGATGCTCGATGCCCCATTCCGACGATACGCCCGGGGAGCCACTGACGCTGATGGCACGCTGGCATTCGGCGAGCACCGCCCCAATCAGGGATAACTTCTACCGACAGCCATCACCCTCCTCATTCCCCCCAATTAAAAACAACGAACCAATTTTAAATATTGTATTTTCATTTACACAATGATTCATCAAATCATCTAAACAAATCTTCAAGACTTATCTGGTAGACGCAGAAAGGCAGGTGCACCATGCTTCCCGCATCGGCAATTGCCGCCGTATCCGTCAGTCCTTCCATCTGTTGCCGCATGAATGCCTCACTGAATATCGCGCTGCTGACAGGGCAAGCCGCCCGGGTGCAGGTCCTGCGCGAAATGTTGTTGTCCGCGGGATTCAACTGCCGCATCTTCGACGCCGGGCGCGAGCTGATCCGCGATGTCGGACGCGCGAGCTATGACCTCCTGCTGATCGATCGCACGCACACTGACATGCCGTCAATCGACATCGTCCGGATGGTGCGCTGGGCATGGGATATGCCCATCATGGTGCTGGCCGATGCCGGAGGCGAAGACGAGCTCGTCGAGGCCCTGGAAGCCGGCGCCGACGACTACATCACCAAGCCGGTCAATTTCCGCGAGCTGCAGGCACGGATCCTGGCCTTGAGCCGGCGCGTTGCGTGCGGCCGCTTCAGGAAGGGACTGGTGATCGAGGCAGGGCCTTACGAGATAGACTGTGTCACCCGCCATGCGATCCTGCGCGGCAAGCGTATTGCCCTGACCCCCAAGGAGTTCCGCCTGACCGTACTGCTGTTCTCGAACGCGGGCCGTGCGGTGTCCATCGCCGATATCGAGAGCGCCGTCTGGGGACATGAATTGCAACCGTTGTCGCGCGCACTGGCTGGCCTGGTATCGCGCATGCGCCGGACGCTGGCTCTCGGCACCGCGAACGGCGTGCTGGTCTCGGTGATCTACTCGCACGGCTACCGGCTGGACGTGCTCGGGGAGCACCGGAAACCAGGCGCATTGCCGACGCCCTCGCCGAAACGCATACGGCCCTCCGCGGTCTCGGGCGATCTTGCAGTTGCCGGCATCAGCAATCCCGACTGATGTTGATCCCGAATCGTTGATCCCGAATCGTTGATCCCGATTCCGGCTTGAGCCTGACCCATCCTGCCCGGACATTCACCTACCCAAGCGGCCTTTGCGGGCAGCCTGGGTATTTTTTTGGGCTCGTCACCGGCGTCCATGGTGGCGATTGTGCCGCCCGTCAGGTCCACCGGGCCAGGCGCAATCGCGGCACGAGTAGACGCGTCGCCTTCCGGCAATGCATTGCCGGCGCGCTCGCCGGCGTCCAGCACCGGATCGGATAAGATACGGCCCGCCAAGCAATTTTCCGAAAGAACGGAGTGTCTTAAGTGATTCAAACGAGCAACGTATTCAAAGATAACCTCGCGCAACTGCCTGCTATCGACGGTATCGATCGCATCGATCTGGTCAATGGCAAAGGCGCCGTGGTAGCAAGCATCGAGAACAAGCCGGGCAAGCAGGGCTCCCTGGCGGTGTACTTCTATCTCCAGCAAGCATTCGGCACGCTGGACGCCAATGCGGCCGAGCACGGTCTCGCGGTGTTCGCCGAGCATACGGTCGACGCGCGCAACCGTCCGGGTGCGCACCCGAACGTCGACCGCCTGCTCGCGATCGCGGCCGGTGGGGAAGCACTGCGGATAGACGTCGTCGCCACGGCCTGAACCGCACTCCGCCCATGCACGCCTCTTCGGCAAGTTCGGCGGCTCGGAGCGACTCCTGCGCCACCGGGACGAGGTGACGGCGTTTGCGAATTTCGCGTCGTCGACGTTGAACGGCTAGCGGTCTTCCGGCAAGACAAGCCGAGAGGACCACGCTCGGCTGACATGTCACCTTCGCTCTCCCCGCAGATCGGCGAAGAACCTCATTCCTGCCAAGACCGGCGGGAGCCCCCCAACTGGCGCCCTGCTACTGGAAGAGTTCGGTGGCAATGCAGAAGGCAACGAGCTGCTGGTCAGTTGTGACACCGAGCTTCTGCATTGCCGAGACCTTGTGGCCGCTAACCGTCTTGATACTGCGATTGAAGCGCTTGGCGATATCCTGAACCGATTCGCCGCCAACGAAATGGCGAAGCACTTCATATTCCCTTGGCGACAACGTCGTGAGTCGTTCGCCAATGGATTCCGCGCCCGCACTCTCGCGCAGAGACTCCCGGAAGGAGGCCGGCGTGTATTTTCGGCTACTCCGGATCGCGACCAGGGCGGCGAGAATGTCGTTGTGCGAGTCGCCCTTGAACACCACGCCGTGCACGCCCGCATCGTACAAGGCGGATACGATGATCGGGTTGGTGAGCATGGTGAGCACCAGCAGCTTTACGCCGGGAAACGTTCTGATCAGGTATTCAACAAGCTTGAGGCCGTCGCCGAACGTCTGATCGCCGGGCATGGCATAGTCGGTGACGATGATATCCGGTTGGGCAGCGGGAATCTTGGCGATCAGGTCCGATGGACCCGAGGCGGAGCCAACCACCTCGAAATGCCGATCCTGTTCAATGACTTCGCGTATGCCCATGAGCACCAGGGGATGATCGTCCGCTAAGATGATTTTGGTTTTTTTCATGGAGTTCGAAAATCGGGTAAAGAGAAGTCGCCGCTTGGTTGATTATCAAAATCCAGCAAGAATAGCCTCGATCTGCGAGGCAACCAGCGCTATGCCTGCCTTCTGTCTTTGTTGAAGGCCCTCGCCGCGAATACCTTCTTCCAGGGCTTCGCAGCATTTCACCAGCCTGAACAATTTTACGGTAGCCAATGCGCCGCGGATACGATGCAATGTATCGAGCGCACCGGCAGCGGACGAATTCGCTATCGCCCGATGGAGCGCCGCGAGATCTCCGCGCATGGTCTCGGAAAACACGCTGCGGAACCTGAGCGGCACGATCTCGGCCTCGTCAGCGCTGGCCGGAGACGCCGGGACGGCTTCCACCGTTTGCCGGATGGACGCTGGCGGGAGATTGAGATGGGACCGGAGCGCCCCCAGGTCGAATGGCTTGACCAGCCAGGACGTCATGCCCGCATCCATGCAGCGCTGCTCCTCTTCGCGCATCGCATTGGCGGTGATCCCGATAATGGGGCCGTCATAGCCTTGCTGCCTCAGCGCTTCGGCAAACTCGTAGCCATTTGCCCTGGGCATGTTGACGTCGGTGATCACGACATCGAACAGGTCGGGGTGCCATCGGGCCAGCGCGTCCACGCCGTCGCATGCAAGAACGACGTTGCAGCCGATCTGTTCGAGCTGCTCCCTCAGGATGGTACCGTTGATCGGGTTGTCCTCGGCCACCAGGACCCGAAGATGCATGCCATTGGCGAGCAGTTGGGCAGCCCCCCCATCCGACGCCGGCACACCCGCCCCGGCCTGGGCGATGGCGCGCCCGATTGCACGCATGCTGTGCGCATTCAGGTGGCCATGCTCCCCGAATGTGGCCGCGTCGGCCACGACAGGCTGGTTCGTGGCAAACAGGTAATTGCCGTTCCAGCCCTCGGGAACCGGGTAGGAGACAAGCATGTCCACCAGGGTCGCATGGCGCGCCGTATCGCCGGGGAGATCGTCCTCCGTGCGGATGGATGCACCCCAGCGCTTCAGCCATGCGCACACATTGTCGGTCAGTTCCTTGCTGGGGGATCGCACATGGACGGGCTCCCCTGTCAGCACGAGCGCTGGCGACGGCATCTGCGCCAGGGCGCTCGACAGCGGCAGCACCAGCGAAAAGCTGCTTCCCAGGCCGGGATCGCTGACCACGCGGATGTCCCCGTGCATCTGCTTTGCCAGCCGCATGCAGATGGACAAACCCAATCCGGCGCCGCTTACCGTATGCATCTTGCTGTTTATCTGATAGAACGGCGCAAAGAGTTCCGCCTGACGTTCCCGCGCTATCCCGAGCCCTGTGTCCACCACCTGGAACAGGAGCATCGTATCTTCGCGATCAACCGTCACTTGCCGGACACGAAGAATCACGTGACCGGATTCGGTGAATTTGATGGCGTTGCTCAGGAGATTGTTCAGTATCTGCTGAATCCGCATTGTATCGCCGCGCAGGTGTTCAGGCAGATCGGGCGCCACGCAGGCGTACAGCAGCAAGCCTTTTTGCTCGGCGCTCGCGGCGTAGCGGCTGACTGTCGCCGCCACCAGCGACAGCAGGCAGAAATCGTCCGACTCGACCGACAGCTGACGCGCTTCGATCTTGGCGATATCCAGCACGTCGCTGATGATCTGCATCAGGACTTCCGACGAATTCCGGATAGTCTGCACGTACTGCCGTTGCGCGGTACCGAGGCTGGTGAGATCGAGCAACTCCAGCGCACCCATGACGCCATATAACGGTGTCCGGATTTCGTGGCTCATCGTGGCCAGGAAGGCGGTCTTGGCTTCGTTCGCATTGGCTGCGTCCTGCTTTCGCTTGATCAGGGACCGCTCGATTTCCTTGCGCGCGCTGATATCGGCGAACGCGCACAGGACTACGGTGCTTCCATCGTAGCGGGTTGGCGCGAAAGCCAGGGAGAGCGGCCTGCTGCCATTGCCCCGGATTTCCTCGATAGCCCCGGGCAGGGTTGCTGCAAGCACCTGCGTGAGCTGGGCGGGACTATCGAGCACGGACTGCAGGCTGTGGGACGCATCCAGGCCCAGCCATTGCCTGGCCAGGTGGTTGCCGAACAGCGTCGTGCCGTCCGCGCGATTGCAGACGCACAGCGCCACGGGCGCGGTTTCGACGAGGGCACGGCTGAATGATTCGCTCTCCTCCAGCCTGTCGTGCAAACGGCGCGCCGGCACCACCACGCGCCGGTGGTACCAGCGAAAAAAGGACAAGCCGCCGCTCAGCCCGAGTAGCGCCAGCAGTGCCAGGGTGACAGGCAGGCCCTTGTTATGGCGGAAGAGGGTCGGATAGCCGATGCGGTATAGCGCCAGCCACGAGCCACTCGGATCACGGAGCCGGAAGTACAGGCCGTCGGCGGCATAGGTGACGCCATCCGCCTTCGATGCGGGCGTCGGCGTCTTGCCCACCATGGTGATGCGTGCCTTGTCTTCCAGCCAGAAATCGTCGTAGTTGGGCGCTTTAGGAAAACTCCCAATATTGGCAACCCTATCCGGGCTTAGCAACGCGACAGCGTAGAGGCTGCCGTTCGGGAAGACCGGCGCTCGCGGCATCGTCGCCGATGCGTCGATCGGCAGCACGGCCAGCATCTTGCCCTGGCCTCCGCCCGACGGATCTGCGCGAAGCCACCTGAGCGCTCCCGACGCAGCATCGCGCCCGCCTGAGGGCGTGCCGGCATGCTGCGCGACCATCGAGAACACCATGCCGTACGCGTCGCGGGAAATCGGCCGGATCTCCGGAGCCGCGCTGAACGCCTGCATGCCGGCGCTGGCATCGGCATGCGCCGCAACCAGGAAGACATCCGCCGGAGGGTAGCGGGATACAGCCCAGTACGCGCTGTAGTAGTCGGAGAAAATGGAACCCAGGCGGAGCACGGCCCGGTCTTGCAGAGGACAGCCCGTCGCGCTCCCGCAGGCAACGCTGAACATGGCCGACGAGCGCGGTACGCGCGCCTCGAACAGCATCACGCCGGGACGCTCGCTCGAATCGATGCGCCGCAGCTTTACATCGCCGGAGTCGTCGTCGGGGTGCAGGCCCTGGACCCGCGCGCGCAGGCGCATCAGGAAAGCTTCCTGTTCCCTGATATCGCCAGTGATTTCGGAAAAGTGGATGGCGATCAGTTCTTCCTGGTCTTCAACGATGCGGAGCATGCCCCAGCAAAGGGTGCCGGCCAGCATCAGCGCCAATGGAATGACGCCGAACAGCGCGAGACTCAGTTGCCTCTGCGCGCGGGCAAGGCGGCGGATCGGACTGCTTTCCATGAGCGCTGCAGGTAGTGGTAGGCATTCGTGTCTGCAATGGAGACCGGGCGAATGATGGAATTCCTTACAGCGCCGCCACGCTGCCGCCCTGCCTGGCCGACATCGCGCGCACGCCAAAGGAGAGAGATGGCCCACTCCACCCTGCGTAATACAAAGGGGTCACTGACGTGTCACTGGAAATAGGGCATCTTAATGTGTACACCAGATCCGATCATAGCTCAATAGCCCCGGATCAGATCGCGCCCCTGGTGGGAGCGAGAGCCAGGCACGCCCACCTCGTCGCTACCATGGAAGAGCATGGCCCGCGCCGAAGCTACAGGCCTCGTTCCACCATATCCAGCAAGCGTTGTCCGAGCGAGTGCGCCAGGGTGCCATCCACGCCGCGCAGCGGACCGTCGATCACCAGCATGGACAGCCCATGCACACCGGACCACGCAAGATACTCGGCGCCGGGACGCCGCTCGGCCGGCAATACGCCGGCCGCCGCCATGCGGTCCAGTGCCATCCCGAGCAGTTGGAACGGATTCAGCCCGTTGTCCCCGGCCTTGGCCGGGACCGGCACGCCTTGCAGTTCGTCCGGCACCGAGAACGCCGTGCGGAACAGCCCCGGCTCGGCCAATGCGAAACGCATGTAGCCGGTACCGACCGCGCGCAAGCTGGCGCGCGCGAAATCGGCAGGCGGCGCGGTGTCGTCCAGTTCCGCCAAATCGGCTTCGATGGCCGTTGCCAGCGCCGATAGCGCGGCAAAGCGGACGGCCTGCAGTAGATCCATGCGGCTGGCGAAATGCCGGTACGCGGCGTTTGGCACCACGCCGGCACGCCGGGTGGCCTCGCGCAGCACGACCGCATCCGGGCCGCCGTCGCGCGCAAGGTCCATGCCGGCATCCAGCAATGCGCGCCGCAGGTCGCCATGGCGGTAGGTGCTGCGCGCCGGCGGCCCGGCTGCCAGTGATGCCGCAGCCGACAGGTTCATCCGGTCCGGGTCATCCGCTTCCGCCGGCCCGGCCACCCCGGCTGCGGCCTCGATTGCGGCACAGGAAGTGTGCTTGCCCCCTGCCATTACGCCTCCGTGTGGACAGCATCCGTTTTCTTTACTATGGTAGTGGACAGTGTACACAATGTTTCCGCCGGCTCACGGACAGCCGGGGACGCACGGCAGCCTGCAGCCCGAAAGCGTTTCAGGAGCCTCAGACTGCCCCCTCAACCCAGAATGCCTGAAGGAGACAAGATGCTAGTCCAGCCTTATTTGTTCTTTGAAGGCCGCTGCGAGGAAGCGGCCGAGTTCTACAAGCGGGCGCTGAACGCCGAAGTGACCATGCTGATGCGCTTCAAGGAGGCGCCGCCGCCGCAATCTCCCCCGCCCGAGGGTGCCTGTGCCCCCGCGGCGGGCACCGAGGAAAAGATCATGCATATGGCCATGCGGATCGGCGAGACCACGGTCATGCTGTCCGATGGCCGGTGCCAGGGCAAGCCCAACTTCCAGGGCTTCTCGCTTTCGGTGACAGCGCCCGATGTCGCTGCCGCAGATCGCATATTCAACGCGCTGGCCGACGGCGGCCAGGTCCTGATGCCGCTTGGCGAAACGTTCTATTCGCCCCGTTTCGGCATGGTCGCCGACCGCTTCGGCGTGTCGTGGATGGTCATTGTGCTGGCTCCGGAAGGACACAAATAGCCGCACGCTTCTCTTCCCGCCTGATGGCTACCACGGCTGCCGGGCGGGTTGTTCTGCGCATTGCCGCGCCCCACTCCCTCCCGACACCCCAGCGCCGTGCGCGGGGCCGCCAACTCAGTTCGCCTTGCTGTCGGCGCCGGGCGCCGAAGCCGCCTGATCGTTCTTCAGCGCGCAGGGCGTCTGCGCCTGCGTCTTTGCCTGCGCCTGCTTTTGCGCGCGTGCGCGCTCGATGACGGTCCAGTCCGGACCGGCGAATGCAGGCACCGAGGAAGCAAGCGCCGTGACGCTCAACAGCGCCAGCGCGATTTTTTTCGTGGGAATCATGGGAGAGGTGTAACTGGATGGCGTTGCGTGGTGAAGCGGGAGATCTGCCGGCCCGGCCACGGGCGAGGGAACCCGAGGCCAGGCCGGCGGAGCAGGATCAGGCGTTGGCCTGGCTGTCCGTTTGCGCGCCATGCGCGGGAGGCGCCGACACACCGGTCAGGTCACGGCCGGCGAGGTCCAGGGTGGAACCCGCTGCGCCATGCGCGCCGTCCGAGAACGGGTCGCGGCGGTCGTTGACGCGTGCGCCGTCGGTGAACGGGCTGCGCGGGTCGCCGATGCGGGCGCCGTCGGTGAACGGGTCGCGCTTGCCGTTGTGCAGGTTGTAGCCGTATTTGTCGCCGGCGTTGGTGCTATCTTTCGGACCCGTTGCATTGGCTTGGGAGGAGGCCAGTACGCAGAGGCCGAAGGCTGCTGCGGAAACAAGGGTCGTGAAGAGCTTCTTATTCATGATTGCTGCTTTCTTTCCAGAATGGGGCGGCACTTTCCACTTGCAGTGGAGCGGGATAGGCGGATCTGCGTCCCGCATGTCGTCTGTTTCGCCTTTTATCTGCACCGGCGCCGTGAAGCGCGGTACAGGTTCACAGTGTAGTCACCGCGAACCATTCCTGTGATGAATTAAACGTCTGGTTTTCAGTCGGAATTTTCACTTCCGATTTCCGCGGCGGCATGCGCTGGACGTGCCCCCCGCAGCATCAGGATGCGCGGTCCCAGGCCTGCAACTGTTCCACGGTCGCGCCCACGCCACCGCAAACGATGACCAGCACATCCGATGCCGGCGGCGCCACGGCCGGCGCCTGCTCCAGCGCGGCCAGCGCCGCGCCGCACGCCGGCTCCACCACGATCCGGTGCTCCGCCAGGAAGCGCAGGCTGGCGCCCACGGCTGCCTTGTCCGAGACCACCTGGCTGACGATCGGATGCCGCCTGGACCACGCCATCGCCTGGTCGCAAGGCCGCCGCGCCCCCAGCGAAGTGGCGATGCTGGTGACGGCCGGCAGATCCACCGGCACACCGGCCGCCAGCGACGCGGCGTAGCACGCCGCGCCAACCGTCTCGGCCGCGATCACGGGCACGTCGCCCCAGCCGTTCCGGTGCAGCCCGGCGAGAACGCCGCACAGCAGGCCGCCGCCCCCCACCGACAGCACCACCGCGCCCGGCTTGACGCCGGCGGCGGCAACCTCGTCGATCATGGTCGCGTGGCCTTCCCACAGCAGGGGATCGTCGAAGGGATGGACGAAGGCATGGTCCGGCTTCACCAGCGAGAGCGCGTAGTCGTTCGCCTCGCTCCACGCGCGCCCGTGCACGACGAGTTCCGCGCCTTCCAGCGCGATGCGCTCGCGCGCGGCGGCCGATGTGCTTTCCGGCACGACCACCGTCACCGGCACGCCGAGAAGGCGCCCGCTATAGGCCACGGCGATGCCGGCATTGCCGCCGGAAGAGCAGACCAGGTGCTTTGCGCCGCGCTCCTTGTAGGTCCGGCAGGCGTGGCCGATGCCGCGCGCCTTGAACGAGCCCGGCGGCTGGAGCGCTTCCATCTTGAACCACACCGGGCGCCCCAGCCGTGCCGAGTAGGAAGTGGAGCGCAGCAGCGGCGTGACGATGTGCAGGCTCCCATGGGGAAGGTCGCGCGATGCCGTGTGCGAAGTGTCTGGGAGAGCGATATCGGCGTTGGCCATGGGGAGCGTCCTGGATTGCGGCGTGAGTGATCCCGCATGGTAGAAGCCGGGCCTCTATGCCGTCAAATGCCTCAAAAGTGGATGCCTTATACTTTTCAGGCATAGCCAAGGCACTCTCACCGCGACGGCTAGGGGAAGGTGAATGTGAACTCGGCGGAGCCGCCCGCATAGCCCGCCTTCAGCTCGGCGTCGCTGCCGGTGCGGAGGTATTGCGCCGACAGCGGAAGCTTCGCGCTACTGCCATGCTTGGTCATCTCGTATTTCGTGGCGGCGCCGGGATCGCCATAGGCGATGCGCTCCCGGGTGCCGTCCTCGCGCGTCATGATGATGCCGAACCCCTGGGCCACGCTTTGTCCGGCCGGCGCGCTGAGCCGCAATACCGTCTTGTCCGCGTTGGGGGGCGAGGCCTTGTCCCGGAAGCTGATCATGGGCTTGGCGTTGACCGCGCAATTGCTCAGGGCGATTTCGAAGTGCTTCGGCGGCGAAGTGTCGCCGAGCGCCTTGAACTGGCTGAGGGGAACGCGCCCCAGATCGACCGGAATGATCTGGTTGGCCACGACGTCGCATTTTTTCGGGATCACAGGCGGAGGGCTGCCGCCGATACTGACGATACCCGTGCTGTCGAAGGTAATGAACTCACGGCATCCCTGGCTCGAGTTGGGCACGACAAACGTACTGCCCAGGCTCACCCCGGCCGATGTCAGAAAGTCCACCGAGTGGATCCTCACCTGGAGACCGCCGGGGATGCCGGTCACCTGGATGTCGCCCGGGCCGAACGTGTTCGGGTCCTTGGTCAGGACCAGAAACTGCCTGTAGCTTGAGACGGTCTGTCCTCCAGACCCTCCCGAGGGCCCTAACCCTTCGGCCTTGACAGGCAGTAGATTTACGGCAATCGGGTTTGTCTGCTTGAGGAGGAGCCGGCTGACGCCATCTGGCGATAAGGCTTCCCACTTGAAACCGATGCCGTCGATATTCGTTGGCGCAATGCCATTGGGAATGGGCGCTCCCATTCCCTCTACCCAGTGCGCGCCTGTGACCAGGTCGTGGGCGTCGCGCGTCGGCGGGGTATAGCCGAACGCGGTTGTCATCGCGAACCGCCGTTCCATCAGGACCGTGCCGATGGCCGTGCTGCTGGTCAGGGGATTGGCCACCGTCCAGGGCTGGATTTCCTGCGCATTGGGATGCCTGCAGTTGACGGCCGTCGAATTTTCCAAAACCGCGCGGGCACTACCGCTTGCCAGCCCCAGCAATAGCATGGCGAGGAACAGGCACGCGGATTGGTGTGCCCCCCGGGCAATCGCCGACCGCCCTGCTCCGGGCAATTCATTCATGTTCATACCGTTCTCCATATCCCCATGCATTCCCAATCTTTCGAGATGGTGTAACGAGGCCCCGATACACCAGCCCCGGTTGGCCCCGCCACATGCACATCTCCTCCCTTGTGCTCCATTGCCCGGCAGGATGCCCTGGCATGCCGCAACACGGGCATGCCAGGGCCTGCCGGTCAGGCCGGAGGAACGCCTGGGCGCCTTACTGGATGACGCCGTAGTTGAGGCCGGCCAGCGGCACCAGGGCGGCAGAGCCGGAAACGCTGTTGCCATCCATCAGGCCGAAGTTCACGCCGACCAGGCCGCCATAGACCTGGCCATAGTTCGGTATGAAGCCGAGCCTGCTGCTCGTGCTCGAGTACTCGACCTTGCCCATGTTCAGGCCGACCAGGCCGCCCATCGTCGTGTAGCTGCCGCCGCTCACCGTACCGGAGGACGACGAAGCGCGGATTGCGCCCTGGTTCTGCCCAACCAGGCCGCCCACCACGCTGCGGCTCTCCCCCTTGACGTTGCCGCTGGCCGTGCCCGACACGATCGCGGTATCGTTGCCAGCCGCATTGGTGCCGACCAGGCCGCCGACAAAGCTGTTCGCGCCGGCATAGACCTCGCCGCTGGCTTCCACCGCCACCAGGTCGCCGCCGTTGTAGCCGACCAGGCCGCCGGTGTGGCTGTTGGCGCCGCCGGAGGTCCTGCCCCGCGCCACCGAACCCTGGATGGTGCCGCTGTAGTTGCTGCCGACCAGGCCGCCCACGCGGTTGTTGCTGCCGCCGATCACGGCGCCGGTGGCTTCGGCGCCGAGGATGGTGCCGCCGTCGTTGCTGCCGGCCAGGCCGCCCACGTCGATGCCGGCATAATCCGTGACAACGCCGCTGGCCTTGACGTTCCTCAGGCTGCCGTCCCTGTTCTGGCCCACCAGGCCGCCGATCGCCACGGCGCCGTTGCCGTTCACGCGGCCGCTGGCGGAGGCATCGGCAATGCTGCCGCCGGCGTCGTTGAGGCCAACCAGGCCGCCGACGATGGCATTGCCGGCGGCGCCGGTGTTGCCGCTGGAGAAGACGCGCTCGATCACGCCGCCGTGGTTGTAGCCCACCAGGCCGCCCACGTTCAGGCCACCATAGTAGGTGCCGACGGGGCCGCGGCTGGACGAATCGGCAATATAGCTTTTGCGCCCGGTGTTCAGCCCGACCAGGCCGCCCACGCCGCCCATGGCGGTGCGCTGCATATAGCCCGAGAGCTGGACGTCCGTCGTGCTGCGGGTCACGCGGCCCGCGTTCTCGCCGACCAGGCCGCCGAGCGACTGGAGCAGGCTGTTGCCGCTCAGATTGGTGAGGCTCACCGAGGCGCGGTCGATGGTGGCGCCTTCAAGGTTGCGGCCCACCAGGCCGCCCATCACATGGGCGCCCCCGGTGTTGCTGCTGAGGCGCATGCCAGTGGCGGTGACGTTGGAGATGGTGCCGGCGTTCTGCCCGACCAGCCCGCCGATCGCCGCGGCGCCGACGCTACCCGACGTTGCGTTGACCGACAGGTTGGCCAGGGCGAGGTTGCCGATGCGGCCCGACGATGCCGCGAACAGGCCGGAGAAAAGCCCGGTGCTGGTCACCGAGAGGTTGCTCATGGTGTTGCCCAGGCCGTCGAAGATGCCGGAGAACGTGCCGTAGTCGCCGCCGATCGACCTCAGGCTGCCGCCGTTGATCCGGTTGCCCAGCACATAGTAGCCGCCCAGATTGTCGTTGATGGCCTGCAACTGCGCGAGGTTCTGGATCACGTTATAGGCAAAGCCGTTCGACCTGTACGACGCGCCCGTCCCCGACAGCGTGACCACCGCGCCGTTGTTCAGGTTCAGCGCGCCGCCATGATTCAGCGCCAGGCTGTTGCCGGCCCCGCTGAGCGTGACCTTGTCGTTCAGGTTGATATCGCTGGCGGCGTCCATGGCCACGCCGGCGTTGACGCCGGTGGCGGTCAGCGCGCCGTTCACGTTGACGTCGCCGGCCGAGGCCAGGGTCAGCCGGTTGCCGCTGTTCCAGGTGATGGGCGCGTTAACCGAGAGATTGCCCACGGTGCTGGCCAGTTCGATATTGGTGGTGCCCAGGTTGCGCGAGAGCGTGTCGCCAAGCAGGGTGCTCGCGCCGCCGGCGGCGGTCTGGTTGACGTTGACATCCAGCGCGCTGAGCTTCCAGGTGCCGGTCTGCCCGTTGTTGGCCTGGGTATTGACCTGGGTGCCCAGATGCACCTGCACGTCGGCGCCCCGGGTCTCGATGGTGCCGCCGTTGCCGGGGCCGGTCATGGCGCTGGCGTTCAGGCTGCCGCCCACGCGCACCACGCCGGCGCCGCCGCCGTCCAGCGTGATCCTGCCGGCATTGCCCTGCAGTGTCTTGGCCTCGATCACGCCGGTATTGTTCACCACGGTCTGCTGCACGTTGCCGGCGGCCTGGGCCGTCATCAGCACCTGGCCGCCGTCCGCCTTGAGCAAGCCGCCGTTTTCCACCATTGCGTCCACCACGCCGCCGTTTACCCGCAGGTTGAGCAGGTTGCCGGCGTCGAAGCTCACGGTGAAGTCATTGCCGGCGCCCAGCGCCACCCGGCCCATCCTGGCCTCGATCAGGCCGGTGTTGCTGACCGTCCTGCCCAGCAGCGCCACGCTGCCGCCCGGCGCGGCGGTGATCCGGCCGGAATTGTTTACGAACGAGCCCGCGCCGCCGGCAAAGCGGTAGTTCCCGTTGTTGAAATCCGCGTTGCTGATGTCCGCCGTCGAGGCCACCAGGCCACCCACATTGACCTGGGCGGTTCTGCCGAACACGATCCCGTTGGGGTTGACCAGGAACACGCGGCCGTTGGCATCGATCTGGCCCTGGATATCGCTGGCGGCCGCGGTGAGGACGCGGTTGAGCGCAACCGAGTTGCTGCCGGGCTGGTTGAACAGGACCTTCTGTCCGACGCCAACGTTGAAAGTGTTCCAGTTGATGATCAGCTTGTCGCTCGACTGGTTGATCGACATACCCTGGTTGTTGTTGAAGAGCGCGATGTTGCCGCTGCCCGACACGATCTCTTGGCCTGTCGGCAATGCATGCGCCGGCGCCAGCGCCCCCAGCCCCAGCAGCGCCACGGCGGCGGCAATCACGCGCCGGGCGCCGGCCGACTTGCCGCGGCGGCGAGTCCCTTCGCTGGCGACGTTCCAGCATTCCTGGGCCTGGTTCCAGACCAGTGCGTAGCTCTTGTTCATATTGACCTCATTCCACGTTATATAAAAAACTGCTGGGATCCCGGCAGCACGGGTACTGCACCGACACGGCTCACGGCGCGCTCAGAAGTACTGCGCGCCCTGAACCCAGAACCTGGGGCTGCGCACCGGCCCCCCGCTTTGATCGCGCTGGCCCACGGGCCAGGCCAGCGCCAGGCTGATCTGATGCCCCTGCCCCACCCAGGCGCCACCGACGCCCGCGCCCGTCAGCCGGCGCGTGTTGCGCTCCCTGGTCCAGGGCTGCTTGTTGATATCCACCACGCTCTTGTCCACGAAGGCGCTCAGTTGCCAGCCGGGCGCCACCGCGTAGCGCAGCTCCAGGCTGGCCTGCCAGCCCTGGTCGCCGCTGCCTGCGCCCAGCGCATAGGCGCGCACGCCATTGGGCCCGCCCATGCCGAACTTCTCCGAACCGTCGAGGTTGCCGGCGGCCCATTGCGCATTGACCTGGGCATAGAGCTGCAGGCGGTTGCCCAGCTGCTGCAGGCGCGCCGCGTTCAGGTTCAGCTTGCTGAAGCTGCCGCCGGCCCGCGCGCTGATCCGGTCGATGAATTCCGTCAGCGGATCACCGATGCGCAGCCGTCCCGTGCTGTAGCTCGCCGAGAACACGGTCTGCCCGCCACCGAACAAGCTGTCCTGGCTGTTGCCGTTCACGCCGGCGGTCCACAGTCCCACGCGCTTGCTCACGCTGGTTTCGAACAGATCCATCTCGTCGCGCAGCCGCTTGTCGTCGTATTGCAGTTGCGCGCTCAGGTTGAAGGCACGGCTGCGCAGCAGCGGCTGCGCGACGAAAACGCTGCGGATGCCGGCGCGGCCGTGTGCTTCCAGCACCGAGAAATCCTTGCCGAGGTGATAGCCCATCTCTGAGTACGACACGCCCACGCGCGTGGACCAGGGCCCGACCGGCAACTGGTAGCCGGCGCGGTAGTAGCGCTGCCGCTTGTCGCTGCCGAGCACGCGCAGGTTCAACTGGTCTCCCAGCCGCAACGGGTAGTTGAGGTAGACGCTGCCGCCCAGGCGGTATTCGCCGGTGTAGAAGCCGCCGTAGTTGTCTGCCTCCACGCTGCCGCCGGCCAGCGGACCGGGCTCCGCCTCGACCAGCAGGTCGGTGGTACCGGGCTCCGAGCCAGCCTGCAGGGTGCCTTTGATCCCGATGCCGGGCATGTCGTTCAGCAGCAGCAGGCGGCTCTCCAGCTCCCCGCCATGGACCGCCTCGCCGCTCTTGAGCCGCGACAGGGGCTGGCGCAGCACGCCGTCGAACACGCGCGACCCGTTCTGCAAGGCAATCTGTCCATACCTGCCTTCCACGACTTCGAGCCGGACCATGCCGTCCTCGATATCCTGCTGCGGCAGGAAGGCGCGCGCCAGCAGATAGCCATGCTCGTGGTAATACGCGGTGATGCGGTCCGCCGCCGCGCGCAGGCCGGCAAGGTCCTGTTCGCTGCCGTTCAGGTCGGCCAGCAGGGGCAGCAATTGCGCCGGGTCGAATACCTGGTTCCCGTCGATGCGAAAGCCCCGCACCTTCAGGCGTATCCCCGGCGCCTCGGGCGCGGCCGGCGCGGCGCGATCGTCCGCTTTAGGCAAATCCAGCTCCAGGCCGGACGGCGCGGGCAATTCCGGACGCACGGTCTCCAGATCGCGCATGGTCTGTCCGGCCCTGGGCACATTCGGCACATTCGGCACGCCAGGCACCTGCGCCTGCCCCGCTGCCGGCAGCAGCATCATCAGACCGACGCCGCAGGCGCGCAGCGCCGCGCCGCGCCGCACGGCCCGCCCGGCAACGGCCGGGCAAACTCGTACATCGGCATCGACAAAGGTTTCGCCGCCGCCCGTCATTTGATTTCTTCCCATCGCCATCACATGTATTTCACGGCCGGCCCATGCGATGCGCATGCGCCGCCCACAACCTGGAAAACCCAGGTCTTCCCTCGTAGAAAATGCCGGTCCCCGCGCGGGCGCTACCTTGCCACTGGCGCATTCCCGACAACCAGTTCGCCGCTATCCCTGGCGGCTTCGTAGCGGATCACCGCCTCGTCCCCGGCACCGCCCTTCAAGCTGCCTAGCGCGATCCGCGTGACGCCGAGCGGCGCGATGGTCTGGCCGTCCAGCGCCACCGACGCGACGCCGCGCCGGATCTCCAGACGCGCCAGCGAGACGTGGTAAGGCGTGGGGTTGGTCGCTACCAGGACGGCACCGCCCTCCTTCCCTTCGGGGCCGAACGCCCATGTCACCCGGCCGGCGGCTTCGTCGGCATTGCCAGGCAAGCCCGCCGGCCGGAACAGCAGCTTCATGCGCGTACGGTAGGAGAGGCGCAGCAGATAGGTGCTGTCCTCGGCCAGCGGCGGCACCTCCAGGAGATTGATCCAGAACACCGACTCGCGATCGCCCGGGAGCGGCTCGCCGGTGTAGCGCAGCCGGAGCACGGTCTTGCGCTCGGGGTCCAGCCTGAGCAGCGGCGGCGACAGGATGAAGGGCACGTTCAGCGTCGCCGGATCGGCATTGGCGTCGCCCTGGTCCAGCCACGCCTGGACCAGGATCGGGCTGGCGCCGGCATTGCGCAGCCTCACGTTCAGCTCCGGCGCATCGGCGGGGTAGATGAAGCGGGTGCCGATGATCGACAGCGCGGCCTGCACCCCGGCGGGCGCCAGGACCAGCAGGAAAGCCAGCGCGAGCACCGCGCCGTGCCATGGCCGGGCGCAATGCGGCCCGCGACGGATCCGGCCCGGGCTGATCGGATCGATCATGCTGCCCGGCCCCCCTTGATCGGGCATGCCGGCCGGATTGACTGGCGCTGCCGCATTGCTGCTGTCCAGCACTGCTGCGGGCACGTTCAACCTCACGGACGCCCCGCCAGCTTCTTGTTGTTCACGCCACCGTCCGGCAGCGGACGGCACTCCAGATCCAGCATCTCGTAGCCGCTGCGTTTGCCCTCGGCGCGCGCCGGCAGGGTGTAGTCGATCGCGCAGCGCTCTTCGGGCTTCCTGCCCCATTCGACGCGGATCGTGCCACTGTCCTTTTCGCTGCGCACCACCAGGCGGCTGCCCTGGCCCACGGCGCCGATCGCCATGCCGCTTTCGGCATCGATGGCGGCGGCGGCGAAAGGCAGCAGCTCGCCGTTGGGCATACGGCTGTTGATGAGTACGGGGCGGGCCCTGCGCGTTTCGTAGGTGAGCATCACCACCGCGCCGGCGCGCGGCGCAACGCTGCGCGAAGTCACTTTCAGCTCGACGTCCTCCGGCATGTCCCTGGGATCGACATCGATGCTGTTCAACTGGTAAGGCGTCAGGCTGGGAACGACCGCGTAGCCGCTCCGGCCCACGCGGGCGCCGCCGTAGCCGACCTGGGCGCCCGGCGCATCCGCCACATGGGCCACGCCGATGGTCTCGCTCAGGGTCTGCGCCATGGAAATGCCGCCCGGGTGCATGACGAGGCCACCCTGCGCGCTGGCGGAAGCCTGGCGATAGCCCTGCCCCTGGCCGATGCTGGCGCCCAGCGTGACCTCGGGCAGGCGGTAGTTGATGCTGGCGTTGCCCGAGGTGGCGTGGCGCCGGTCGTCGTAGGTGCCGGAGAGCGAGTAGGAGCCCTTGCCGCCTTCGTCGAGGCGCCCCGCCACGCCGGTGGAGACCTGCGTGCCGGAACGGTCGTCGTGCGTGGCGAAGGTGTTCAGGACGGGAGCGCCGCGCGCCGACTTCCCCAGCGGAATCGACAGGTTGAGGCTGACCAGCGTGCTGTTGGCGCTGCTGGTGCCGCCGAACAGGGCTCCGCCGGACGCCGCGTTCTGCACCCGCTGCACCGACAGGGAATAGGTGTTGCCGCGCCACTGGTTGCTATAGCCCAGCGTGAAGCTGAGCGCCCGGCCGCGCTGGTTCCAGTATTGGAGCGAGGAGCCGTTGAGGTAGATGCTGCCGCCGCTCGCGCCGAGCTGCTGGCTGATGTTGGCATCCACCCTGCTGCGCATGCGCGCATAGGAATCGGTGGTTGCGCCGCGTTCGACTGCATCATGCAGCATCAGCGCGTCGCGCAGCCCAAGAAAACCGCCCGTGGAATAGCGGTACGCCAGCAGCGAGAAGTTGGTGCCGCTATTGGGCAGGTTCTTGCTGTACGAAACACGGAAGCTGGCGCCGCGCAGGCTGTCGCCGTTCGGCACGGTGGCCCTGGCCCAGGTGACGTCGGCGCCGAAGCCGCCGAAGGACGTGTTGAGCGCCCCGCCCAGCAGCCCGGACATATAGTTGCTGGCGACGGCCACGCCACCGTAGCCGGTCACCATATTGTTGATGCCGTGCTGCAGCGTGCCCTGGACGATGTACTGTCCGCTGCCTCGCAGCGACAGGTCGCTGGCCTTGCCCGCGGTCATGCTATAGCGCGTGACGCCGGGCCGCAGCAGTTGCACCGTGGTGGCGAAGGGCACCACGAAAACACGCGCGGCGCCATTGGCCTCCGTCACGGTGACCTGCAGGTCGCCGCCGTAGCTGGCCACCTGCAGGTCATCGATCTCGAACGGCCCCGGCGCCACGGTGGTCTCGTAGACCAGGTAGCCGCGCTGATGGACCGAAACCCTGGCGTTCGAGCTGGCGGTGCCGCGCACCACCGGCGCGTAGTAGCGCTGCGCTTCGGGCAGCATGCGGTCGTCGCTGAAGATCTGCGCGCCGCGAAAGGAAACCGCATCGAACAGCTCGCCGCTGGTCGAACTCTCGCCAACCAGCAGTTGCGAGCGCAGCGCGGGCAGATCGGTCTGCGCATAGATGTAGCCGCGCTGGTAGCGGCTGCCGCTCTGCGGCGACCACGTGAGCGTGCCGTTGTGGCGCAGGCGCAGCGGCCCCAGATTCGCCCCCAGGTTCAGGCCCGCATAGGCCTGGGTGGTGTTGCGTCCCTGGCTCTCGGTGGTGAATATATTGGTGTTGTAGTTGAGCAGCACGGCCGGGACGCCACTGTCCCAACTCTGCGGATCGACATAATTCTTCGACGTGGTCAGCCGCAGGTAGTATTGCGGCACGGAGAGATAGACCCGCTGCTCCGCCTGGTCGAACTTGAGCTCGGCGCCGGGAACATAACGCCCGATGTCGTCGCAGACCAGCCCCTCCGGCAGCGGGTTGGGCGGCCTATCGGGATCCTGGCCGCGTGCGCTCCTGGCCAGGTCGACACCCGCCCGCACGAGCAGATCGCGGTCATAGCAGGCCTGCGCGCTTTCCTTGCCCGCAACCTGCCTGAACTCCATGTCCTCGGTGCCGCGCCAGTTGCCGTTGACGTGCAGTTCAACGCGATACCTGCCCGGCGCGACGATATCGGGCCGCTCGAAGCGGCTGGTGTCGATCGTGAGGCCTTCGGGGCCCTGCGCCAGCATGTAGGAGTCGAAGACCACCCGCTTGCTGTCCAGGGCGGCCAGCAGCTTCGGCTCAGGCTCGCTGCCGGGCGACGGGGCATGCTCCGCGCCGCGCTCCTGCGCCGGCTTCTTTTCCTGCGCCAGGCTCTCGCCGATCTGCGCGCCGATATCGATGGACTGGCGCGATCCCGAGCCCTGCCCCGCCACCGCGGTTGCCGCGGCCCACGCCACCGGCGACATCGCGAGCGCCGCCACGGCGCCGATCAGGCGTGGCGCAAGGCGCTCCAGCCGGGAAGCCGGCGCCAAGGCCACAACGGTGCCGCCGGGCGGGCCAGGGCGTCGAACAAGGCGTACTGAGGATTGCATATACCGACGGTTGTCCTATCTGCGAAAGCTGGAAGCCGCCGTACCGGCAGCACGGCGGGAGGAGTCGGAGGGGTACTTCCGGCGCTCAATTCGCCAACGGCTTTTCTTCGGTGTACCGGCCGCCGTAGTCGTTGATGACTTCGTACCGGACCGAGGCGCTGGCGTGGTTGCCGGGCCTGGCCTCCGGCAGCACGAAGGTTTCCTTGCCGAGCGGGGCGACCATGCCGCCGCCCGCGGATACGGACTTGCCGTCCAGTTGGGCTTCCACCCGGCCGAAGGAAACGTGGTACGGAGTGGGGTTGCTGACTTCCACCGCAAGCTGCTTCGCTGGCTTGCCTCCCGTCCCCTGGCCATCCACGGTGGCCAGTTTCCAGGTGAGCTTGCCGGGGGCGGCATCGACCTCCGTCAGCTCGGTTGGGCGAAAAAACAACTTGATGCGGCTTCTGAAAGCGAACCGGAGCGCATTCTCGGCCCCCTCCTGCTTTGGGGGCACCTCCAGCACATTGAGCCAGAATACGGACTCACGATCCTGCGGCAGCGGCTCCTTCGTATAGGCGATGCGCAGCACCGCGCCCCGGCCGGGCTCCACCCGGCCGACCGCCGGCGCGATCGTGAAGGGCACTTTCATTTTCTCGGGCGGAACGTTCTCGCGGCCGTCGTCCAGCCAGTTCTGCACGAGAACGGGCGCGTCGCCGGTGTTGTTCAGCCTCAAGGTAACCTCGCGGGCATCGGCGGGAAACACTATCCGCGTACCCTGTATGACAATGGCGGCCTGCGCCATGCCGGAGCAGGCGGCAAGCGCCACGACGCCGGCTGCAGCAAGGAAGGAAGAGATGCGAGCGACCGACGTCATGGCATTCCCAGTAGTTAATCCCGGCTCGGTTTAGTAGTAGGCCATCGTGTAGCGGAGGGACGAATTCCCCGCACCGCTTTCGACGGTGGCACCGGTCTGGACATAGTTCGCTATAAAGCTCAGCGTTGCGGTGTTGTTCGCGATCTTGGCCGCCTGCGGGGCCGCCTGCGCCTGGTTCAGCGCGATCTTGCCGGTTGCGCCATTGCCAGCGTCGCTGATCATGATCTGCACGCCCTTCGCCGGCATGTTGCCTTGCAGGATCAGGTTGCCGGTGACGGGATCGATGTTGCCCGAGCTCGTGTCGAAAGACACGGAGGCCGACTTACCGTCCTTGCAGGCAGGGCCGCCGCCCAGCACCAGGTTGAAGGGCTTGTCGGCAGACTTCGTGCCGATCCCCGTGAACACGGCCGGGTCCACCTGGCCGCCCAGGTCCAGTTCGTACCGGTTGCCGGCACCCGGCTGCTGGCCGTTGATGGTGCAAGTGACATCCGTGACGGAACCGGTGAAAACAAGCTGGCCATCGAACGCATGGGACAGCGAGGGAGCCATGGCGGCCATTGCCACGCAGGTGGCGGCCAGAGGAGCGAGGATAGTGCGCTTCATGTGATTTCCTTCTTTGGTTGGTAGTTGGGGTATGAACCAATCTATTGGCGATGCCCCGGTTTAAACGCAGGTTCGCAATGGAACTGCCACACCGGCTGCGGGACCGTTCCGTTTACGGCCAGACTCCCTGAACGCCTGGTTCATTCACGACCGGACCCACAGTGACACCTAGGTCACTCGACGGTGACCGAATCATATAGGTCAAAAACCAGAATCAACCCCAGAAATTTCTGGTTCTATTCCGCACGAAATAATTAATTGAATTTAAACAATCCACCCTGAATCCAGCAACCGGATCAGCCGCACCAGGCTTACCCCACGATTCGCCCACCCCACGCTGGTTGCGGCCACCCACCGCCTTCGGCAACCTATCCTCATCCGCATAGAACCGCCCCATGCCAATGCCATTACCTAAAGTTATATTTACATCTGATTTCAATGTTTTTTATCTATACAAATTCACTTACGCACTGCACCAAATCGCCACCTACAACTCAACACAAAAAAACATTACCTAAAAGCATACAAA
>NZ_JARJLM010000505.1 GCF_029335485.1 Cupriavidus basilensis
GCTGCCGGTGGTGGCCAGGATCGAGGCGGCCTTCGGCAAGGCCGCGCCGGTCACGGTGGCGGATCGCCCGCTGGAAGCCATCTGGTGGGCTTTCCGCTACGTGCAAGGCTGGGAAGCGTGGCAGACGGATGGCGCCATGATCGAGCAGTACGGCCTGCAGCTCGGCCCGGACGTGGCCGCGCGCTTCGCCTTCTCCAAGCGCGTCACGGCCGCGCAGTTCGAAGCCTCCAGCGCGATCCGCCACGCCTTCGCCGCCCACCTGGCGGCGCTGCTCGGCAATGACGGCGTGTTGATCCTGCCGGCCATGCCCGACATCGCGCCACTGTCGGACGCCGCCGGCGACGAACTCGAAACCTATCGCAACCTGTCGGCGCAAACCCTCTGCCTGGCGCCGCTGTCGGGCTTCCCGCAGCTGAGCCTGCCGCTGTCCGGCCGCGCCGGCGCCCCCCTTGGCATCTCGCTGATGGGCCCCGCCGGCAGCGACCGCAGCCTGATTGCATTTGCAGAAACGCTGGTGGCGGCGCTAAGCTGAAGCAGCCGAACCCCCAACCCCGATCACCCAAGGAGAGCCTGAATGGCCCGTATCCGTATCACCGCCGGCGGCTACCAGTTCGTCGCCGAAACCCATCCCGATGCCCCGCAGACCGTAGCGGCCTTCAGCAAGCTGCTGCCCTACCGGCAAAAGCTGATCCACGTCCGCTGGAGCGGCGAAGGCTGCTGGATCCCGCTGGGCGAATTCAAGCTGGGGGTGGATTTCGAGAACCACACCAGCCACCCCTCGGTGGGCGACATCCTGTTCTACCCGGGCGGCTACAGCGAGACCGAGATCATCCTGGCCTACGGCAGCTGCTGCTTCGCCAGCAAGATGGGCCAGCTGGCCGGCAACCACTTCCTGACCATCGTGGAAGGCAAGGAGAACCTTCGCGCGCTGGGCACCAAGGTGCTGTGGGAGGGCGCGCAGGATGTGGTCTTCGAGGCGATGTAACACCCGGCAAACGCGCCCGGCGGCCTGACCCGGCCGGGCACGGTCCGGCGCGCGCTCAGCGCGCCGGCAAAGCTGGCCCCGGCGCCGGTGCCTTGACCCGGAACCACGCCGCGTACAGCGCCGGCAGGAACAGCAGGGTCAATGCCGTAGCAATGACCAGCCCGCCCATGATGGCGACCGCCATGGGCCCCCAGAAGGCCGAGCGCGACAGCGGGATCATGGCCAGCACGGCCGCCGCCGCGGTCAGGATGATCGGGCGGCAGCGGCGCACCGCCGATTCCACGATGGCGTCCCAGACCGCCTCGCCGGCGCGCACATCCTGCTCGATCTGGTCGACCAGGATCACCGAGTTGCGGATGATCATGCCCAGCAGCGCGGTGATGCCGAGCTGCGCCACGAATCCCATCGGCGCGCTCAGCAGCAGCAGCGTGGCCGCCGCGCCGATCAGCCCCAGCGGCCCGGTCAGGAACACCATCAGCGAGCGCGAGAAGCTGTGCAACTGCAGCATCAGCAGCGTGAAGATGATGAAGATGCACAGCGGCAACTGCGCGGCGATCGAGGCGCCGGCCTTGCCGCTCTCTTCTTCCGCGCCCGCCACCGTAATGCGGTAGCCGGCCGGCAGCTGCGCGCGCAGCTTGTCCAGCTTGGGATTGATCTGCGCCGTCACGGTGGGCCCCTGGATGCCATCCACCACGTCGGACTGCACCGTCACGCCGAAATCGCGGTTCTCCCGCCAGATCACGCCCGGCTCCGAACGGAAGGCGATGCGCGCCACCTGGGTCAGCGGCACCACGCGGCCGCTGGTGGTGGGCACCAGCATGTTCTGCAGGTCCGACATCGCGTCGCGCTCGTTGCGCGGGGCCCGCATCAGGATCTCGATTAGCTTGTCGCCGTCGCGGTATTGCCCCACCGCCACGCCCGTCAGCACAGTCTGGGTCACGCGCGCGATGGCGGTGGTGCTGACCCCCAGCGCGCGCGCCTTGTCCTGGTCGATATCCAGGCGCAGCACCTTGACGCTCTCGTTCCAGTTATCGTTGACGCCCACCGTGTTGGGGTTGGCGCTCATCACCGCCTTGACCTCGTCGGCCAGCTTGCGCACGCCGGCGGCATCCGGCCCGATCACGCGGAACTGCACAGGGTACGGCACCGGCGGGCCGTTCGGCAACAGCTTGACGCGTCCGCGCAGCTGCGGGAAGTCGCTCGCCAGCAGGCTGGTCACGCGCGCCCGTACGCGATCGCGCAGCGCCACGTCGGTGGGCATCACGATCACCTGCGCCACATTGGTTTGCGGGAAGATCTGGTCAAGCGGCAGGTAAAAGCGCGGCGCGCCGCTGCCGACGAAGGTCGTCAGGCTGACAATCTCGCTGTCCCCCCGCAACGCGGCCTCGAAGCGTTTTGCCTCTCTCTCGGTCTGGGCGAAGCTGCTGCCCTCGGGCAGCCAGAGCTCCACCATCAGCTCCGGCCGGCTCGAATCCGGGAAGAACTGCTTCTCGACGAACTTGAAGGCATAGAGACCAAGACCAAAGGCCACCAGGGTGATGACGATCACCGTCTTGCGCCAGGTCACGCACCAGTTCACCAGCCGCCGGAAGCGGTTGTAGAACGGCGTGTCGAACACTTCGTGCTGCTCGCCCCCGCCGGCCGGCCGGGCCTTGAGCAGCAGGTAGCCCAGGTAGGGCGTGAAGTAGACCGCGGCCAGCCACGACAGCACCAGCGCCATGGCGGTCACCGCGAAGATGGCGAAGGTGTATTCGCCCACGGTGGAGCGCGCCAGCCCCACCGGCAGGAAACCCGCGGCCGTGATCAGCGTGCCGGTGAGCATGGGCATGGCGGTGGAGGTATAGGCGAAGGTCGCCGCCTCCATCTTGGAGAAGCCCTCCTCCAGCTTGCGCACCATCATCTCCACCGCGATGATGGCGTCGTCGACCAGCAGCCCGAGCGCCACGATGAGCGCCCCCAGCGAGATCTTGTGCAGGCCGATGCCAAACATGTTCATGAACAGGAAGGTGACGGCCAGCACCAGCGGAATGGTCAGCGCGACCACCAGCCCCGGGCGCACGTCCAGCCGCAGCGGCCTGGTATGCAGGCCGAGCGAGACAAAGCTCACGCCCAGCACGATCACCACCGCCTCGATCAGCACCTGCACGAACTCGCCCACCGACCGCTCGACCGCCTCGGGCTGGTTCTGCACCTGGTCCAGCTCGATGCCGACCGGCAACTGCCCGCGCAGGCCATCCGTCGCGCCGCGCAGGTTCTTGCCCAGCGCGATGATATCGCCGCCCTTCTCCATCGAGATGCCGAGGCCGATCACCTCCTTGCCCTGGAAGCGCATCTTGCTCGCAGGCGGATCGACGTAGCCGCGATAGACATGGGCGATATCGCCCAGGCGGATGTTGGCGATGCCGTTGGGGCCGCGCAGCACCAGGTTTTCAAGGTCTTCCACCTTGGCGAACTGGCCCGACAGGCGCACCTGCAGGTTGTCGCCGGGCGTCACCAGCACGCCGCTGGCGTTCATGCTGTTCTGCTGCGAGATCTGGTCGGCGATCGCATTGATGTCGAGCCCGAGCTGGGCGAAGCGGGCCTGGTTGAATTCGATATAGACCTTCTCGTCCTGCAGCCCGATCAGCGACACCTTCGCCACCGACGGCACGCGCAGCAGTTGCTGGCGCACCAGGTCGGCGTATTCGCGCAGTTCCTTGTAGTTGAAGCCGTCGGCGGAGAGCGCGTAGATGGAGCCGTACACGTCGCCGAACTCGTCATTGAAGTAAGGCCCGCGCACACCCGGCGGCAGGGTCTGCGCGATGTCGCCGACCTTCTTGCGCACGGTGTACCAGATCTGGGCGGTATCCTTGGCCGGCGAGGTGTCCTTGAGCTGGAAGATCACCGTGGTCTCGCCCGGCTTGGAGAAGCTGCGGATCTTGTCGGCGTAGGGCACCTCCTGCATCTGGCGCTCGATCTTGTCGGTGACCTGCACCGCGATCTGCTCGGCGGTGGCGCCGGGCCAAAACGCCTGCACCACCATCACGCGGAAGGTAAAGGGCGGGTCCTCGTCCTGGCCGAGCTGGAAGAAGGCAATGAGCCCGCCCAGCAGCAGCACCACCAGCAGGTAACGGGTCAGCGGCTGGTGCTCGAGGGCCCAGCGGGAAAGGTTGAAGCGGGAATGATCCATGCCGCGCGCCTCAGTTGCGCGCGGCCGGCGCGCTCGCCACGGCCTGCAGCGGCCTCACCTTCTGGCCCGGCTTGAGCAGGTGCACGCCCGCGGTGACGATGGTCTGGCCGGGCGACAGGCCCTGCTTGACCTCGATCTCGTTGCCCTGGAGGTCACCCAGCGTCACCGGGACCGGATTCACCGTGCCCGCCGCGGCGTTGTACACCCAGACCTGGTTGCCGCCCTGTTGCTGCAGCAGCGCGGACAGCGGCACCCGCAGCGCGGCGTTGTCGCCCGTGCGGGTGAAGGTCACCACCGCGGTCATGCCGAACTTGAAATCGGCCGGCGGGTTGGGGACGCTGATGCGGGCGGCATAGGTCCGCGTCACCGGGTCGGCCATGGGGGAGATTTCGCGCACATGGCCCGGTAGCGGGCGGCCGGGCTCGGCCCAGGTCCGCACCGTCACGTCGGCAATGCCGCGCAGGCGCTCGACCTGGTCCTCCGGCAGCCCGACGGCCACTTCCTTCTCGGCGGTCTGCGCCACCCGCACCACCGACTGGCCAGCCGTCACCACCTGGCCAACCTCGGCATCGATCAGGGTCACCACGCCGTCGGCATCGGCAGTCAGGACGCCATAGGTGGTCTGGTTGGCCTGGTTGCGCAGCGCTGCCTCGGCCTGGCGCAGGCGGGAGACCGCCGAATCATAGGTAGCCTGGCGGCGCTGTTGCTCGGCGGCACTGATGAATTTCTTGGCGAACAGTTCGTTGTAACGCTTGAGATCGGCCTCGGCCAGGTCGCGGTCGGTCTTGGCCGCGTCATACTGGGCGCGCGAGCCCGCTTCCGCCAGGCCCAGGTCGGTCGGGTCCAGGCGCGCCAGCGGCTGGCCCTTGCGGACAGTGGCGCCCACGTCGACCAGGCGCGCGGCAATCTTGCCGCCGACCCGGAAACCCAGCCGCGACTCGATCCGCGGCCGCACGTCGCCGGAGAACTCGAAATCCGTCTTGCCGGCGCCGGGCTGCAACTGCATCAGGCGCACGGGGCGGACTTCCGGCGCGCGTTCCGGCTGCCGGTTGCAGCCGCCAAGCACCACCAGCAAGCCGGCAAGCACCGGCAACGCAAACAGGGCGCGAAAGCGCCGCACGCGTGGGCCACCGCCGCCTGACGTTGCCGCGGCAGCCCCGCCAACACCAAAAAGAGCACAAAAAGGCACATCGACGGCCGCAACTTCTGGCCTGGGACAAGGCACTGGCATGAGTTAAGCGTGAAATCGGTGGAACGGCGGGTACTACGCGAAGCGGCGGGTCAATTAATAACTCACCGGTCAGCAATATTACGGGGTGTACCCAAAGGCGTCAAACGACGCTGGCGGCCATACGTTTGAAAAAACACGACTCGAGGGCGCGAGGAAAATGGATCCACGCCAAGGCGCGGGCGGGCGCCACGCTGGCTGAGGCAAAAGGCCGCAGTGCACGTACACGGATCGGCTTCGTTACGCACCTGTGTTTTTGCGGTGCGTCCCGCCCGGCCTGTAGCCGATTGTCCGCACGGGAGCATGCTGCAAGGCCGCGCAAGCGCAATGCTACAATCCGGCGCGTCGTAAAGCCCCCCATTTCACCCACCCGAGAACGGCGTGACGCCCGATCAGTACTGCCAAGAGAAAGCCGCGCAGAGCGGCTCCAGCTTCTATTACAGCTTCCTGTTCCTGCCGCCGGACCGGCGCCAGGCCATTACCGCCCTCTACGCCTGGTGCCGGGAGGTCGACGATATCGTCGACGACACCCAGGACGACAGCGTCGCCCACCAGCAGCTCGCCTGGTGGCGCAACGAGCTTGGACAGATGTTCAAGGGCGCGCCGACCCATCCTGTCACCAAGGCCCTCCAGCCGCACGTGCAAGCGTATGGCCTGACCCAGCCGATGTTCGGCGAAGTGCTGGAAGGCATGGAGATGGACCTGACCCAGTCGCGCTACCTCGATGACATCGCGCTCAGGCGTTATTGCCATTGCGTGGCGGGCGTGGTTGGCACCATGAGCGCCCGTATCTTCGGCCATCAGCATCCTGATACGCTGGAATTCGCCGAAAAGCTGGGCCTGTCGCTGCAGATGGTCAACATCCTGCGCGATGTGGGCGAGGATGCGCGGCGCGGCCGGATCTACCTGCCGGTCAATACGCTGCAGCGCTTCCAGGTGCCGGTCTCGGAGATCAACCAGGGCACGCATTCGGACCGTTTCGTGGCATTGATGCGGCATCAGGCCGAACAGTCCCGCACGCTGTACCGCGAGGCGCTGGCGCTGCTGCCCGCCGCCGACCGCCGCGCCCAGCGGGCCGGGCTGGTCATGGGTGCGATCTACCAGACGCTGCTGGACGAACTCGAAGCCAGCGATTTCCAGGTGCTGAACCAGCGTATCTCGCTGACGCCGATGCGCAAGCTATGGATCGCCTGGAAGACCTGGATGCGCAACCGCTGAGCCTGCTGACGCGAATCCGCGGC
>NZ_JARJLM010000506.1 GCF_029335485.1 Cupriavidus basilensis
GCTGCGCCTTGGCCTGCAGGGCATCGGCCTGGGGCACAAGCCGGCTGATCGCGGGCGGAAAGGCCGCCGTGATCAACTTGCCCTCATTGGGACGGTCCAAGCCCGCGATGCCGCCCGTGGCGCCGCCCACCACCAGGGCCACCAACGCCATGCCAGCCCGCTTCCCCAACCGGATATCCGTGGAGCGGCGATTATGTTGCGCTGCTCGCGTCACCTTGCCCGTCCGCCGCCCACGCTGTCCGGCGCCGCGCGGGCAAGAAAAAGCCGCTTGCGGGAAGCGGCTTGTCTTGCTGGCCCGACGGCGCGCAGGATTACTTCTTCAGCACCAGTCCGCCCGGCAGCGATTCGATATAGGCGGCGATGTCCTTCAGCTCGTCGCGGGTGAAGGGACGCGGCTTGCCGTCCTTGCCCGTCACGCCCGGATTGGCATTGACCTGGCCCGCCATGATGGCGTTGGAGCGGCCCACCTGCGGGTTGGTGGTGATCTGGTAGGCGGCCAGGGCGTGGTACAGGTAGTCGGCGTGCTGGCCTGCCAGCTTCGGGTAGTCCGGGCTGATCGGGGCATTCAGGCCGGCGCCGTGGCAGGCAGCGCAATTGCCCTTCTCCACCAGCGCCTTGCCGGCGGCCAGGTCGGCAGCCGAGGCGGTCATGGCCGAGGCGCCCAGCACGAGTGCGCCGATCGCGAGCGAGAGCGTCTTAAGCGTATTCATGGATGGGTCCTCTTACTTCTGGGTGTTGTTGGCCGAGCTGGACGTCTGCTGGGCATAGTAGGCAGCGACGTCGGCGATGTCCTGGTCGGTCAGGGTCGCGGCAATGCCACGCATGGTCGGGTGCTTGCGGTCGCCCTTCTGGTATTCCTTGAGCGCATTCTCGATGTACTTGGCGTTCTGGCCGCCGAGCAGGGGCACCTGGTACACCTCGGGGAATGACGCGCGATAGCCGGGAATCCCATGGCAGCCGATACACATGGCGACCTTGTTCTTGGCGGCGTCCACATTGCCCTTGACTTCCTGGGCTTGCGCAGCCGTTGCGGCTGCGCCCAGCACCACCATCGTGAGGAGCTTTTTCATTGTCGTAGCTGTTGGAAGTGTTAAACCCTGGGTGACCTGCCCGACCGGTCGGAAATGGCTTCAGAATGTGCCCGGCGAGGCCGCATCTGCCTGCGGCCCAGGGTGGCACTGCCTGGGTGGGCCGGGATGCCACGGCGCTGCATGGCATATCGGCGCTGTCTCCGCCTCATTCTGGAACCATCTCTTGTGATCGCCGCCTCCCGGCAACGACCGCGAGAACGACAAGGCGG
>NZ_JARJLM010000507.1 GCF_029335485.1 Cupriavidus basilensis
GCTGGTTGGACAACGGCTTGGTCGGCGTGACCGAGATCTTGCCCGGGGTCGGAAACTCGTGATATTCCAGGGCAGCTTTGCGCAGCGCCTCACGCTGCTGCTGCTTCAGGTCGTCTTGGGGCGTGGGCTGCTGAGGACTGGTCATCGGCGCATCTTCCGGTCGGTGGAGCCGTTATCGACGTTATCTGGAAACGAAATGGCGGGCCGGCTCCACATACCCGCGGTCTCTTCCTTTGGAACCTCGCATTTTATATTGTGAAATATTATTTCACAATAAGCGTTTTGCGCGAGGCACCTTTGCGTTTCGGTACAATATGCCGTAAGCCGCCAGCGCTGACCAGCAGGGCGAAACCCGCCCCGGCGGGGTGCGGACCGGATGCAATCCAGGGCCGGCACGCTGCCGCCCACCTAGCGCCGGATTGCCGCCGCACGCCAGCCGGGCGACGGCATTACACAGGCCCCGCGCAATCTCCCCGCCCCAATCCTCCATGCCCGCATCCTCCAGCGCCCAGCTCTCCGAATTCGACCTGATCCGCCGCTTCTTTACCCGGCCCGCACACAAGGCCGTGCTTGGCGTGGGCGACGACTGCGCGCTGATCGAAGGGCGGCCCGGCCACCACCTGGCCATCAGCACCGACATGCTGGTAAGCGGGCGTCACTTCTTCCCGGACGTAGCACCGCGCGCGCTGGGCCACAAGGCCCTGGCCGTGAACCTGTCCGACCTGGCTGCCATGGGTGCCGAGCCGCGCGCCTTCACGCTGGCGCTGGCTTTGCCCGAGGCGGAACCCGGCTGGCTGGCCGAACTGGCCGCCGGCATGCTGGCGCTGGCCGATGCCCACGGCTGCGAGCTGATCGGCGGCGACACCACGCGCGGCCCGCTCACGCTGAGCCTGACAGTATTTGGCGACGTGCCCGCGCGCATGGCCCTGCGCCGGGATGCCGCGCGCGCCGGGGACGATATCTGGATCTCCGGCACGCTCGGCGATGCCCGCCTGGCGCTGGGCGACTGCCGCGGCGAATGGCTGCTGCCCGAGCCCGATTTCAGCCAGGTGCGCCCGCGCATGGATACGCCGACGCCGCGCGTCGCGCTTGGCATGGCGTTGCGCGGCGTGGCGCATGCGGCACTCGATATCTCCGACGGCCTGGTCGGCGATCTCGGCCATATCCTGGAACGCTCGCAGGTGGGTGCCCTGCTCGACGTCGACGCACTGCCGCGCTCGGAGGTCATGGCCAGCCAGCCCGAAGCGCGCCAGCTGGAGTGCACGCTGGCCGGCGGCGACGACTACGAACTCTGCTTCACGGCACCCGCCGGCAGCCGCGATACCGTCGCCGCCATCGGCGCGCGGCTTCGGCTGCCGCTGACGCGCGTCGGCGCCATCACACCCGAACCAGGCCTGCGCCTGGTCAATCGGGAAGGCAATCCCTGCGCTTACACAGGCAGCGGCTTCGACCACTTTGCCTCCCCCTGACAAGCCGGCGCCCGCCGTGTCATGATGCAGCCATGCGGGACGCCAGATCCCGTCCGGGCAAGCCGCCCGGGATAATCCCATCCAAAACCAGACGAGCCAACCCTTGATGTCCGCCAACCCGCCCGGGCCTTCCACGCACGATCCCGTCCTGACCCTGGAAGCCGGCCAGACCGCCAAGGTCCTGCGCCCGACTGCGCGCTTCATGCTGTCGCACCCCGCTCACCTGATCGCGCTTGGCTTCGGCTCCGGCCTGTCGCCGGCCGGCCCCGGCACGGTCGGCACGCTGTACGCCTGGCTGTCCTACCTGGTGATCTCGATGTGGGTGCAGCCGGAGACCTGGCTGTGGATCATCGTGGGAGGCTTCCTGCTGGGGCTGTGGGCCTGCGCCCGCACCGCGCGCGACATGGGCGTGCACGACCACGGCAGCATGGTGTGGGACGAGATCGTGGCCTTCTGGCTGGTCATGGCCTTCGTCATGCCGACCGGTTTCTGGGGCCAGCTGGCCGCCTTCCTGTGGTTCCGCCTGTTCGACATCGCCAAGCCGGCGCCGATCGGGCATCTCGACCGCACGCTCAAGGGCCCCGGCCTGCGTGGCGGCTTCGGCGTGATGTTCGACGACATCATGGCCGCCTTCTACACGCTGCTGGTGTTCGCCCTGTGGCGTTCGCTGTGATCCGCCCCTCCCCCAACCCTACCATCTGAACCGCCATCATGTCCGTCAGCCGCTTGCTCGACCAACTCGCCATCCAGGTCGGAATCTCCCTGAACGAGAAGTCGCTGTTGCTCGCCACGGCGGAATCCTGCACCGGCGGCCTGGTGGCCGCGGCCGTTACGGATGTGTCAGGTTCGTCGGGCTGGTTCGAGCGTGGCTTCGTGACCTATTCGAACGAGGCCAAGTCGACCATGCTGGGGGTACCGGCCAAGCTGATCCGCGATCACGGCGCGGTCAGCGAGGAAGTGGCGCGCGCCATGGCCGAAGGTGCCCTGCTCAACAGCCGCGCCCAGGTGGCGCTGTCGATCACCGGCGTGGCTGGCCCGAACGGCGGCACGCCGGAAAAGCCAGTCGGCATGGTGTGCTTCGGCTGGAGCAACCGCATCACCACCAAAGTGGAAACGCAGCGATTCCGCGGCGATCGCCAGCAGATCCGCCGCCAGGCCGCCGAGCACGCCATCCGCGGCCTGCTCGAACTGGTCCGCAACGAGGCCTGAGAGGCCGCTGCGGAATGATTCTGGCGTCGTTGCGCGGCCTTGCCGTACCCGCTGTACCGTCTGCGGCCGCGCGCCTGGCCAGAACCGCTTCGCTGCATTCTGAAACAGCCGCCAAGACAGGCGCGGGCAGCGTGGGGCTTCAGCCCTGGCGGAAGCGGTTGATGGTTTCGCGCGTCTGCAGCGCGACATTGCGCGCGGCGGCGGCGAAATCCTTCTCGCGGCTGGCATAGAGGATGGCGCGCGAGGAGTTGATCATCATGCCGGTGCCAGCCGCGGTGCGCCCGGCCTTTACCGTCGCTTCGATATCGCCCCCCTGAGCGCCGATGCCCGGGATCAGCAGGGGCATGTCACCCACGATCTCGCGCACCTTGGCGATCTCCGCCGGGAAGGTCGCCCCCACCACCAGCGCCATCTGCCCGTTGGTATTCCAGCGCGCGGCGGCGGCTTCGGCCACCACCTGATACACCGGCTTGCCGTCCACCGGCAGGAACTGCACGTCCGAGCCGCCGGGGTTGGAGGTGCGGCACAGCACGATCACGCCGCGATCGGGATAGGCGAGATAGGGCTCCATCGAATCGAGACCCATATACGGATTGACCGTGACCGCGTCGGCCCGGTAGCGCTCGAAGGCTTCGATGGCGTACTGCTGGGCAGTCGAGCCGATGTCGCCGCGCTTGGCGTCCAGGATCACGGGAATCCCGGGATGGGCGTCGTGGATGTAGGAGATCAGCTGTTCGAGCTGGTCTTCGGCGCGCTGCGCCGCGAAATAGGCGATCTGCGGCTTGAAGGCGCAGACCAGGTCGGCGGTGGCGTCGACGATCTCGCGGCAGAAGGAGAAGATCGCTCCGCCCGCGCCCGTCATGGACAAGGGCAGCTTGCCCGGATCGGGATCGAGTCCGACGCACAGGAGGGAATCGTTGCGCTGCCAGGCTGCAGCCAGCTGCTCGGTGAAGGTCATGGGATGCTCGCTAATCTGGATCGGCCGCGCCGGCTGCGCGCCTGGCCCGTCAAGCCGGGCCGGCGCTCCCCGCGGCAACAGTGGTTCATGCGATTTTACCTTCTGCGTGCGTTGTTCTGCCGTTCTCGGTCGATACAAAGAGCGGCGCCGCACATAGCCGAGCGTCCCGCCATGGCTCTTGAACGTTGCAGCCTGGGGCGGCTCGCCATTCTCGCCCTCGCCCGGGGCATTGGCTGGTCCATCATCAGGCTTGGCGTGGCGCGCTTTCCTGCCATGGGATTTCGCTTGCTCCATATGCCCAGGAGCCCGGCGCCACTCCGCCTTCAGGCCCTGCAATCCAACATGCCCACTCACCCAAATTTCACTTAACAAGCCCCCCTCGTTGGGCTACACTCGCGCCCATCATAATCCCGGAGAAACTACGTGGGCAGTAGCATCGGGTGTTCGTGTTGCCGCAGCCGGACTGCGATCGCACCGAATACCATGTCACTGCGGGCTGCGTAACGACGACTGCCGGAGCCGGCCTGTCCCGCTCCCCTGCCTCGTCGGACTCGCCCGCAGCACATACTGCGGGTGAGTGTTCTTCCGAGTCCCTGCCGGCCGCAACCAGTGCGCGCCGCATCGTCCCGGATTTTCCCTCCCCCGGCTCGCCAGCCATGAACGGCAAACGCCATCGCCTTGCGCGCCCTCGCGGGTACGCAGCGCGATCACGCTTGCCAGCGGCCCTGCCCCTCGCTCCCCCGCGCGAAGGACGGGCTCGCCCCATGTCCGGCCATGCCAAGCCTGCGCGTTTCTTCGCCAAACGCAACAAGGAAGCCCTGGGATGATCAACCTGTTCGTCCTGCAGAAAGGCCGGCTCGCACAGGAGCAGGTCGACGATCGCAATGAACTTCTGCAGCACAAGCCGATCTGGATCGATGTCATCAGCCCCGATGACGAAGAACTCGCCTGGATCAAGGAAGCCTACGGCGTAGCCCTGCCCGAACTCGAAGACCTGGGCGATCTCGAAGCCTCGGCCCGCTATTTCGAGGGCGAGGACGAGAACATCCATATCCGCACCGACTTCCTGCTCGACGAGGAAGACATCTCGCGCAACGTGCGCGTGGCGTTCGTGCTGACCCGCGACGTGCTGTTCTCCATCCACGACGAAGACCTGCCGGTGTTCCGGCTGGTGCGCCTGCGCGCGCGCATGCGCCCGGGCTCGGTGCGCAATGCCAAGGACGTGCTGATGGACCTGTACGCCACCGATGCCGAATATTCGGCGGATTCCATCGAGGAAGTCTACGAGCGGCTGGAGGAAGCCAGCAGGCGCGTGCTTGCGGAGAACGTGACCGATGCCGCCGCCGCCGACGTGCTGGAAACCATCGCACGGGAGGAAGACCTGAACGGCCGCATCCGCCGCAACGTGATGGATACGCGCCGCGCGGTCTCCTTCCTGATGCGCAGCCAGCTGCTGTCGGCCGAGCAACAGGACGAGGCCCGCCAGATCCTGCGCGATATCGATTCGATCGAGAACCACACCGCCTTCCTGTTCGACAAGATCAACTTCCTGATGGATGCCACCGTCGGCTTCATCAACATCAACCAGAACAAGATCATCAAGCTGTTCTCGGTGGTGTCGGTGGCGCTGATGCCGCCCACGCTGATCGCCAGCGTCTACGGCATGAACTTCAAGGTCATGCCGGAGCTGGACTGGGCCGCGGGCTACCCGTGGGCCATCGCGCTGATGGCGGTATCGGCGGCGGTTCCGCTGGTGTATTTCCGCAGGAAGGGCTGGCTGGGCTGAGCCCTGGCGGGCGCCGCAGGGCGCCTGCTCAATCCGGCAGCGTGGCCGCGCCCATGCGGCGCGCGATGATGTTGGCCTTGACCTTGAAGTTCACGCGCACGTTGGCGCAATACTGCTTCTTGT
>NZ_JARJLM010000508.1 GCF_029335485.1 Cupriavidus basilensis
GCTTACGCCTTACATATTGAGCTGGCGCTTGTCGACTGCGAGTGCGGCTTCGCGCATGACTTCCGACATCGACGGATGCGGATGGCAGGTGCGGCCGATATCTTCGCTGGCGGCCTTGAACTCCATCGCCACCACGGCTTCGGCGATCAGGTCCGACGCATTCGCGGCAACCACGTGCACGCCCAGGATCTCGTCGGTCTTGGCATCGGCCAGCATCTTGACGAAGCCGTCCGAATGGCCCATGCCCAGCGCGCGGCCGTTGGCGATGAAGGGGAACTGGCCGGACTTGTACTCGCGGCCTTCGGCCTTGAGCTGCTGCTCGGTCTTGCCCACCCATGCGATTTCCGGGAAGGTGTAGATCACCCACGGAATGCAGTTGTAGTCGATGTGCGGCTTCTGGCCGACGATGCGCTCGGCAACCGCCACGCCTTCGTCTTCCGCCTTGTGCGCCAGCATCGGGCCACGCACCACGTCGCCGATCGCCCACAGGCCCGGCACCTTGGTGGCGCAGTGGTCGTCCACCTCGATGAAGCCGCGCTGGTCGGTAGCCAGGCCGATCGCCTCCAGGCCGAGGTTGTCGGTGTTGGGCACGCGGCCGACCGAGACGATCAGGCGATCGACTTCCAGGGTCTGGGCAGCGCCGTCCTTGTCGGTGTAGCTGACGGTGACGTTGTCCTTGCCGGTCTTGACTTCATTGACCGTCACGCCCAGGCTGAACTTCAGGCCCTGCTTGGTCAGCAGCTTCTGCGCTTCCTTGGCCACGCCTTCGTCGGCGGCGCCCAGGAAAGCCGGCAGCGCTTCCAGCACGGTCACTTCGGCACCCAGGCGGCGCCATACCGAACCCAGCTCGAGACCGATCACGCCGGCGCCGATCACGCCCAGCTTCTTCGGCACGCCGGCGAACTTGAGCGCGCCTTCGTTATCGCTGACCAGCACGTTGTCGACGGGAACGCCCGGCAGGTGGCGTGCCTTGGAACCGGTGGCGACGATGACCTGCTTGGCCGTCACGACTTCGGTGCCGGCCTTGCCGGCGACTTCGACCTGGAAGCCTTCGGCGGTCTTGCCGACGAACTTGCCATAGCCCTTGAGCAGCGTGACCTTGTTCTTGCGGAACAGGAACTCGATGCCCTTGGTCATCTTGCCGACGATATCGTCCTTGCGCTTGAGCATCTTGGCCACGTCGACCTTGACGTCACCCACGGTGATGCCGTGGTCGGCGATGTGATGCTGCACATTCTCGAACTCTTCCGAGGACGCCAGCAGTGCCTTGGAGGGGATGCAACCCACGTTCAGGCAGGTGCCGCCCAGGCGCGGTTCGTCCTTGGGATCGTCGTAGGCATTGCCTTCGCAGCAGGCCACGTTCAGGCCCAGCTGGCCGGCACGGATGGCGGCGATGTAGCCGCCGGGGCCGGCGCCGATCACCAGTACGTCGAATTGTTTGCTCATGGAAATTCCTTATGCAGCCCGGGCAGGGCAAACTCGCCCGCCAGGCCGCCTTTCAACTCTTCGGTCCGTCGTGCCCGCCGCGCCGTGCGCATTGGCGCGCGCGGCGGGCAAGACCTCAGGCTATGCGGATGATTACAGGTCCAGCAGCAGGCGTGCCGGATCTTCCAGCGCATCCTTCATGGCGACCAGGCCCAGCACGGCTTCGCGGCCGTCGATGATGCGGTGGTCGTAGGACATGGCGAGGTAGTTCATCGGACGGATCACGATCTGGCCGTCTTCCACCACGGCACGGTCCTTGGTGGCGTGCACGCCCAGAATGGCCGACTGCGGCGGGTTGATGATCGGGGTCGACAGCATCGAGCCGAACACGCCACCGTTGGAGATGGAGAAGGTGCCGCCGGTCAGTTCTTCCAGCGACAGCTTGCCGTCACGCGCCTTGACGCCGAATTCGGCGATCTTCTTCTCGATGTCGGCCAGGCTCATCTGGTCGGCATTGCGCAGGATGGGCACCACCAGGCCGCGCGGCGAGCCCACCGCGATGCCAATGTCGAAGTAGCCGTGGTAGACGATGTCGTTGCCGTCGATCGACGCGTTGATCAGCGGGAACTTCTTCAGCGCGTGCACGGCGGCCTTGACGAAGAAGGACATGAAGCCCAGCTTGACGCCGTGTTCCTTCTCGAAGCGGTCCTTGTACTTGTTGCGCAGGTCCATCACCGGCTTCATGTTCACTTCATTGAAGGTGGTGAGGATGGCATTGGTGGCTTGCGATTGCAGCAGGCGCTCGGCGATACGGGCGCGCAGGCGGCTCATCGGCACGCGCTCTTCCGGACGGTCGCCCAGGGCAGCGAAGTCGACCGGGGCGGAAACCTGCTGCAGCGCCGGCTTGGCGGCGGCCGGAGCCGGTGCTGCCTTGGCGGCAGGCGCGGCGGCGGGAGCAGCCGAAGCGGCCAGCACGTCGCCCTTGGTGATGCGGCCATCGCGGCCGCTGCCGGCGACCTGGCTGGCCGACAGGCCACCTTCGGCCATCAGCTTGGCAGCGGAAGGCATGGCCACGGCGCCGGGATTGGCGGCAGCGGCCGGTGCGGCAGCCGCCGGCGCAGGCGCGGCAGCAGGGGCCGGTGCGGCAGCGGCCGGAGCGGCGGCGCCAGCGGTGGCTTCGGTGTCGATCTTGGCGATCACTTCGTCGGCAACCACGGTGTCGCCGTCGTTGCGGACGATCTGCGACAGCACGCCAGCCGACGGGGCAGGCACTTCGAGCACGACTTTGTCGGTCTCGATTTCAATCAGGATTTCGTCTTGGGCAACGGCTTCGCCCGGCTTCTTCTTCCAGTTCAGCATGGTTGCTTCTGCAACCGATTCAGAGAGTTGCGGAACCTTGACGTCAACAATAGCCATGGTTAGGTATTTCCTCGATGTATTCGTGTGTGCTTCAGGCAGGCGGCAAAAAACATGGCGGAGCGCGCCGTTGCGCGCGCCGCCATGCTGGCCACGATCATTTGGTCAGGACAAAGCCCTTGAGCTTGGAGAACGCCGCATCCAGCAGCGCCTTCTGTTGCTCGTTGTGCTTGGCGTAGTAGCCCACCGCCGGCGATGCCGAGGCGGGACGACCGGCGTAACCGAGCTTCTGACCTTCGCCCATGTTTTCCATGATGTAGTGCTGGACGAAGAACCAGGCGCCCTGGTTCTGCGGTTCGTCCTGGCACCACACGATTTCGTTGGCGTTGGGGTACTTCTTCAGCTCGGCTGCCACTGCCTTGTGCGGGAACGGATACAGCTGTTCCATGCGGATGATGGCGGTATCGCTGGCGCCACGTTCCTTGCGGGTGTTGACCAGGTCGTAGTAGACCTTGCCCGAGCACATGACCACGCGCTTGACCTTGCTGGCGTTCAGTTCCTCGTGATCGGGGATGACCGTCTCGAAGTGGCCCTTGGCCAGGTCGGACAGCGGCGAGACCGCGTCCTTGTTACGCAGCAGCGACTTCGGCGTCATGATCACCAGCGGCTTGCGGAACAGACGGATCATCTGGCGACGCAGCAGGTGGAAGATCTGGGCCGGCGTGGTCGGCTGGCAAACCTGCATATTGTGGTCGGCGCACAGCTGCAGGAAGCGTTCGATACGCGCCGAGCTGTGTTCCGGACCCTGGCCTTCGTAGCCGTGCGGCAGCATCAGGGTCAGGCCCGAGGCGCGGCCCCATTTCACTTCGCCGGAGGAGATGAACTGGTCGATCACCACCTGGGCGCCGTTGACGAAGTCGCCAAACTGGGCTTCCCAGATCACCAGCGCGTTCGGTTCGGCGGTGGAGAAGCCGTATTCGAAGCCGAGCACGGCCTCTTCCGACAGCACCGAGTCGATCACCGTGAACGGTGCCTGGTTTTCCGACACGTTCTGCAGCGGCACGTAGCTGCCGGCATCCCAGCGCTCGCGGTTCTGGTCATGCAGAACGGCGTGGCGGTGGGTGAAGGTACCGCGGCCGGCGTCCTGGCCGGTGATGCGCACCGGGTAGCCCGAAGCCACCAGCGAGGCGAAGGCCAGATGCTCGCCCATGCCCCAGTCCAGCGACTGCTCGCCACGGCCCATGTTGGCGCGGTCCTTGACGACCTTCTCGACCAGCGGGTGCAGCTTGAGGTGTTCGGGGGTGGTGGTGATGCGTTCAGCCAGGCGCTTGAGCTCGGTCACCGGCACTGCGGTGTCGGCGGCGTCGGTCCACTTGCGGTTCAGGAACGGCATCCAGTCCACGGCGAACTTGTTCTTGAAGTTCGACAGGACAGGGTCGACCGTGTGCTTGCCCGCATCCATGGCAGCGCGGTATTCCTTGACCAGCTGGTCGCCGAAGTCGGCGGCCACCAGGTTCTGCACGGCCAGCTTGTCGGCGTACAGCTTGCGCGTGCCCGGGTGCTGGGCGATCTTCTTGTACATCAGCGGCTGGGTGACGGCCGGGGTGTCCTGCTCGTTGTGGCCCAGCTTGCGGAAGCAGATGATGTCGACCACGACATCCTTCTTGAACTCCATGCGGAAGTCCACGGCCAGCTGCATGGCGAACACGACGGCTTCGGGATCGTCGCCGTTGACGTGCAGCACCGGCGCTTCGATCATCTTGACGACGTCGGTGCAATACAGCGTGGAACGCGAGTCGCGCGGATCCGAGGTGGTGAAGCCGATCTGGTTATTGATCACGATGTGCATCGTGCCGCCCGTGCCGTAGCCGCGGGTCTGTGCCAGGTTCAGCGTTTCCATCACCACGCCCTGGCCTGCGAATGCCGCGTCGCCGTGCACTTGCACCGGCAGCACTTCGGCATGGCCTGCGGGCTCGCCGCGGCGTTCCTGGCGGGCCTTGACCGAGCCTTCGACGACCGGGTTGACGATTTCCAGGTGGGACGGGTTGAAGGCGAGCGACAGGTGGACCGGGCCGCCTTCGGTGGAGACGTCGCTGGAGAAGCCCTTGTGGTACTTCACGTCGCCGGCCGGCAGGTCGTCGACGTGCTTGCCTTCAAACTCCGCGAACAGGTCCGCCGGCATCTTGCCCAGCGTATTGACCAGCACGTTCAGGCGGCCGCGGTGGGCCATGCCGATCACGATTTCCTGCACGCCCTTGCTGCCGCTGTGCTGGATCAGTTCGTCCATGGCAGCGATGAAGCTCTCGCCGCCTTCCAGCGAGAAGCGCTTCTGGCCGACGTACTTGGTGTGGAGGAAGCGTTCGAGGCCTTCCGCCGCGGTCAGGCGGTCGAGGACGTGCTTCTTCTTCTCGAGCGTGAACACCGGCTTGGAACGCGTGGTTTCCAGGCGCTCCTGCCACCAGCGCTTTTGCGCCTGGTCGCTGATGTACATGAACTCGGCGCCGATGCTGCTGCAATAGGTCTCGCGCAGGTTGTTGAGCAGCTCGCGCAGGCTCATCGATTCCTTGCCGAAATACGTATTGCTGGCGTTGAAAACGATGTCGAGGTCGCTTTCGGAGAAACCGTAGAAAGCCGGGTCGAGATCCGGCAGGGGCGGACGTTCCTGGCGCTTGAGCGGATCGAGGTCGGCCCAGTGGGAACCGATGTTGCGGTAGGCTGCAATCAGCTGCGTGGCAGCGACGCGCTTGCGCCCCATATCGGAGTCGGCGGAGGCAACGATGGTCTTGATCGGGCCAGCCTTGGCGCGCTCGGCGAACGAGGCGACGATGGGCGCGTGGGGGATGTCGCGGGCGCTGGAGCCATCGACGGCCGGCACGTTCTGCATCGCGTCGAAATACGCGCGCCAGTTATCGGGAACCGAGGAGGGATTTTCGAGGTAGGCCTCGTACAGCTCTTCCACATAGGGGGCATTGCCGCCGAAGAGGTACGAATTGCTCTGATACTGCTGCATCATGGGGCGCTCACTATTCTCCGGGAATGCCGGAGTAAAGCGGGTTCATCAACCTTCCGCGACACGGCTTGACCGGTTAGCGGATTGCAAACAACTCTTTCGGGGCAACAACCGAAGCACATCAAATGCATCATTATGCAAACGGCACCGCGACGGGTGCCGGTCTGTTCAGCTGCATTTGTTCAGTCGCCCCCAAAAGGGTCAGTTGTGCGTGGAAGGACCTAAGTCTTCACTCGCATAAGGATAGCACGTTTGGCGCGCAGCCCGAGCGATTTTTGCCGGCAATGCATCCGTACGGCTTCCAGTGTTGCGCGCAGGCAAACGCAGGGGCCGCCGGACGGCCGCGAAGGCAGACGGTTCGATAGCATGGGACGAAACAACAATGGAGAGATCTGTGCACTTCCCGCCATCCCCGCATCACGCCGCCCCCGCTGTCCTGGCGCGCCCGGCCAGCCAGGGCAAGACGGCATGATGCCCGCCCCTACCGCCGGCACGGCCCCGACCGGCGCCACGCCCGGCGCATGGCGCGCCGACCTGGTCGCGGGGCTGGCCATTGCCGGGCTGCTTCTGCCCGAAGCCGTGGCCTACTCCGGCATTGCCGGGCTGCCCCCGCAAGCCGGCGTGATTGCGCTGTTTGCGGGGTTGCTGGTCTATGGCCTGCTCGGCAGCAGCCGTTTTGCCATCGTTTCGGCCACTTCGTCGTCGGCCGCAGTGCTGCTGGCAGCCACCACTGCCGCAGCCGAGGGTGACGCCGGACTGCGCATCGCCCTCGGCGCGGCGGTCATCCTGATGGCGGGGATGCTGTTCCTGCTGGCCGCGGCGTTGCGCCTGGGGGCGATATCCAACCTGATCGCCAAGCCCGTGCTGCGTGGCTTCGCCCTGGGACTGTCGCTGACCATCGTACTGAAGCAGTGCCCGAAGATCCTCGACGTAAAACCGGCACACGGCGATTTCCTGCGCCTGGCGTGGGACCTGCTCGCTGGCTGGCGCCACTGGAACCTGTCCGGCGCGGCACTGGCCCTGGGCGCGCTGGCGCTGCTGCACCTGTTCGCGCGCTGGCGCGCGGTGCCGGGCGCGCTGCTGGTCATCGCCGCCGGCATCGCGCTCGACCTCAGCGGCTGGACCCAGTCGCATGGCATTGCGGCCGTCGGCAATATCGCCCTGCAGTTCTCGATGCCGCGCGTGCCAGGCCTGACCACGGCCGACTGGATGCGGGCGGGCGAACTGGCGGCGGCGCTAGCGCTGATCCTGTACGCCGAGAGCTACGGCTCGATCCGCACTTTCGCCATGCGCCACGGCGACAACGTCTCGCCCAACCGGGACCTGGCCGCGCTGGGGCTGGCCAATCTCGCCTCGGGCCTGTTCCAGGGCATGCCGGTGGGCGCGGGCTTCTCGGGCACCTCGGCCAACGAATCGGCCGGCGCGCAAAGCCGCCGCGCCGGCCTGATCGCCGGCGCCGTGGTATTCGCCGCGGTGTGCACCCTGCTTCCCTGGATCTCCCGCACGCCCGAGCCCGTGCTCGCGGCCATCGTGATCCGTGCGGTCGGGCACAGCCTCAATCCGGGCAGCCTCAAGCCGTATTTCGACTGGCGGCGCGACCGCCTGGTCGCGCTGACCGCCTTTGCCGGCGTGCTGCTGCTGGGCGTGCTGCACGGCCTGCTGCTGGCGATCGTGGTCAGCCTGGCCATGCTGCTGCATCGCCTGTCGCGTCCGCAGGTCAGCTGGCTGGGGCGCCTCGCCGATAGTCACGACTTCGTCGACACGACGCGCCATCCCGAGGCCGCGGCGCCCAAGGGCCTGCTGATCGCGCGCCCGGAGGTGCCGCTGTTCTTCGGCAACGTCGATAGCGTGCTCGGCAACGTGCGCCAGGCACTGGCGCGAGACCATCCTCAGTATGGTCTGGTGCTTAGCCTGGAAGAGTCGCCCGATCTCGACGGCACCACGCTCGAAGCGCTGGGAGAGCTGGCGGTCTTCGCGAGGGCCCACGGCATGCCGCTGCGGCTTGCCCGGGTCAAGGACGAAGTGCGGGATTTGCTGGCGCAGGCACACAACCCCGCCATCCCCGAGGAAATGTGGCGCGGCTGGAGCGTGGACGACGCTGTGCGCGAAGCGATGGGAGGCGGGGACTAGGAAGCCCGGCCAGCCGCCCCGCTCCCGGGGCGGCGCCCTGTCGCCTTGAAGGCTAGGCCTGGCGCGGCGCGATCGCGTCCACCGAATCGGTGATCAGCGCGTCCAGTCCCCAGCCGAGCAGTTGCGCCGCGCGGGCGGGGTCGTTGACGGTATAGCAGGTCACGCGGAATCCGGCGTTGTGGGCCGTGCGGATGACGTCCTCGGTGAGTTCGCGATGGTTGGCGTCGAGCGCCACGCAGTCCAGCCGGCGCAGCCGCTCCAGCCAGTCCTGCGGCAGCGTGTCCAGCAGCAG
>NZ_JARJLM010000509.1 GCF_029335485.1 Cupriavidus basilensis
GCTTAGCGGGCCGGCAGGATCTTGCCCGCCACCTCGCCAAACCCGACCCGATAGCCCTCGCCCTGGCACCAGCCGGTCATGACCACTTCGTCGCCGTCTTCCAGGAAGCCGCGCTTGGCGCCGTCCGCCAGCGTCAGCGGCTCGGCGCCGTTGCGGGTCGCCTCCAGCAGGCTGCCGTAGGAATCCGGCGTGGTGCCGCTGATGGTGCCGGAGCCCATCAGGTCGCCCACGCGGACATTGCAGCCCGACACGGTGTGGTGCGCCAGTTGCTGCACCATGGTCCAGTACATGGCCTTGAAATTGGTCTGGCAGATCGTGGTGGCCTGCGCGGCGCCTTCGGGGCGCAGCGAGACTTCGAGCGCGATGTCATAGGCATTGCGCTGCGGCTGCTGCAGGTAAGGCAGCGGCTCGGGCGACTGCACCGGATTGTCGCGGCGGAACGGCTCGAGCGCGTCCATGGTCACCACCCAGGGCGAGATAGAAGTGCCGAAGCCCTTGCTGTTGAACGGTCCCAGCGGCACGTATTCCCACTGCTGGATATCGCGCGCGCTCCAGTCGTTGAGAATCACCATGCCGAACATATGCCCGGCCGCTTCGGCAGTGCTGACCGGCTCGCCCAGCGTCGAAGGCTTGCCGACGATAAAGGCCATCTCCAGCTCGTAGTCGAGCTTGCGGCAAGCCGTGAAGATCGGGCGCGGCTCGTTCGGCAGCTTGATCTGTCCGTTCGGGCGGTGCAGCTCCGTGCCGCTGACCACCACCGAGCTGGCGCGGCCGTTATAGCCGATCGGAATCTCCAGCCAGTTCGGCAGCAGCGCGTTCTCCGGGTCGCGGAACATGCGGCCAACGTTGGTAGCGTGCTCGCGCGAGGAGTAGAAATCGGTGTAGCCGGGAATATCCACCGGCAGGTGCAAGGTGGCCCAGGCCATCGGCACCAGCGCCTGCTCATGCAGCGCGGACTTGCCGCGCAGGGTGTCGTCGTCCGCCGACAGCAAGGCCGTCAGGCGCTGGCGCGTTTCGGTCCAGACCGGCTTGCCGAGCGCGATGAAGGCATTGAGCGTGGCGCCGCCGAAGACGCCCTTGGTCGAAGCCGGCAACAAGCCAGCCGCATCCAGCACGGCCAGGTCGAGGACGAAATCGCCAATGGCGACGCCCACGCGCGGGCCCTGCCCGTTCGAGGAAAAGATGCCGTAGGGCAGGTTCTGCAGCGGGAAATGCGTAACGCCATCATTGGCGGATTCGATCCAACTCTGCTGGACAGTGGTCATCGGGGGCTCCGAGAGGAATGACAAGGGGGTGCCGGCATGGTTGTCTGCACGGGCACCCGGGAAGCGAACATCATCGGCCCGGCCGGCCGCGGCCAACCGGGCATCCGGGCTTAGCGCTGATTCGGGTTGAAATGCTTCTTCAGCCCTTGCCAGCACCGGTAGTAGTCGGCTTGCAGCTCGGCCGATTCCGCCGCATACGGCGTCGGCCGGATCACGGCCGGCGTCTCGAACATAAAGGCCATGGTATCGCTGATGCGGTGCGGCTGCGACGTATCCGCGGCGGTGGCCTTGGCGAAGGTCTCCGCGTCCGGGCCATGGCCGCTCATGCAGTTGTGCAGGCTGGCACCGCCAGGAGCGAAGCCCTCGGCCTTGGCGTCGTACACGCCTTCGATCAGGCCCATGAACTCGCTCGCGATATTGCGGTGGAACCAGGGCGGGCGGAAGGAATCCTGCATGGCCAGCCAGCGCGGCCCGAAGATGACGAAGTCGATGCTGTCCACGCCCGGGGTATCGGAAGGGCTTTGCAGCACCAGGAAGATCGACGGGTCCGGATGGTCGAAGCTGATCGAGCCGATCGTGTTGAAGCGGCGCAGATCGTACTTGTACGGGGCATAGTTGCCGTGCCAGGCCACTACGTCCAGCGGCGAGTGGCCGATCGGCGCGCGCCACAGGTTGCCCTGGAACTTCGCCACCAGCTCGAAATCGCCCTCGCGGTCTTCGTACCACGCTACCGGCGTGAGAAAGTCGCGCGGGTTGGCCAGGCCATTCGAGCCGATCACGCCCAGGTCCGGCAAGCGGAACAGCGCGCCATAGTTCTCGCAGATATAGCCGCGCGCTTCGCCGTCCGGCAGTTCCACGCGGAAACGCACGCCACGCGGCACCACCACGATTTCCTGCGGCTCCACTTCCAGCAGGCCCATCTCGGTCGCCAGGCGCAGGCGGCCCTGCTGCGGCACGATCAGCATCTCGCCGTCGGCGTTGTAGAAGAAGCGGTCGGTCATCGACCGGTTGGCCAGGTACAGATGGATGCCGCAGCCGTTCATGGCTTCCGGGCCGCCATTGCCGGCCATGGTCACGATGCCGTCGACAAAGTCGGTCGGCTCGCTTGGCATGGCGGGCGGGCTCCAGCGCATCTGGTTGGGCGACGGCGGCACCTCGTCGAAGCGGCTGACGAGGCGCGACTGCGCCATGCGCGTGAACGGCTCGTGCATCGCGCCCGGGCGGATACGGTATAGCCAGCTGCGCCGGTTGTGCGCGCGCGGCGCCGTGAAGGCCGTGCCCGAGAGCTGCTCGGCATACAGCCCGTAGGGTGCGCGCTGGGGCGAGTTCTGCCCCACCGGCAAGGCACCGGGCAGCGCCTCGGTGGCGAATTCGTTGGCAAAGCCCGACTGGTAGCCAGGTGCGCCATGCTCGGGCAAATGCGCCGGAACGTTCAGTTGCGTCTGCGTCATGTCTTGGGTCTTCCTCTCTCTGGTACTCACGTACTCGTACGTACTCGTTCTCTCGATATGAGAAGCGGCTGGCCGCGCAGCCTCAAGCCGCGGCCGCCGGTTGGGCGGCGGGCTGGTGGCCAGCCCGTTCGAGCGCGCCCGCGCGGGCGCGCTCCATGGCTTCCTGCAAGATGGCAAGATCGCCGATGTGGTTGGCCAGCAGCAGGATCAGCTGCGCGTTGGCGGACTGGCTCTGGGCGTCGGACAGGTCGCGGTGCATGTCGATCAGCGCCTCGTAGAAATCGTCCGGACGAGCCAGGTTGGGTTCGGTGATCAGTGGCATTGGCAGGTCTCCCAGGCAATTCACGCAATCGCAGCGGCGGTGGCGCCGGCAGCAACGCCGGCCACGCCGCCACTGCCTTGCTCCCATCCCAGCGCGCGCCGCAGCGCAGCCCCTACCCGGCCCGGATCGCATGACCGCCAGCGTGCGCATACGTGCTGGTCGGGACGCAGCAGGTAGGCAGTGCCCGGACGGCCATCGTAGCGGCGCGCCAGCAAGCCTTCGCTGTCCTCGATCAGGCTTACGCCTGCCGGCGCCGGATGCGCGGCGGTAGCGCCTCCCTTGCCCGCCGGGGTCACGCACAGCACCCGCAGCGGCGTCGCGGCGGACGCCAGCCCCAGCAAGTCCGTCAGCAGCGGCACCGGCAAGCCGCCCGGGCCCGCGAAGACCATGGCGGTAAAGCGCTCGCCCAACTGGCCCAGCAGCCACGCGGCCTGGCCCTGCGCTCGCACCGGCGCATCCGCGCACGGCGCGCCCGGCACCATTTGTCCGGCAAACATCCCCTCGCCTGTCGCGTCCGGGCCATCCGGCGTATTCAGCACCGATCCGGCCAGCACCGCAGGCACCGAGAGCCGTCCGCTATTGACCAGCTGGCGGGCAAAGGCATGATGGCGCGCCAGGATCAGCACGGCGTCGCGGAAGACTCGGCTCGCGGGCGTCTTGGGCGTAATGAAATCGGTCGAACGGGTCGAGTTGCGGATATTTTCGTCGGCGGCGTACTCGCGCTCGCTGGCATAGCTGTCGAGCAAGGCATCGGGCGCGTTGCCGCTCAACACCAGCGCGAGCTTCCAGGCCAGGTTCTCCGCGTCCTGCACCCCGCTGTTGGCGCCGCGCGCGCCGAACGGCGAGACGCGGTGCGCGGCGTCGCCCGCAAACAGCACGCGGCCGTGACGGAAGCTGTCCATGCGCTGGCACGAGAAGGTGTAGACGCTGACCCATTCCAGCGTGAACGCCACATCCTCGCCCAGCAACGCCCTGATACGCGGGGTCACGCGCTCCGGCTGCTTTTCCAGATCGGGGTCGGCGTCCCAGCCGAGCTGGAAATCGATGCGCCACACATTGTCCGGCTGCCGATGCACCAGGACCGACTGGTTGCGGTTGAACGGCGGGTCGAACCAGAACCAGCGCTCGCTCGGAAATGGCGCGGCCATCTTCACGTCGGCAATCAGGAAACGGTCCTTGAAGACACGGCCCTTGCTCTCCAGGCCCATGGCGTGGCGCACCGGGCTGCGCGCCCCATCGGCCACCACCACGTAGCGCGCCCGCAGGGCATAGTTGCCATCGGGTGTTTCCACGTCCAGCGTCACCGCGCCAGCGTCCTGCGCAAGCCCGGCCACGCGATGCCGCCAGCGGACCGACAGATTGGCGAGTTCCGCGGCGCGCTCCACCAGGAAACCTTCCACGTAGTACTGCTGCAGGTTGATGAAGGCAGGCCGGTGGTGACCGCTCTCGGGCATCAGGTCGAAGCTGTAGACCAGGTCCCGGTCGAAGAAGATCTTGCCGACGTTCCAGCTGACGCCTTTGTCGACCATGCGCTGGCCGCAACCCAGGCGGTCGAAGATGTCCAGCGTGCGCTTGGCAAAACAGATGGCCCGCGAGCCGGCCGACAGCGTGCAATCGTCGTCCAGCAGCACCACGGGCACACCCCGCTGGGCAAGGTCGATGGCCGCGGCCAGTCCCACCGGGCCGGCGCCGATCACCACCACCGGATGCGTGGGATGCGCATCGGCGCCCGGCTGCGGCGCGTGCTGTTCGGCACAGGGCTGGTACGCAAAGGTACGGGCCTGGTAGTTCGTATCCATCGTGTCTCCATCCAGCCATGACCGCTGGCGCGGCTCTTGCGGCTATCGCCATGGGGCAGCGGCGCAGCCGCGCCGCCGCGGATCATCGTCCTCCGCCTCGCCTCACTCCTGCAGCGCCTTCCACATATCCTTGTCTCGCTGCGCGGTCCAGATGCGCGGATGCTTGATGCCGCTGGCTTCATCGTAGGCGCGCGCCACATCGAAGGGCAGGCAGTGTTCATAGATGAAGACCTGGCCGAACTTCTGGTCCATGGCCGCGCGCGTATGCGCCATGGCGCCTTTCAGGTCCAGCTTCTGCGCCACGGCCTCCCTGCCGCGCTGCAGCAGCGTGCTGACGAAGTCACGGGTGTAATCCAGGCCGCGCCCGACCATGACGGGGTCCGTCAGGGCCGGTCCACGGCCGGGAATCAGGGCCACCGGCCCCAGCGCGCGCAGCGCCTCGAGCGTGGCCGGCCATTCTTCGAGCTGCGCATCGCCGCAATAGCAGGCGGCGTCGTACTCGACCAGATCGCCGGAGAACAGGATCTTCTGCGAAGGGATCCACACCACGGTGTCGCCCTTGGTGTGGCCCGGACCAAGATGCATGATCTTGACTTCCAGCTTGCCGAGATAGAGCGTCAGTTCGCGTTCGAACACCAGGTTGGGCCAGGTCAGGCCCGGCACGGTCTCGACGCCGGCGAACAGACGCGGGAAGCGCTCGATCTCGGACTTCATGTCGGCCTCGCCGCGCTCCACGATCATCTCGTAGGTGCCGCGGCTGGCGATCACGTTCTGTGCGCCTTCCTTGAAATAAGCGGAGGCCCCCAGCACCCGCACCGCGTGGTAGTGCGACAGCACCACATGCTTGATGGGCTTGTCGGTAATGGCGCGGATGCGAGCGATCAAGTCCTGCGCCATCGCCGGCGTAGCGGTGGTGTCGACGATCAGAACGCTGTCATCGCCAATGATCACGCCGGAATTCGGGTCGCCCTCCGCCGTATACGCGTACGCGTTATCCGACAGCCTGGTGAAGGTGACCTGCTTTTCCTGCAGATCCGCCTGCGATGCGAAGGCCTTGCTCATGGTTGCTCCTCTTTTAGTGGAACCGGCGCCCCGCGGGATGCAGGGCAACCCTGCCGTGGCATGGCAGGATGGCGCCGCAGGGGACTCCAGGCGACCGGCGATCACGCTCGCGGCGGTCTTCCACCAGCTGCGCGCGCCGGTATCGCCACCAAAAATTACACAATACGTAATCGATTTACTATATCGTAATCTCAGCTTTCGGGCGTGTCAAACCACAATGAGATGCCGCACGGGCGGCGGGCCGTGAAAAACAAGGAGCGCCAGCCCTGCTAGAAGGTTAGGCGGGAAGATGGGAAACGGCGGGAAACCTGGAAAGGGCTAGACGCTAAAGAGCTGGATGCGCCGCTTCGTCGCGTAACGCAAAGCCGATGTTCTGCCCGGCCCGGGCAGCAAGCAGCCGGGTGCGGCGTTACTCCGTGGGAGAACGCAAGAAAGACAGCAAGGGAAGGAAGCGGCAGTTCCGGAGGCGCAGCGGAGGCCGGCAGCGCGACGCTGCCTCCTCCCGGCCTGATGACCGTGGGCGGCGATAGCACGCCGCGAGCGTATGCCAGCGGCCCCTGGCGGTCGCGGACGCGCCCCCCCAGGCATACAAGGCAAGCCACCCCAAGGCAGACGCGTGGGGGCGCATCCGCCTTGGGTATGGCCCGCTTGGGTCCGTTCCGGCCGCAGACCCGACCGGAACGGATGCAAGCAATCAGGCTGGCTTGTGACCTTCGCCCGGGCTCGACGCAAAACCCGAACCGACCGGGGAGGCAGGTGCGGGGCTCGCGGCGGCGGGGGTGGCGGCAGGCGCTTGCCCAGCCATCGAAGCGGCCGTGACGCCGCCATTGCGGCTGGCAATAAACGCGTTGACGTCGGCGGCAAGGTGCTGGGGAGCCAGCACCACTTCAAGCCCCAGCGCCTCGCAAGCCGCTAGGAAAGTCGACATGCGGGGGTCGGCTTGACCCGATTCGGCCCGCAAGTAAGCTTCCCGGGAAATTCCGGCCTTACGGGCGACGTCTTCCTGCTTGAGCTTTCGCGCTCGGCGCAACGCCCGCAGTTGCCGGAACGGTTCGCTAGCGCCTCTAGGCACGGCTGTACTGTTCATGTCGGTCTCCAGTCACCAGTGAAAAAAAAAGTGCGCGGACGTGCATTCGAGTATAGAGCACGCAAAGCGTTCCGTATGTAATCAAGGCAACACTTTGTGCAGATTTCTTGCAAGCGCCCTGCGCAGGCTCTGCCGCACCTGTCAATAGGTCCGATAGAGCACAATCATCTGCCTCCGTGTGACATAACGAGCTACCCGGCAATAGGTTGACGACGGCGCACAGGCGGATCGTTGACAAACCGACCGGTCGTGCTATTCTTACAATCATGCAAAAAGGTCAGATCACGCGCGCAGCCATCATCGAACAGGCCCTCGACACCGCGGCGCGGGTCGGTTTCGAGCAGTTATCGCTCGCCACGCTGGCCGCCGACACCAGTATGTCGAAGAGCGGGCTGTACGCCCACTTCAAGTCCAAGGAGGCCCTGCAGCAGGCGGTGCTCGGGCTGGCCCTCGAGCGTTTCTCCGACATCGTGGTGCGGCCGGCCATGCGCCAGCCGCGCGGCAGCCGGCGGCTGCAGGCGTTGTTCGACGGCTACCTGCTATGGCTCGGGGGATCGGTTACCAAGGGGCGCTGCCTGTTCATGGCCCTGGGCCAGGAGTACCGCGACCGCCCGGGTGCCATCCGCGATATGGTGGTGCAGTCGATGAAGGACTGGCACAGCGCGATTGCGCGGGTGGTGGCCGATGCCATTGAAGAAGGCGACCTCTCCGCCGCTCAGGATCCGCGGCAATTCGCTTTCGAGATGATCGGCATCGGCATGGCGTTCCAGCAATCGTTCAAGCTGCTGGGGCGCCAAGATGCCGAGACCATGGCCTGCCGGGCCTTCGAAGGCTTGCTCAGGCGCGCCGAACTTGCGCTGCCGGCTGGTCTCTAGCCTGGCTGCACATGGCTGTGGGGCTGGGGATTTCGCGCACCTGAACGGGGATCTTTTTGCACCGGAACAGGGAAAAAAGAGCCCATGAGGCATGCGTGCAGACCCGCATGGGACGACAAATCAACGTCATATTTTTTTATATTAAAAATAGCACGACTGGTCGGTCTTTTATGTAAAAGAGAGAGATTGCGCATGCCAAAACCGACCCGAAAATTGCAGGTTTCGCTGGAGATGTCCGTCGTGACGCAAACGCTTTCCCCACCCCATCAGCCTCGGCATGCGGCGCGCGGCGCCGGCACGCCAAGGCACTGGTCGCGCCTGCTCTGGCAATTGGCCGGACACTTGTATCCGCCTGGCGCTGCGCGGGCGCTGGAACGCGAATGGTTCCGGCCTCCGCGCGGCACCGGCCCGGACCATGCAGGCCGCGAACTGCTGGCGCAGGCGCGGATGGACTGGGCGCTGGTGACCGGACAGGGAGCCAGCCGCCGGGTGCGCGTCTACCGCTGGGGAAGCAGCGGCCCCGCGGTGCTGCTGGCGCACGGCTGGGGTGGCCATGCCGCCCAGTGGCAGCCCCTGGTTGCCCCCCTGCTGGCGGCGGGCATGCGCGTGGTGGCATTCGATGCGTTATCGCATGGCGCTTCCGACGCAGGCGCGCGTGGCGCGGACCAGACCTCCGTGGTGGAGATGTCACGCGCCTTGCTGGCCACGGCATGGCATGCCGGGCCGATACACGCCGTGGTATCGCATTCCCTCGGGAGTGCCGCGCTGGCGCTGGCGATACGCGAAGGCTTGCACTTGCAGGCCGCCGTCATGATCGCGCCGCCGGCCGACATGCACCGCGCCGCAGCGGCCCTGGCCTGGCGGCTCGGCATCGGCCCGGCGATCCTGGCCCGCATGCAGCGCAGCAGCGAGCGCTGGCTGGGCATGCCGTGGTCGGCGCTCAATGTGCCGGCGCTCGGCCGCATCCGCCCGGTGCCCCCTACCCTGGTCGTCCACGACCGGCAGGACCATGAAGTTTGCTGGGAGAACGGCGCGGCGATTGTGGGCGCCTGGCCCGGCGCGAAGTTGATGACCACCGAAGGACTTGGGCACCGGCGCGTGTTGCGCGACGCCGGGGTCATTGCCAGCACGGTGGATTTTCTCGGCTCCATGGCCGCCTTGCCGCGGCATGCCAGGACAAGCGGGGTGGCCGCGCTGCACGCATGACGCATGCCCTGCTCAAGCTGCCTGGACTAGACATCCGCCAGGGTTTTCTACCGCGCCCTGCAGACAAAGCGGGTTCGTGGCATGCCACGAACCCGCAGCAGGCGGATGATTGAAAATAATGGCGGTTAATTGCGTACCAGCACCCGCAAGAGCAGAAATGGCCCAGCAAGGACAACCCCAAGGGTCAAGCGAGCAGGTTTCTAAACATGGCAATCTGCTGCAAGCGGCGAGGCAGTCGTGGTGCTAAGGATTCAGGAGATGCGAGGCCACTTGCTCGAATGGCACCCGCCCCAAGACCTGGAACGCCCGTAATACCCTGGCCTTAGAACCACCCTTCCAGCACCAGCTTGCCGATCGTCTGGCCGCCCTCCAGCATGGCGTGGGCACGCCGCAGGTTGGCGGCGTCGATGCGGCCGAGATGCTCGCCCAGGGTAGTCTGCAAGCGGCCGGCATCGATCAGCCGCGCCACCTCGTTGAGCAGGCGGTGCTGCTCCACCATGTCCGCCGTGCCGAACATCGAACGGGTAAACATGAACTCCCAGACAAAGCTGGCGCTCTTGGTCTTCAGGTCGCCCACCGGCAGCGCGCCGCTGTTCTCCACGATCGAGCAGATTTTGCCCTGCGGGGCGATCACGGCCGCCATCGCGCCGAAATGCCGGTCGGTATCATTGAAGCAGAGGATGTAGTCGACTTCGGCAAAGCCGAGGCCGCGCAGTTGCGCCGGCATGTCGCCGCGATGATCGATGGTGTGGTCGGCGCCCAGCTTGCGGCACCAGGCGGCCGACTCGGGGCGTGACGCGGTGGCGATGACGGTCAGCCCCGCCAGCGTCTTGGCCAGCTGGATGCCGATGGAGCCTACGCCCCCTGCTCCGCCGATCACCAGGACGGAGCGCCCCGCATGTTCGCCCCGTGGCGACACGCCCAGGCGATCGAACAAGGCCTCCCAGGCCGTGATGGCGGTCAGGGGCAGCGCCGCGGCGTGCGCGAAATCGAGCGAAGCGGGCTTATGCCCGACGATGCGCTCGTCCACCAGGTGGTATTCGCTATTGGCGCCAGGCCGGGTGATGCTGCCCGCATAGAAAACTGGATCGCCCACCTTGAACAAGGTCACATCCGGGCCCACGGCGGACACCGTACCGGCCGCATCCCAGCCCAGGACGCGGGGTGCGGATTCCACCTTGCCCTTGGGCGCGCGCACCTTGGTGTCCACCGGATTGACGGCAATGGCCTCCACCTTGACCAGCAGGTCGCGCCCTTCCGGCACGGGGGTGGCGATCTCGACGTCGACCAGGGATTGCGGGTCGTTGATCGGCAGGTAACGGGTCAGGCCAACGGCTTTCATTGCGGGCTCCATCAAGCAGGTTCTGCGGTTCTGCGGCACGGGATCGCGCCATGACCTGAGCGTAACCCTGATCGCCCTCGCCGATTAGCCGGAAAATAAAACAATCAATTTCCGGGAATTCAGGAAAATCCGGTGCCGCCACCCTGTGCGGATGGCGTTGCCGCCGCCAGGATCTGCCCTCCGCCGAAACCGGATTGCCGTGGCGGATCTCCGCCAAACGTCATGCGAATCGCGCAGTACTTGATCGAACGCGCCCGCGGCCTGGCCGGACAGGCATCTCGGGGCCATCGGCGCGCAATGCCGGGGCCCCATGGTGACGGATATTCCGCCAGTGTGATGTTGCCGGACCTGGAGCGCGTATCATGATGGCGACCGGGCAATCCGGCGGCCCTGCGAGGCTGCCGCGCACGGCCCGGCAACGATAACGCTACGACCACGGCTCTTTCGCAGTCTCCCATGATTTCCGCTGATCCCAACGGCGCCGCAGGCACCGGTCCCGATGAATCCCTGCCCCGCGCCGAGCGGGCCTACCAGCACCTGCGCAACGCCATCCAGGCAGGGCAACTGCCCTCCGGCACCCGCCTGCGCGAAGTGGAACTGGCCGCCGCGCTGGGCCTGTCGCGCACGCCGGTGCGCGAAGCGCTGTCGCGCCTGGAATCCGAAGGCCTGGTGGTCAACGAGCCCAACCGCGGCATGATGGTGACCCGGCTCGACGCCAGCATGGTCAGCGAGCTCTACGTCATGCGCGAGGTGCTGGAAGGCACCGCCGCCGCGCTTGCCGCGCGCCACGCCACCGATGTGGAAATCTCCCTGCTGCGCGATATCGTCCAACGCGACCTCGCCATCGCCGACGAGCCGGACAGGCTCGCCACCAACAACCGCCTCTTCCACGAAACCCTGCACCGCTGCGCGCATAACCGCTACCTGCTCAAGACCCTGCGCTCCCTGCACGAGTCGATGGCACTGCTGGGCCGGACCACGCTGGCGCTGCCGGGGCGCGCACGCGTCTCCTACGAAGACCATATCGCCCTGGTGGAAGCGCTGGAGCAACGCGACCCCGCGCTGGCCGAACAGATCACGCGCCGGCATATCCAGCAGGCCTACAAGGCGCGCCTGTCGATGTGGATCGAGGAACAATCCCAGTCCTGAGGCACCGCCATTGCAGCGGTTTCCCAGTGCCGGATCCGGGATTCATGTGGACGCGGCCACCCTGGCGCCACGCCAGGTGCCCAGGCTGAGCACAGCCAGCGCGGCCAGGATCAGCGTTACCGCCCCCCAGGTCTGCGGCGCGATCTGCTCTCCGCCCAGCCACGCGCCCACGGCAAGCGCCACCGGCGGGTTCACGTAGACGTAGCTGGTAGCGATCGTTGGCGAAACATTGGCCACCAGGTACATATAGGCGGAAAACGCCACCAGGGACCCGGCCACCACGAGGTAGCCCCAGGCCCACCACGCCTGGCTGCTGACCGCCCGCGGCCATGGCTCGCCGGTCACGGTGGAAATGACGAGCAACGCGACCCCGCCCAACAGCATCTCGGCGGCAAACGCAACCGCGCCGCGCGGCAGGTCCATGCGCCTGGGAAGCTGCGAGCCGAACGACCAGCTGGCGATGGCAAGCAGCAGCGCCCCGACGCCCGCAGGACTGGCGCGGAATTCGGCGCCACCGGTCAGCACCAGGATGCCCAGGCTGCCCAGTGCGATGGCCAGCCCCTCATACCAGCGCGGCCGCGCGCCGAAGCAGAATCCCCAGAACAAGCCAAGGATCGGCATCGAGCCGATCATCACGGTCGTCGCGCCGGAGGAGATGGTCTGCTCGGCCACCGCCGTGAGCCCCATGCCGCCGACCAGCAGGAAGCCAGCCAGCGCCGCGCAGTTGCGCCACTGCCGCAGCGTCGGCATGGAAGCGCCGCGGTACCACAGCCACAGGGCGAGCAACAAACCCGCGCACATAAAACGCGAACCCATCATCAGGAAGGGAGGAAAGCTCTCCAGCGTGAAGCGGATGGCTAGATAAGTCGTGCCCCATACCAGGTAGGTAATCGTCAGGCAGAGCAGCAGGCGGGGAGACATGGGGGGCGCGGGAGGCTCTTTTGGGGGCCTCCACGATAGCGCCATCCTGTGCGGCAGTAAAAGGAAAATGTCTCGCAAGGCTTGCGAGCCGATTTCGCAAGAGAATGTCCATGAGCGAAAACGCCCGCGATTCCGCGATTCCGGCGCACCAATAAAAAAACCGGCCAAAATGCGTTGCGCTCCGTGGAGCGACGCGTTGGCCGGTCTTGCCGCGTGGAAAATCCCCACGCAGGTTTCACGTAGTGCCCGGCTGCCCTCGTCCGGGTGCATGCCTTGGCGCACGCCAGCGAGCAACAGTGGTACTCGTCAAACCAAAACTACATGTATCAACAATCAGCTACAAACAAAAACAACTACAGCGCACTACCGCAACAATAACGATTCAGACTTCTTGGTAACTTCGGGCTTGGTGTCAGTCAGTGCTCAGGCGATCAGCCGTTTGCAAAAACGACCTTGGCCTTGCGTGCCTGGTTTTGCAGGCGGGCCACGAGGCTCTGGACGGCGGCGATGGCGCTCTTCACGTCTTCGACGAAAGCGGGGCTGCGGGGACCAAGTTCGCGTTTCATCAGTTCGCGTTCGAGTTGGTCGGTCATCTTGATGTCGGTATGGGTGTTCATGGCTTTCTTCCTTTCAGGGATAACCCTCATCGGGTTTTCCCTAATTGTAGCAAAAGGAATGGCGCAGCGCAGCATTAGGTGAATGTACGTATGCGAGAAAGCCACAACGGGTGGTGAAAGGCGGCATTGGACAGCCCAAAGTGCGGCCTGCTACGCGTAGTGCACCGTTCCGATGCTGACGCGGCGGGATCTGCCACGCTCGCCGAGCGTCGCGTCGCATTCGAGTGCCTCGATCGCCTCCTCAAGCGCTTGCCTCACATCGTCGAGCCGTTTCGGCAGTGCCGACAGCGGAGCGCGCAGCTCTGCCACGTCGCAGATCTCGGCCAGCGCCTGGACAGCCTGCTGCCGCACATGGGGATCGCTGTCGCCAAAGCTGCCCGTCAGCAACGGCAGCACCTTGCCGGGCGTGAAGAAGCTCAGCGCCCAGACAACCCGGCGCCGGACGTCCGGCGACGGCTCACGCTCTAGCCGCGACGCCAATGGCGCGACCGCCTTATCGTCGCCGATAGCCGCCAGCGCCAACGCCGCCTCGCTGCGCACCCCGTCGTCGTCACTCAGCAGTCCAAGCAGCGGCGCCATCGCACGCGGATCGGGTTGTTCCCGCAAGGCTTCAACGAGACCTGCGCGCGCATCTGCCTGCGTGGTGGCGAGCGCGTCGATCAGATGCGGAATGACTGCGGGGTCGCCATGGCGCGTCAGCGATTTCGCCAGCGATGCCTTCACTTGCGCATCCGCATCGGGGGCGCACAGAAAGGCCAGCGCTTCCGGCGGTGTTACGGCGCCGCCGGGCAGCCAGAGTGCTTCGGCTGCCGACTGCTGAACTTGCCGGCTCGGGTCCTGGAGGCAACCCAGGATCAGGGCGGCATGGCCCGTCGCGTCGATACGGCCGATGGCCTCGATCGCCTTGCACCGAACCTCGTGGTCGCCGTCCCGCAACGCACCGGCAAGAAACGGCACGGCCCGTGCATCGCGCAGGCTGGCGAGCGCGGCGCCGTTCGTCAGGGGGCTGCGCCTTCAAGGACGCGATCAGTTCTTCGATTTCGGCCGGCGCGCGCGCCACGTTATCACAGGCGCTTCGTCCATCAGGCGAACCCGGGCTTGCGCCAATGGCGATGCCAGCACTGCGCCGATCAGCCATGCAGAGGCAACGCGCACCACCGGCGGCCCCGGTTCCGCCCCTCCAACACCAAGACGGCGGCGCCCTGTACGTTGCGCGACACACACAAGGGACAGTTTGCGCACACCACTGGCTCCCGCGCCTCGCAGCGCGGTAATATCACGCTACCAGTTCATCGTTTCCCGATGATCCACACCAGAGAAAGGATTGAAGCCCATCATGGCTGAAGGCTCGGCTGCCCCGCTACAGGTCGTCCCTTCCCTGCCCCTCCCCGCGGGTGATGCTCGCGGCGCGCCGCCGGATTTCCTGTCCGGCGCGCATCCGATGTTCCTGAACCGGGACGCAGGCCTGCTCGAATTCAACCGGCGGGTGCTCGCGCAGGCGAAGAACCGCGATATCCCCCTGCTCGAGCGCCTGCGCTTTCTTTGCGTCTTCAGCAGCAACCTCGACGAGTTCTACGAGATCCGCGTCGCCGGGCTCAAGGAGCAGATCAAGCTCCAGGCCGCCGTTCCCGGCCCGGACGGGCTCGACGCCAGGCAGGTCTATGCGCTCATCAGCGCCCGTACGCACGAGCTGGTGGCGGAGCAGTACCGCCTGCTCAACGAAGTGCTGATCCCCGAACTGGACCAGCAGGAAATTCGCTTCCTCCGCCGCCCGCACTGGTCGCAGCAGCAGGCCGAGTGGATCCGCGACTATTTCTTCCGCGAGCTGATGCCGGTGCTGACCCCGATCGGCCTGGATCCGGCGCACCCGTTCCCGCGCGTACTCAACAAGAGCCTCAACTTCGCCGTGGAGCTCGAAGGCCGGGACGCTTTCGGCCGGGAGGCGGGCGCGGCCATCGTGCAGGCGCCGCGCGCCCTGCCCCGCGTGATCCTGCTGCCGAAGGAGGTCTCCGGGTGCGAACACGGCTTTGTGTTCCTGTCGTCCATCCTGCACGCCCATGTGGGCGAACTGTTTCCCGGCATGCGCGTGTGCGGCTGCTACCAGTTCCGTGTCACCCGCAACAGCGAGCTGTTCGTCGAAGAGGAAGAGATCAAGAACCTGCGCGCAGCGCTGCAGGGCGAATTGCCGCAGCGGCACTATGGCGACGCGGTACGGCTTGAAGTCGCGGACAACTGCTCCGACGAGATGACGCGGTTCCTGCAGAACCAGTTCGGCCTGGAGGACCCCGAGGTCTTTGCCGTAAATGGCCCGGTCAACCTGGTACGGCTGCTGCCGGTGCCCGACAGCGTCGAGCGCGACGACCTGAAGTATCCCCCGTGCCGGCCAGGGCTGCCGAAGACGCTGGTGAACCAGCCCGACATGTTCCGCGCCATCCGCGACGGCGATATCCTGCTGCACCATCCGTACCAGTCGTTTTCCCCTGTGGTCGACTTCATACGGCAGGCCGCGGAAGACCCGGATGTGATGGCGATCAAGCAGACGGTGTACCGCGCCGGCAACGACTCGGCCTTGCTGCAGGCGTTGATCGGCGCCGCGCGCAGGGGCAAGGAAGTCAGTGTGGTGGTGGAACTGCTGGCCCGCTTCGACGAGGAGGCCAATATCAATTGGGCCGCGCAGCTCGAGGAGGCCGGAGCCCATGTGGTGTACGGCGTGGTCGGCTACAAGGCGCATGCCAAGATGGCCATGGTGGTGCGGCGCGAGGGGAAAAAACTCAGGCGTTACGTGCATCTGTCCACGGGCAACTACCACTCGCAGACAGCCCGGCGTTTCACTGACTTCGGCCTGTTCAGCTGCAAGGAAGCCATCGCGGACGATGTGGCGAACGTGTTCTCCCAGCTGACCGGCCTGGGCCACCCCGGCACCCTCGCCCAGTTATGGCAATCGCCCTTCACCATGCACTCGGCGCTGCTCGACGCCATCCGCCGCGAAGGCAAGCATGCCAAGGCCGGCCGCAAGGGACTGATCATCGCCAAGCTGAACGCGTTGCTGGAGCCCAAGATCATCCAGGCCCTGTACCAGGCGTCCTGCGATGGCGTGCGGATCGAACTGATCGTGCGCGGCGGCTGCGCGCTGCGGCCCGGCATACCGGGCCTGTCGGAGAACATCCGGGTGCACTCGGTACTCGGCCAGTTCCTCGAGCATGCGCGGATCTTCTACTTCTACAACGACAAGGCGGAAGACGTCCGCCTGTCCAGCGCCGACTGGATGGAGCGCGACTTCTTCCGCCGCATCGAGGTGTGCTTCCCCGTGCTGGACAAGGCCCTCAAGAAGCGCGTCATCGAGGAAGGCCTGAAACTCTACCTGAAGGACACCCGCGACACCTGGGAAATGGATTCGGATGGCAACTACCGGCGCCGCCGCGGCCGCCGCGGCATCTCGGCCCAGAGCACGCTGATCGGCGCGCTGGCCTGATCCGGCCTGATATACCGCGCGGCGTCGTTCGGCGACGGCCTGTCGATTTTCGCAGGCTGCCGCCAGGCCGGGCACGCCCGCTTCGACAGCATGCATCCCTGGCACCATGCCCGGCGCGCACCGATGGCGATTACCGTGCCGCGCCCGGTCGGGCGGCCTGCCTCAGCCGGGCATTCGCGATCCGGGCGAGGCCACCGCAGCGCAGCGGTACACATTGCCGGACAGCGTCACATTGGTCTGCTCCAGGCGATCCTTGCCGCCGGTCTGGCCAGCGCGCTGGGTAAGCAGGTACACCACATTGCCGCCCATTGCCGCTGCCTTGTTCTTGAGGTCATTGCGCGCGCCGGTTTCCAGGTCCGCATTCGACGTCACGGCGCCCCGTACTAAGTCGCCCTGGCTGCCGGTGACATCCCCGAGGTAGGTACATCCCGCGCCCGGCTCGTTGTGGGTGATCCTGACCGCCGTGGCGGCCGGACTGGCCAGTTGCGTGGGCGCGCAGGCGGCAAGCACGCAACCTGCCCCGAGCCATGCAATGGCCTTGGTGACGACGCCGATGCGCATCGTCCATGGCCTCGAAGGAAGCCCGGCGCCCGCGGCGTGCGCGGGCGCGCCGGAAGATATCGCCAGCGCAGTAGCAGGCACGAGCGCGCATGCCAGATGAAGGCGCAGGCGGCGAAGAACAACGATAGAGCGCATATAATTTAATCTCCAACGAATATAAATTATCGCAAAACGATAAGATATTTCCTTTTTACAGCAAATATTCGTATCATGCAATCCCATCAGGAGACTGGCATGCCAAGTCCGCTTGCCCCTTCATTGCCGGCTGACGCCGCAATGCGTCGCGTCAGCGCCATTGCACGCCGGATGCAATGGCTCACGCTTTGCGGCATCGCCATGACGCTGGCCGGCATGATCGCCCTCTGGTTCTGGCTGTCCGATGCAGCGCTCGAGCAGCACCTCCGCCGGTTCCTGGAGATCCGGGCAGCGGAGTACCGGGTACTGGTGTCGATGCCGTACCGCCTGGCCGGCTTCGTCATCACGGCGGGTGCGGCGAGCGTGCTCGTCGGCGGCCTGATGGAGGCGCGCAAGCTCTTCGCCGCGTTCGCGCACGGTATGGTCTTCACGCTGGAAACGGCTTTGCGCCTGCGCCGCGTGGCGCTGATGGTGACGGCGTTCAGCGCGGTGGTTCCGCTCACCAAGACGCTGCTGGGCTTGGCCCTGGTCAGCGGCGATGGCCCCGGCCCCTACATGCTGGTGATCGTCAACTTCGGCGATTTTGCGCTGGGTCTGCTGGGTGGCTTGCTGCTGGCGATCGCCTGGGCGATGGTGGAAGCGGCCCGTATCGCCCGGGAGAACGAAGGCTTTGTTTGAGACGCCATGACCATTCTTGTCAGACTTGATGTCCTGCTTGCCGAGCGCAAGATGAAATCGCGCGAACTTGCCCAGTACATCGGCATCACCGAGCCCAATCTTTCCCTGCTGAAATCCGGCAAGGTCAAGGGCATCCGCTTCGATACGCTGGAAAAAATCTGCGAGGCGCTGAACTGCCAGCCAGGCGATCTGCTGGAATACCGCGCAGATGCGCCCGCGGATGATCAAGCCTAGCTTGCCCGCCTGGCACGCCCGTCACGCGCCATTTCGCTGAAGCAAGCCGCCCGAACTGCAAACAATTGTCTCGCCTGGCTCGGGCGTGGCGGCAGGAACGGCCACCAGCATGGCTTTGCGGCAAGTGGCGCGCGAGCCCCCCCATGGAGTGATATCGCTTCGAGTGCGTCATTGCGCATACTCGCAGCTACTTCAACCACTCGCCCCCAAGCGGGCACGGAGCGAGGCGCACATGCTCATCCTTTCCTATTGCAGCTACGCAGTCATCTGCATCCTCGCGTTGTGGCAAGTGATACGTTGGGCGGACAAGAATCACCCCGCCCTGCGGGAACGTCGGCCGCAGGGAACCACGGCGGGCGAGACCGGCAGGATCCCGGAGCGGGAGCTGCCGGGAAGCTAGCGCCGGATCGCCGGGATCGGCCAAGAGCCTTGCCGATCGCGCCCTTGCAAATCCGGGAATACTGTATATATTTACAGGTACTGTATGCATGAACAGTAGCCAACAGTCTTTCCCAGAATTTACAGGAGCCGATCATGGAACACCTGGTCCGGGTACAGAACGAATATGACAGGCAAGTCCTGGCCTGGCTGCGCGCGCGAATTGGCGACGCCGCCCTGCAGGCCGCGGCGCAGCGGCTGACCGGCGACCGCAAGCCTTACCTGTCGACGATCTGCCGCAGCCTGAACGTGACGCCACCGAGCCGCCGCGCCCTGCGCAGCCAGGCCACCCGCGCCAGCCGCGAAGTCGGGGAGCGCTACCTGGCCTCGATCCGGCAACTGCTTGCAAGACCCGCACCAGCGCAGCACGGCTCGCTGAACCAGGAGCATCCGCGGCAGCAGCCGTGCTAGGCCTGCGCGGTCTCAGCGTTCGCTGTCGAGAAACGCCATCTGCTCGGCACCGTAGCGCGTGCCGGCCACGGCATCGCCGGGCACGGCCTGCTCGATGCGGGCCATATCCGCGGGGGACAACGTCAGCGGCAGCGCGCCCAGCGCGCCTTCCAGCTGCTGCAGCGTGCGCGAGCCGACCAGCGGCACCAGTTGCACACCCAGCTCGCGCCCCTTGGCCAGGGCCCAGGCGATCGCCACCTGCACGCTGGTGGCGCCCAGCCCCCGCGCAACCTGTTGGAGCGCGTCCACGAGTTGCCGGTTGTGGTCCAGGTTCTCCCCGCTGAAGCGCGGCAGGTGGCTGCGAAAGTCCTCCGGCCCCTTGGGCCTGGAGCCGCCAAGCAGGCCGCGCGACAGCACCCCATAGGCGGTCACGCCAATCCCAAGCACCTTCAGCAGCGGGAAGATCCTGGCCTCCGGCCCGCGGCTGAGCAGCGAGTACTCGATCTGCAGGTCGCTGATAGGATGCACCTTGTGGGCGCGCTCGATGATGTCCGGCCCCACTTCGGACAAGCCGATGTAGCGCACATAGCCAGCCTTCACCAGGTCGGCGACAGCGCCGATGGTCTCCTCCACCGGCACCGACGGATCGTGCCGGGCCATGCGGTAGATATCGATGCAATCGGTGCCCAGGCGCTGCAGGCTGTAGGCGGCGAAGTTCTTCACGGCTGCCGGTCGGCCGTCCATGCCCAGCCAGCCGTGGTCCGGCGAGCGCAGCGCGCCGTACTTGACCGAGACCAGCGCCTGGTCGCGGCGCCCCTTCAGCGCCCGGCCGATCAGCATTTCGTTATGGCCGGCGCCATAGAAGTCCCCCGTATCCAGCAGGTTGATGCCGGCATCGAGCGCGGCGTGGATGGTCGAGATGCTTTGGCCGTCGTCGCTGGCGCCGTAGAAATCCGACATGCCCATGCAGCCCAGGCCAAGGGCGGAAACCTGTCGCGGGCCATGCGCGCCGAGGGCAATGGCGGGAACGTTGCGCAATGCGGTCATCTTGCTTCTCCTTCAATCGGTTCGTTGATCGGTTCGTTGATCGGTTGTGCGATGAAGCCAGTCTATTGTGCGGTTCTTTCCGAATAAACTACGATTCGGAGAATCACTGTTCACACCAATCAAAACAATCAGCGACGTACACCCCCATGAGCATCGACCGATTCAAGTCCATGGAAGTCTTTGTCCGCGTGGTCGAGCTTGGCAGCTTCACCCGCGCGGCGACCGCGCTGCATCTGCCCAAGGGACGTGTCACCACCATCATCCAGGAGTTGGAGACGCATCTGGGCGCGCGGCTCCTGCATCGCACCACGCGCCGGCTGAGCCTGACCGACGATGGCATGGTCTACCACCAGCGCGCGGTGGCGATGCTGCAGGAAATGAATGAACTGGAAGGTGCGCTCGGCCATGCCGTGGTGACGCCCGCTGGACGGCTCCGGGTGGACGTGCCCGCCGCCACTGGCCGCCACATGATCGCGCCCGCACTGCCGGAATTCTTCCGCCGCTACCCGCAGATCGTGCTGGAACTGGGCAGTTCCGACCGTCCGGTCGACTTGATCGCCGAAGGCGTGGATTGCGTGATTCGCGGCGGCCTGGTGCATGACGAAAGCCTGGCCGCGCGGCACCTGGGCGAACTGGCGGTGGTGACGTGCGCGGCGCCCTGCTACCTGCAACGGCATGGCACGCCCGCCACGCTGGCGGACCTCGACCAGCATCGCTTCGTGAATTTCTTCTCGGCCAAGACCGGGCGCATATTCCCCTTCGACTTCCGGCGCGGCGACGAGGCCTATGAAATCAACCGGCCGCACTGGGTCGCGGCAAACGATGCCGACACCTATATCGCCGCGGCCGTAGCCGGCATGGGCCTGATGCAAAGCCCGGCCAACCGGATGATCCGGGAACACCTGGCCAGCGGCCGGCTGGTGCCCGTGCTGCCCGACTGGAACGCCGGCACGCTGCCGTTGGTGGCCATGTATCCGCGCAACCGCCACCTGACGGCGAAAGTCCGCGCCTTTATCGAATGGGCGGCGGAAATCTTCCGGGCCGAGCTTGCGCCACCACCGTTGCCCTGACCGCCTCCGGTGCTACTCCACTTTATCCGCTGTCCCTGCGCCGCCCTGCCGGGTGTAGGACTTCCTTGACTTATTCATCCTTATAAATGATAGTAAGCAAAAATACGTTCTTCTTTTAAGAACGTAAAGGTCTCTGTCTACAAGAGGATTGCCGTGGATCTGGCCGAACTTGAGATTTTCCGGGCCGTGGCGCTTGAGCAAAGCGTCACCCGTGCCGCCAGGAGCCTGGACCGCGTGCAGTCCAATGTGACCACGCGCGTCAAGCAGCTCGAGGAGGAACTGGGTGTAGCGCTGTTCCTGCGCGACAGCAAGCGCATGACGCTGACGCCCGAAGGCCAGCGCTTCCTCGCTTACGCCGAGCAACTGCTGGCCCTGGCCGAGGAAGCCCGGCAATCCATGCGCCGCGACGTTCCCACCGGCAAGCTGCGGGTGGGCAGCATGGAGAGCTCGGCGGCCAGCCGGCTGCCCCGGCCACTGGCGCGTTACCACGGCAAGTGGCCGGATGTGCAGATCGAAATCCAGACCGGCACCACGCAGGCCCTGATCGATTCCCTGCTGGCGCACCGGCTCGATTGCGCCGTGGTCGCCCACCCCGCCGAAGGGACGCCGGCCACGCTCGACATGGACGTGCTCGGCCCCGGCCTCGAAGGCGCCTTCCTCTTCACCGAGGAACTCCTGCTGGTGCTGCCGCCCGGCCATCCGCCGGTGCGTGCGCCGCAGGACATCCTGCCGCGCAGCCTGGCCACCTTCGCACGCGGCTGCACGTATCGCATGTGCGCCGAGGCGTGGCTGGCGGGCGGCGCCGAGACCCCGCGGCCTGCCCCGAATATGCTCGAGCTGGCTTCCTATCACGCCATCCTGGCCTGCGTGGCGGCCGGCTCGGCGGTCGCCATCCTGCCCAGGTCGCTGCTTGCGCTGCATCCCGATGCTACGGCGCTGCAGACCGTGCCGGTGCGTACCGCCCACACCTTCCTGGTGCGGCGCTCGGGGTTCATCACCTCGGCGTACGAAGCCTTCCTGCAGGAGTTGCAGCGTGGCTAGGATCCGCTCCGGCCCGGTGCGCGGGGACGCATCGGCGCGCACCGCCCTGGCAGCGTGGCTGCCCTTGCTGCCCTCCTTGGCCGCCGCGCTGGTGCTCGCGGTGGGCATGGGTTTTGGCCGCTTCGCGTTCACAGGCATGTATCCCCTCATGGTCCGCGATGGCCTGCTGAGCGTCAGCGCCGGCTCGCTGGCGGCCTCGGCCAACTATGCGGGCTACCTGGCGGGCGCCCTCGCCATGACCCGCAGCCCGGAGCGCGCCGCGCCCTTTTTGTGCCGCGTGGCCTTGCTCGGCACCGCCGCGTGCCTGCTGGCGCTGGCGCTGCCGGCGGCCCCCGGGTTCTTCATCGCGGTGCGCTTCCTGGCGGGCGTATTCAGCGCGATCGCGCTGATTGCCGCCTCCGTCTGGCTGTTCCATCTGCCGGGCCAGGCGCACAGCGCGCCTCTGCTGTTCTCGGGCGTGGGTGCCGGCATCCTGCTCTCCGCCGAACTGATCGCGGCCGGCAACGCCGCCGGCTGGCACAGCCCTGTGCTATGGAGCGCGCTCTGCGCCGGCTCCGCCGTGCTGGCCCTGCCCGCATGGCCGCATTTCGGGGCCAGCCGTGCGCCGCAGCCGCCGCCGTCACCAAACGCGCCGGGCCATGCCGGCTATCCCGCCGCCAGGACCGGGGACCCCGGGCCATGGCCGCTGGTGGCAAGCTACGGCCTGGCCGGCTTTGGCTACATCGTGACCGCGACCTACCTGCCGCTGTTCGTACGCGACGCGCTCGGCCATATCGATCCGGTCCATATCTGGGCGGCCTTCGGCCTTGGCGCCGCACCCTCCTGCTTCTTCTGGCATGCGCTGCACAACCGCCTCGGCACGCGGCGTGCGCTCGCGCTCAACCTGCTGGTGCAAGCCGTGGGCGTCATCCTGCCTGCGCTGAGCCAGGCGGCGCCATCCTACCTGGCCAGCGCGCTGCTGGTGGGCGGCACCTTCGTCGGGACGGTGACCATCGCCATGCCGGCGGCAAAGCGCATGGCGCACGCCGTCAGGTTCAACCTGCTGGCTGCCATGACCGCCGCCTATGGGGTCGGCCAGATCGCCGGCCCCCTGGTTTCCAATGCGCTGATGGCGCACGCCCAGAGCTTTGCCGGCCCCCTTGCCGCGGCCACCGTCGCCTTGCTGGCGTCGACCGCCGCATGCTTCCTTTAGCAGACACCCCCGGTATCGCAACAATTCAACCCATGCGTAGGAGCCTGCCAATGAACAGCCCAGCCACACAGCGCCGCGCGCTGCTTTCCCTGCTCGGCATCGCCACGCCGATCATCCAGGCGCCGATGGCCGGCGTCAGCACCCCGGCGCTCGCTGCCGCCGTATCGAATGCCGGCGGCCTGGGCTCGCTCGGCGTCGGCGCCATGAATGCCGAGAGTGCCCGCAAGACCATCCGCGAAACCCGCGCGCTGACGGACAAGCCCTTCAACATCAACCTGTTCTGCCACGCGCCCGCCATCGCCAACCCGGCGCGCGAGGCACAGTGGCTGGCCTACCTGGCGCCGTACTTCGCCGAGTTCGGCGCCACGCCGCCGGCCGCCTTGCGCGAGATCTACACCAGCTTTGTCGCCGACGAAGCCATGTACGCGATGCTGCTGGAAGAACGGCCGGCGGTGGTGAGTTTCCATTTCGGCCTGCCCGCGCAGGCCTGGACCGACGCGCTGCGTGCGGCAGGCATCGTGCTGATGGCCACGGCCACCAGCCTGGACGAAGCCCGCCGGATCGAAGACGCCGGCATCGACGCCATCGTGGCGCAGGGCATCGAGGCCGGCGGCCATCGCGGCACCTTCAAGGCCGAAGGGCGTGACGAAGGCCTGGGCACCCTGGCCCTGGTACGCCTGCTGGCACGCAACACCAGCCTACCGGTAGTGGCCGCCGGCGGCATCATGGACGGCGCCGGCATCGCGGCGGTGCTGGCGCTGGGCGCGCAGGCGGCGCAGCTCGGCACCGCCTTCGTGGCTTGCCCGGAGTCCGCGGCCGACGCCGCATACCGCGCGGCCCTGCTGGCAGGCCAGCCAGCCGGCACCACCCTGACCAGCGCCATCTCGGGCCGGCGCGCGCGCGGCTTCGTCAACCGCCTGACCGGACTGGGCGAGGCACGGGATTGCCCGCCGATTCCCGACTATCCGCTTACCTACGATGCCGGCAAGGCCCTGCATGCGGCAGCCAAGGCACGCGGCAATGCCGCCTTTGCCGCCCAGTGGGCGGGACAGGCGGCGCAGTTGTCGCGCAGCCTGCCGGCGGCGAAGCTGGTGGCGAGATTGCGGGCGGAACTGGCGGAGACGGTGGCCGGACTGAGCCGCCTGCAGGCTGGCGCGAACTGAAAAAAGCGCCTGTGCCATGCACGCAGTGCCGGCGCGTGCAGGTGGCCTGCTACCATGGCAGCCATGCCGCCAAGGCGCCGCGCCTTGGCGCGCCCTTCCCTGACGACGTGATCCCCCGCGAGACAACCCCATGAACGCATTGACATCCATACTGGCCATTGGCGGAGCGCTGGCGCTCGGCGCCGTCAGCCCCGGCCCCAGCTTCGTGATGGTGGCCCGCGCCGCCATTGCCCGCTCGCGCGCGGACGCACTCCACATGGCAGTGGGCATGGGACTTGGGGGCGTGGTGTTCGCGACAGCCGCGCTGCTCGGACTCAAGCTGCTGCTGGCCGCGGTGCCCTGGCTCTACATGACGATGAAGGTCGGCGGCGGCGTCTATCTCGTCTACCTGGGCATGCGCATCTGGCGCGGCGCGAGCGAGCCCCTCGCGATGGCGGCCGGCGCGCAGCAGAGCGGCACCGTGCAGGCCCCCGGCGGCGGCCGCGCCTTGCTTGGCGGACTGGCCACGCAACTCAGCAACCCCAAGACCGCCGTGGTGTATGCCAGCGTCTTCGCCGCGCTATTGCCGGCCGAGGTGCCGGCGCCGCTGCTGCTGGCGCTGCCGTTGATGGTCTTCGCCATCGAGACCGGCTGGTACGCCATCGTGGCGGTGGCGCTGTCGTCGGCGCGCCCGCGCGCCTTTTACCTGCGCTTCAAGCTCTGGCTCGACCGTGCGGCGGGTGGCGTGATGGCGCTGCTCGGCATCCGGCTGATCGCCTCGCTGAAACAATAGGGCAGCAGGCGGGCATCGGCCCGCCCTTCAACCCGCTTGCTGAAGCCGGCGCAGCAGCCGCCGGCCGGCATCGACAACGCCGGGGTCGGCCGTCATCTGGAAGCGCACGATCATGCCCTCCACGCACAGCATCGCTTCTTCCGTCACCGCCTCGGGCTCCGGCAGGCCGAGCCGCCTGACCAGCGTACCGATGAAGGCGGCAAGCGCCGCCTTGTGCGCCACGGACTGCGCGACCTGGCTCCCCTCGCCCGATGCGCCCGCCTCGGCTACCGCATTGATAAAGGCGCAGCCGCGAAAATCCCCGCCATCGAACCAGCCGGCCAGCGCGTCGGCAATGACGTCCAGCCCCGGGCTGGCCGCGAAGCGCGCCTCCACCTCCTGCTCGAACCAGGCCATCCAGCTTTCGTGGCGCCGCTGCAGGAAGGCGGCAATCAATTCGTTCTTCGAGGCGAAATGCCGGTACAGGGACATCTTGGCCACGCCGGATTCGGCAATGATCCTGTCGATGCCGGTCGCGCGCAGGCCGTCCTGGTAGAACAGGCGGGCCGCGGTATCCAGGATGCGCTCGCGGGCGGAAGGCGTGGCCATGGCTGAAAGACTCCTTGGTTCAAAGCGTGGGCGGATGATGCCGCTTTACAGGCCGAGATCGCTCAGGCTCGCGTGATCGTCGGGACGCCGTCCCAGCTGCCAGAAGAACCTGCGCTCGCTTTCCTTGATCGGCGCATCATTGATGCAGGCAAAGCGCCGCTGCATCAGGCCGGCTTCGTCGAACTCCCAATTCTCGTTGCCATAGGAGCGGTACCAGTTGCCCGAATCGTCGTGCCACTCGTAGGCAAAGCGCACCGCGATGCGGTTGCCCTCCCATGCCCACAATTCCTTGATCAGCCGATAGTCCAGTTCCTTCTGCCACTTGCGCGCCAGGAAATCGACGATGGCCTGGCGCCCGTTGACGAATTCGGCGCGGTTGCGCCACGCGCTGTCGGCGGTATAGGCCAGCGCCACGCGTTCGGGGTCGCGGCTGTTCCAGCCGTCCTCGGCGGCGCGCACCTTCTGGATGGCGGTCGCGCGGGTGAATGGGGGCAACGGCGGACGGACTTCGGCATGCGACGACATCGGTTTCTCCTGGCGGCGTTAAGGCGCGACGGCCGGGGTGGCCGAAGCGGGTCCGGGGATCCGAACCATGGCCCGCAGCGCATGACTGGCGCGTCGGCGGCACATTCGGCTCACCGGTCGCTCACGAAATGATACAGACCTGTCTACATTATTTGAGTAGACAGGTCTGTCTGTCAAGGTGCGCCTCGACACGGCCTCGATCCCCGGAAATCAGCCGCCAGAAACGACTCCCGCGGCTGTCTTCAGCGCGGACGCCACATTTTGAACAGTGCCTCGGGCCCGATCTCGAAGTAATCGGCCGGGCCGCCGCCGCGCAGGATGGGCCGGGCGGCGGCGGTGTCATAGATGCCGTCCTTCAGCAGCGCCTTGTCGACATGTACGCCCACCACCTCCCCCAGCACCAGCCAGGTCGGCACCTTCTCGCCGCCGACGCCTTCGAGCTGGATCAGTTGCGTGAGCCTGCACTCGAACGAGACCGGGCTTTCCGCCACGCGCGGCACCGAGACGGCGCGTGATGCCGCTGGCGTGAGGCCAGCCAGCACGAACTCGTCGACTTCCGGCGGCACCGCCGCACAGCTTGCATTCATGGGCTCGGCCAGCGGCCGCGTGGCGAGGTTCCAGCAGAACTCGCGGGTCTGCTCGATATTGCGCACGCTGTCCTTGTAGCCGATGCTGGCAAAACCGACGATGGGCGGCGTGTAGTTGAAGGCGTTGAAGAAGCTGTAGGGCGCGAGATTGACGATCCCGTCGGCGCCGCGCGAGGAGATCCAGCCGATCGGCCGGGGCCCGACGATGGCGTTGAAGGGATCATGCGGCAGGCCATGCCCTTTTGCGGGCTCATAGAAATGGATATCGGCGGACACGAGGCAGGATAGTCGGGAAGACAGCGTTGAAGACCGGGGGCCGCGCGGTGCGCCCCCGCCTGACGGCCGCGGCGAACGGGCGCGGGAACCCGGAATCCAGGCCCCGCCTCCCCGTCCGGGCAAGCTGCCTGCCATGCTACCAGTTGTCGCCCGCGCGCGCCTGCCACGCCTGCCCGCCGCCTTTTGTCAGCGCGCTACGGTGCTGCCGGCGGACTCGCAGTAGGCGTCCTGCGCCATCAGTACCAGGTCGGCGACGGCCTTGCCGCCCGCTGAGATATGCGCGCGCATCTCGCTCGCCGCCGCGTCCGCATTGCCCTCCAGCACGGCCGCAACGATCAGCCCGTGCTCATGGAATGAGCCCGGCATCCGGGCCGGATTGATCAAGCCGCGATGGCGCCCGTAGATCGCCAGGCGCCGCCGCAGCATGCGGATCTGATCGGCCAGGTAGGGGTTGGCCGTGGCGTGGTAAAGCACGTCGTGAAACGCGCGGTTGGCCTCCACATAGCCGGGCATGTCGGCCGCCTCCACATAGGCGCGCCCCTGCTCGAAGGCCGACACCAGCGCCGCCCTGCCCGCCGCGCCGATGCGCTGCGTGGCCAGACGCGCCACCACACCCTCCATCTCCGCCAGCGTCTCGAACATGGCGACCAGTTCGGCCATGGTTGCCTGATGGACAAAGATCCCGGCACGCGGGGCAATCGTCACCAGGCCTTGCGCGGCCAGCATCAGCAAGGCCTCCCGCACCGGCGTGCGCGAACTGTCGAACTGCTCGGCCAGCGCGCGCTCGTCGAGCTGCGATCCGGGCTTCAGCTTGCCGGCGTGGATCTCTTCCTCGATGGCTTCGCGGATCCGGTCCTGGAGAGACTGCACGGGTAAACCTCGATTTGAAGGCTCTTTGGGCATATCTAAAATCAATTTAAATATATCTAAACATCAATCTTATATGCAAACAAACGGCGAACCGCATCTCTGCATCGAAAAAAGCGTTGCAACAATCACTTTAAAACGACCCGAGCTAGCCAACCGGCTGAGTCCGGGGGATTTGCAGGTAATGCGCGAGCATATCAACTCCGTCAACGCGATGGCGCACGTTCTGGTGCTGCGCTTCACCGGCACGGGCAAATATTTCTGCAGCGGCTACGACATCGGCGCCCTGGCCAATGCCGACGAGGCGGGGGCGCCGGCCTTCGGCGAGCTGATCGACCTGATCGAAGCCGCGCGCCCCGTCACCATCGCCGCGGTCAACGGCGGCGTGTACGGCGGCGCCACCGATCTCTGCCTGGCCTGCGATTTCCGCGTGGGCGTGCCCCATTGCGACATGTTCATGCCAGCGGCAAGGCTGGGGCTGCATTTCTATCGCGGCGGGCTGGAGCGCTATGTCAGCCGGCTGGGCGTGGATACCGCCAAGCGCCTTTTCCTGACTGCCGCGCGGCTCGATGCCGGCGAGATGCTGAGGGTGGGGTTCCTCAACGAGGTGGTCGCGGCCGACACGCTGGCGCAGCGGGTGGAAGAACTCAGCGCCACGCTCGCCGGCATGGCGCCCATCGCCCTGCTGGGCATGAAGCAGGCCCTGAACCAGATCGCGCGCGGGGCGCTGGACGTAGCCGCCCTGGAACGTGACATCGCGCGCGCCGGAGCGTCGGCCGATTTGCGCGAGGGCGCGGCCGCGTGGCGCGAGAAGCGGCCGGCGGCCTTCACCGGCCGCTAGCCCGGGGCGAAGCCATCCGGAAGCACACCAGAAGCAGACCAGCGCATCGGCGCGAAAAAACAAAACAGGAGACGACGATGATCAAGCGGCACCCTACCCTGCTGTTCCTGATGGCATCCGCGCTGGCCGGCCCCGTGCTGGCGGCGGACGCCTTCCCATCCAAGCCGATCCGCATCGTGATCGGCTTCCCCGCCGGCGGCGGCGCCGACAACGTGGCCAGGCTGTATGGCGATGCGCTCTCGAAGGAACTGGGCCAGCCGGTCATCGTCGACAACAAACCCGGCGCCGGCACCACCATTGCCGCCGACACCGTGGCCAAGGCCCCCGCCGATGGCTACACCCTGTATATCGCCACCGCCAGCCTGATGGGCGGCGACAAGGTGCTGTACAAGACCATCCGTTACGAGCCCACGGACTTCGCGCCCATCACGCGCCTGACCGCGTCGCCGCTGTTGCTGGCCGCCAGCAAGGGCGCCGGCATCGGCAGTGTGGCCGAGCTGCTGGCAAAAGCCCGCCAGCATCCCGGCGAGCTCAACTACTCGTCGTCCGGCAACGGCGTGATCACGCACCTGGCCGGCCTGCAGTTCGCCAGGCTGGCCGATGTGCGGATCACCCATGTGCCGTACAAGGGCGGCGCGCCGTCCGCGCAGGCCGTGGCCGCCGGCGACGCGCAATTCACCTTCGCCACACCGGCCTCGGTGCAGCCGATGATCGATACGGGCAAAGTCATCGGCCTTGCCGTGACCTCGGCCAAGCGCTCCCCGGTGCTGCCGAACTATCCCACCCTAGCGGAAGCCGGCATCAAGGGCTACGACATAAGCGGCTGGTACGGCCTGTTTGCCCCGGCGCAAACGCCTCCCGCCATCATCGAGAAGCTCTTCGCCGCCTCGGCCAGGGCGCTGGCGCGGCCCGACCTGCGGGCAAAGCTGGCAAGCCGCGGCGAGGAGGTCTCGCCATCGGTATCTCCTGCCGAGTTCAAGGCGTTCGCGCAGCGCGAGGGCAAGACCGTGGCAGAGCTGACGCTCAGCAGCGGCGCCCGGATCGACTGAGCGCCGTTGTCTTCTCCATTCGCCATACACGGGCCGCTCCGGCCCAAGAGGATTTCCATGAATCGCATTGCCGCAGACCTCCCGCTCGCGGGCTTCACCGTGGTGGACCTGACCCGCGTGCTGGCCGGCCCCTATTGCACCATGATGCTGGCCGATCTCGGCGCGCGCGTGATCAAGATCGAAAACCCCGACGGCGGCGACGATTCGCGGCATGTGGGCCCTTTCGTGGACGGGGAATCCGCCTACTTCGCCTCGGTCAACCGCAACAAGGAATCCATCGCGCTGGATCTGAAATCGCCGCGCGACCGCGCCGTGCTGGCGGCCATGATCGCCAGCGCCGACGTGCTGGTGGAGAACTTCCGCGCCGGCGTGATGGAGAAGCTCGGCTTCACCTGGGAGGCGCTGCATGCCGCCAATCCACGCCTGGTCTACGCTTCGATCTCGGGCTTCGGGCAGACCGGCCCCTACCGGGACAGGCCCGCCTACGACATGGTGGTACAGGCCATGGGCGGGCTGATGAGCGTGACGGGCCAGAGCGGCGGCGACCCGGTGCGCGTGGGTGTCTCCATCGGCGACCTGGGCGCCGGGCTGTATGCCGCCATCGGCATCCAGTCCGCGCTGCTCAAGCGCGGCCGCACCGGCCTGGGCGAACGCGTCGATATCGGCATGCTCGACTGCCAGGTCGCGCTGCTGGAAAACGCCATCGCGCGGCACTCGGCCACCGGCGCCGTGCCCGCGCCGCTGGGCACGCGCCATCCCTCCATCACGCCCTTTGACATGTTCAGGACCGGCGACGGCCATATCGTCATCGCCGCGGGCAACGACACCCTGTTCCAGAAACTCTGCGCCGCGCTCGGCCAGCCGGAGCTGGCCGCCGATCCGCGCTTCGCCACCGTGGTGGCGCGCAACCAGCACCATGCCGAACTGAAGACCTGCATGGAAGCCCGCCTTGCCGAGGCCGGCTGCGCCGGCTGGTCGGCCGCGCTGGAGCGTGCCGGGGTGCCGCACGGTCCGCTGCAGAGCGTGGCCGACATCGTGCAGGACCCGCATGTGCAGGCCCGCGCTATGCTGCTGCAGGCCAGCATCGGCGAGAACCGTCCCATCACCCTGGCCGGCAACCCGGTCAAGGTCGGCAGCGCGCCCGGCACCGGCGCCGCCTTCAGGCGCTCGCCCAGGCTGGACGAGCACCGCGCCAGCCTGCTGGCGGAATTCGGTCCGGCCTGAATCCAGGGCGAATCGGCTGCGCGCATGCCGCCGGCAAGCCAGACCGGTTAAGCTTGCGGCAACCCAACGACCCCGCGCGCCATGACCAGGCAGAGTACGGATCAAGCCACGCCTGAAGACGGACAGGAAACCAGCCTGGAAGCCGGGCTGGCCGCCGCCCTTGCGCACCTGAACCAAGGCCGGGCCGAAGCCGCCGCGGCATGCGCCGCCGCCCTGGCCAGGCACCATCCGGCGCATCCCGCGGTATTGCAATTGATCGCGCTGATCGCCATGCAGCGCGGGGAGACCGCGCAGGCACGGCACCATATCGCTCAAAGCCTGGCGTTGCGCCCGGACCACCTGCCGTCGCTGCTGATCGCCGGCCGTGCCGCGCTGGCGGATCGCGCGCCGGCACAGGCGCTGCCGCATTTGCTGCGGGCCTGCGCGCTGAGCGGCAATGCCGTCGAGCCTTGTTACCTCGCCTGTGTCGCCCGCCGGCAAATGGGCAGCGCGGACGCCCTGGCGGAACTGGGCCAGTTGATCCAGCGCGCGCCGGGCTTCGCGCCGGCCTGGATCGAACTGGCGGACGCGATGCGGCAGGCCGGCCAGCCGGAAGCCGCGCTGGCCGCGCTGGACCGCGCCATCGCGCTTGACGGCAACGCCGCGCGCACGCACTTCCAGCGGGGCAAGGTCCTGTACGGGCAAAAGCGGCTGGCGGAAGCGGCCAGCGCCTTTGGCCATGCCGCGGCACTGGAGCCGCGCAGCAGGGAGGCCCGCCTGAACCTGGCCATTGCGCAACAGGAACTGGGTGAGCTGGCTGCCGCGCAGGACTCGCTGGAAACCCTGCTCGCCGCGCACCCGGACGACTACGACGGCTGGATCAAGCTCGGCCTGGTCCGGCAGGACCGGCACGACCTGGCCGGCGCCCAGGCCGCCTTGCGCAGCGCGCTGGCCTGCCGCCCGGATGCCGCGCCGGCGGCGGTCAACCTCGGCATCGTGCTGCAGGCGGACCGCCAGCCCGATGCGGCCCTGGCCGCATACGCCCACGCCTTCCGCGTGGAGCCCGGCACCTTCGGCCGCATCGCGCAAGCCCTGTGCTCAGGGCCGCATGGCCGTCTATGGGCGGACCTGGGTGCGCTGCGCGCCTTGCTGGCCACCCTTGGCCATGCTCAGGACTGACCGCCGCGCTCGCGCGGCGCGCGAAAGCGCTTGCGGTAGACCCCGGGCGTAGTCAGCACGTCCGCGGCCAGCTTCTCGTAGCGAACGGCGCTCTCCCCGTCGATCGCCGCATAGGAAAACGCGAGCTGCGTGCGCGGCACCGGGCAGCACTGCGCCACCGGCGTGCCCTTGGGCAGCACCCCCTCGAAATCCGGATCGGTCCACAGGGCCGGGAAGTTGATGCCGACGTCATGGAAAAGATCCGCGTCGACCAGGCCGCTCAGGGTCCGGAAAGGCAAGTCCAGCCGGTTGGCCGGATGCATCGCCAGCAAGGACCAGCCGGCCGGCAGCTCGATGGTCCAGAAACTGTTGAACTTGAGGGCAACCGCGCCGGCATGCAGCGGCGAACCGGCCAGCTGCTCCGGCACGTGAAAGCTCAGCGGCGCGCGCGGATGGCCGTCGATGCCCGGCTCCGGCAAGGCCCAGTCCCAGGAAAACACGCCCCGCTCCACCCGCACATCGCACGGCAGCACGATCACGAAGCCTAGCGTCATGGCGTCGATGAACGGCGGGCACTGCTTGACCGTGCGGATATCCCGCCCGTGCAACGCCGAGAAGGCCTTGGGCCGCATTGCCCGCACCCAGTCCGGCAGCGCCTGCTGCGCCGGCAGGGGGCGCGGCAGGATGTCCTGCAACAGGGGATCGCAGCGGAAAATCACTTGCATGGCATCGCTCGGTGGGCCGGTTGAGCGTTGCAGTGTATGAGCGAAGCCCGCAGAGCGTCCAGCCTGCCGGGCCCGCCTTCCTGGCCCCGCCAGGCCGGCCGGCGCGGCGCAACGCGGCGGGTGGCCTCTCATGCGACTCGGAATAGTACTGTATGATAATGCTATTACCATGCTATGCGACTAAACGAGTCCACCCGCCGGCGCTGCCAGGCTTGCGAGCGGACCACCCCCGCCAGATGGATCCCACGCTGACCTCCTTTGAAGCCTATCTGAAGTTTCTCGCCGAGGCGCCGGGCGACGGTACGCCGGTCGTGCTGGAAACCGAGCATGCGCTCTCCCTGCATTTCGACGTGCATGCAACGCAAAGCATGATGTCGGTGCGCGAGCCCGACAAGCTGGTGCTCGGATACACGCGGACGATGATGGGCTTTCTGCTGCTGCGGCCATCGCCAGCGCGGATCTCGATGATCGGACTCGGCGGCGGCTCGCTCGCCAAGTACTGCTACCGGCACCTGCCGGCGACCAGGCTGGTGGCCATCGAGATCGACCCGGCGGTCATCGCGCTGCGCGATACGTTTTTTATCCCGCCCGACGACGACCGCTTCGAAGTGGTCTGCGCGGATGGTGCGGACTACGTCAAAGGCCAGGATGCGCGGCCGGACGTGATCCTGGTGGATGGCTTCGTTTCCTCGGGCATGCCGGCACGGCTGGGTACCGCGGATTTCTACGCCGCCTGCCACAGGCGGCTCGCCGACGATGGCGTGCTGGTCGCCAACTACCTCGAAAGCGACGAGGACATTCCGTTCTACCTGGAAGAGGTCAGCTCGGTATTCGGCGATTCGTTCGTCGTTTCGCTGTCCGAGGATAGCTGCAATTACACGCTGTTCGCATGGAAAGGGGAATGGGCGCTCCCGTCGCTGGATGCGCTGCTCGCGCGGGCACGCATCCTGGAGATGGCGCACCCACTGAACCTGCGCTCCGCCGCGCGCCGCATGAAGCGGGGCAGGCAGTTCGCCGCGGACAGCAGCTTCTGGCGCAAGCTGGCAAACTGAAAATCCGCCGGCGGACGACGGCAGCGCACCGCCCGAACCTGCATCCACTGCCGGCACAACGCGCAGCCTTGCCCACGAACAGCAACCATGCCGACTTCGTACTTGCGTCAACTGACCGGGAGGGTGCGCAGCCCCCAGGCTAACCGGCAACTGGCCTGCTATCTTGCCTTTGTCGCCGGCGCGACCAATGCGGGGGGCTTTCTCGCCGTACAGCAGTACACCTCGCATATGTCGGGCATCGTTTCCGCCATGGCCGACAACCTGGCGCTAGGCAATATCGGGCTCATCCTCGACGGGCTCGGGGCCTTGCTTTCGTTCCTGGCGGGTGCCGCATGCTCCGCGATCCTGATCAACTGGGGACGGCGCGAACGCCTGCACAGCGAATACGCGCTGCCGTTGATGCTGGAATCGGCCTTGCTGGTGTGTTTCGGCTTGCTGGGAAGCAATCTCGAACACCACGAATGGCTGTTCGTGCCGGCGACGGTGATGGTGCTCTGCTTCATCATGGGACTGCAGAATGCCATGATCACCAAGATATCGAATGCCGAGATCCGCACGACCCACGTCACCGGCATGGTGACCGACATCGGCATCGAACTCGGCAAGCTCTTCTACTGGAACCTGGCCAGGGCGGGCAACGGCCATCCTCCGGTGCTGGCCAACCGGCAGAAGCTGCGGGTACTCGCCGTGCTGGTTTCCCTGTTCTTCGCCGGCGGCGTGATCGGCGCGCTGGGGTTCAAGCATATCGGGTTCAGCTCCACCCTGCCGCTGGCCACCCTGCTGCTCGCGCTCGCCGCGGTGCCCGTCATCGACGATGTACGGCACCGCTTGTTGCGCCGGGACCTGCTCCAGCGGCTGGCGGCGCGCGCACGCGCATGGGAGGGCGAGGTCAGGCGGGAGCTCCCCGCCCTGCGCCTGGCCGCGCGCGATCCCCGCACGCCGTGGTACGCGAAAGGCGTTGCCCGCCTGATCACTGCCTATGCCCTGTCGCCCATCGACCTGGTGCCGGACTGGATCCCGGTGATCGGCCATCTGGACGATGTGGTGCTGCTGCCTCTCGGCGTGCTGGTGGCCATCCGGCTGATCCCGCCCGCAGTGATGGAACAGCACCGGGCCGCGGCCGGCCCCACGGCCGAGGCGCCCGTCAACTGGATAGCGGGCGCCGCGGTTATCGTGCTATGGATGGCCGCGGCGGCAGGAGTAGCGGCATGGCTCGCCCGCCGGTTTTCCTGAGCGCCATGCGCCTGGCATGGTCATGGCAACCGGCGCGGTATTCGGCTTGGTACTCGGTGTGGTGCGGAAAGCAAAACGGGGAAAGCGTCAAATGCAAATGACCAGCCAGAAAATCAGGTTCTTCCGCTCCCGCATCCCCGCGTTCGAGTGCGTCCCCGGATGCCATGACTGCTGTGGACCGGTGACCACTTCCACCGAAGAGATGTCGAGGCTTCCCGTCAAGAGCGATGCCGAGCATGAAGCGGCGCTTGCGCAACTGAGTTGCCCGCACCTTGGCAGCAACGGCTGCCAGGTGTACGCCGAGCGTCCGCTGATCTGCCGGCTGTTCGGGACCACGCCACGGCTGGCCTGCCCGCATGGAAAGCGGCCCGAGGCGATGATCGATCCGGAGATGGAGCGGCGGATCTTCCGCTTCTTCGAGGAAACGCGCCACGTGCTGGTCTGAGGCGCGCCGGTGCGGGTCCGATCCGTCATTCGCCAGCGATGGCCCGGCACGCGCCTGTGTGCTGTTACGCCAGCACGCAGTTGTATATAATGATAATTCTATTATCATGAAGCGCCACGACAGACCGCATGGAATCCAAGACCGCCCGTCTCACCGTGTTGATCGACCCGGTGAAGAAGAAAGCCTTTGAAACGCTATGCGCGGCGCAGGACCAAACGCCCTCGCAAGTGGTGCGGCAATTGATCCGCGACTATCTGGAGCGGCACGGCGTCGACTACGCCACCCGGCCTGAAGTCGGCATTGCCACGTCGCCCCTGAAGCGCGACGCCTGACCGTGAATGCCGTCATGCCATCCACGCACAATGAGATTTCCTACCGCGTCATGCCGCGCGCCAAGGCGCTCGCCGACGGCGGCTATCTGCCGAAGGTACGGCTCTTCGTCTACCAGGGCAGCACGCCGCTGAACGAAGTCGACCTCTACGCGCGCAGCGGATCGAGCCCGCAGCATGCCGATGCCCTGCTGATCGCGCAAGCATTGGCCCTGCGGGTCCGCGCCGTGTTGAACGACGCGCGCGCAAGAGGCGGTGCCACGGATGCCATCCAGGCAGTCCTGCGCCGCATCGGACTCAGAACGCGTATCGGTTGACGAATCGCTTCGCCGCTTATTTTGCCGATCGGTTGACTGGATAGCCAACCCGGTGCCGCGGCAGGCACTCGCCTGCCTCCCCATACAAAAATCGCAATGCCCGCCATGCGCGGCCGGTTATGGGGAAACGCCCCGCCCTCCCTTAGTCTTGCGCCATGTCTGACCAGGGGCGCCAGCACGGAGTGGCGAACACCTGGCTGACAGCGGCGTACCGGAACCATGCAGTGCTGCCCGCAGCGCAACCTTGCGTTGTGCCGCGGATGGCGTGCCGGCTCCGGTACCGACAACGATAAAGCGAGACAGCCTGGATGCGCGTGCCCAGCCACCGCCCCAGTGCATCACAAAGGAGACACTCCGCCATGCTTGAACAGCCGTTCCCCGGCCGTGCCGCCGCCCCCGGCACCGAGGCCATCGACGCCGCAGAGGCGATCGAAGCCACCAAGGTCACGGGCTTCCTGAACCGATACTTCCAGATCAGCGCGCGCGGCAGCACGCAGCGCCGCGAGGTGGTGGCCGGCGTCACCACCTTCATGGCCATGGTCTATTCCGTGTTCGTGGTGCCGGGCATGCTCGGCAAAGCGGGCTTCGACAGCAGCGCCGTCTTTGTCGCGGTGTGCCTGACCGCGGCGTTCGGCTCCTTGCTGATGGGCATGTGGGCCAGGCTGCCGATCGCCATCGGCTGCGCGATCTCGCTGACCGCCTTCACCGCCTTCGGGCTGGTGCTGGGGCAAGGGCTCACGCCCGCTGTCGCGCTCGGCGCGATCTTCCTGATGGGCGTGGTCTTTACCGCCATTTCCGTCACCGGCGTGCGCTCCTGGATCCTGCGCAACCTGCCCGCCGGCGTGGCGCATGGCACCGGGATCGGCATTGGCCTGTTCCTGCTGCTGATCGCTTCCAGCGATGTGGGCCTGGTGGTCAAGAACCCCGGCGCCGGCCTGCCGGTCGCGCTGGGCAAGATCACCGCGTTCCCCGTGGTGATGTCGGTGCTGGGGCTGGCGGCGATCTTCGGCCTGGAAAAGCGCCGCGTCCCGGGCGGCATCCTGCTGGTGATCGTGGCCATCTCCGCGCTGGGACTGGCCTTCGATCCCGCCGTCAGGTTCTCCGGGGTGTTCGCCCTGCCCTCGCTGAGCGCGCCGGGCCATGCCTCGCTGATCGGCGCGATGGATATCAAGGGCGCATTGTCGCTGGCGGTGCTGCCCAGCGTGCTGGCCCTGGTGATGACCGCCGTGTTCGATGCCACCGGCACCATCCGCGCGGTGGCGGGACAAGCCGGGCAACTCGACGAGAAAGGACAGATCCACAACGGCGGCCGCGCGCTGACCGCGGATTCGCTGAGCTCGATTTTCTCGGCCTTCTTCGGCGGCGCGCCAGCGGCGGCCTATATCGAGTCGAGCGTGGGCGTGGCGGCCGGCGCCAAGACCGGCCTGGCCGCGGTGGTGGTCGGCCTGATGTTCCTGGCGGTGATCTTCTTCTCGCCGCTGGCTGCGCTGGTGCCTTCCTACGCCACGGCGCCGGCCTTGATGTATGTCGGCTTGCTGATGCTCAGCAGCGTCAGCAAGCTGCATATGGACGATATGGTCGACGCCATGGCCGGGCTGGTCTGCGCGGTCTTTATCGTGCTCACCTGCAATATCGTCACCGGCATCATGCTGGGCTTCTGCACCCTGGTGATCGGCCGCATCGTGGCCGGCGAGTTCCGCAAGCTGAACGTCGGCACGGTCGGCATTGCGCTGGCGCTGGCCGTGTTCTACGGCGGCGGCTGGGCGATCTGAGCCCCGGCAGCCGGGCGCGGCCGCGCCAGGCCAAAGCGTACTGAAAGCCAGCGCAACGATGACACTGGCTTTTTTGGAAGCGGGCAAACACCCCGCACCGCTTCCTTTTTTCGGGCAACCCGGCCAGCCCTGCCTGTCTCAGGCCGCGGCGCGCCTTTGCGGCAACGCCGCCAGTCCCTGCTCCAGGTCGGCAATCAGGTCATCCGCCGCTTCCAGCCCGATATGCAAGCGAATCACCGGTTCCGTGCCGCGCCAGTACGAGTGCTCGGCGAGGCGTTCCGGCGCGGCCACCTGCACCAGGCTTTCATAGCCGCCCCAGGAGGCGCCCAGCCCGAACAGGCGCAGCGAATCCACCAGCTTGCGCGCCCCGGCGGCGTCCGCCCCGGGCAGCGAGAACGACACCAGCCCGTTGGCGCCGGAGAAGTCGCGCAGCCACAACGCGTGCCCCGGGTCCGACGGCAAGGCCGGATAGAACACCCTGCCCACCGCCGCGTGCGCCTCGAGATAGTGCGCCACGGCCAGCGCATTGCGCTGATGCTGGGCCAGGCGCACCGCCAGCGTGCGGATGCCGCGCAGCGCCAGGTAGGCATCGTCCGCGCCGATGGCCAGCCCGAACCCGTCGTAGGCGTCGGCAAGGCGGCGCACCAGCGCTGCATCCCTGACCACCAGCGCGCCCTGCATCAGGTCGGAGTGTCCGCTGATGTATTTGGTCGCGGCCAGGATCGACACATCCACGCCCAGCGCCAGCGGCTGCAGCACGTGGCCGGAAGCCCAGGTATTGTCGGCCGCCACCACCACGCCATGGCGGTGCGCGATCTGGGCAAGGCGCGGCAGGTCCAGCACCTCGTAGAGCAGCGAACTGGGCGACTCCAGGTAGAGCAGCTTCGTGTTGGGCCGGATCAGCGCCGCCACATCGTCCCGGCCCGGCGAGAAGTAGCTGACCTCGATGCCCAGGCGGCGCAACAGGGTCTGCTCCAGCCGGCGCACCGGCGCATAGACGCTGTCCACCACCAGCGCGTGATCGCCCGGCGACAGCAGCGCCACGAAGGTCAGCGAGATCGCCGCCAGGCCCGAGGGCACGAGGAAGGTGCGGTCGCCGCCTTCCAGCGCGGCAATCGCGTCCTCCAGCGCGCGGTGCGTCTCCATGCCCTGCCGCCCGTAGGCGCTGACGCGCTCGCCGCGCGCATGGCGCTCGCGGATATCGTCATAGGCGGCGGCGCTCTCGAAGCGCACGGTGCTGGCGCGCACCACCGGCACATTGACCGGGCCGTGGCCCTGGCTGAAGGGCGGCGTGCCGGCGTGGATCAGTCGGGTATCGCGATGATGGCTCATGGTCGTTCGGTGTGGGTTGGCTGGCGGCCCGCCGTCAGATGGCAAAGCGCAGCTTGTCGAAACTGGCGACGAACGGATCGGCGGGCGGCCGGGCCGGTGCCCCCAGCGCGCGGTTGAGGAAGGCGCGCGTGCGCTCGCTGCGCGGCTGGCTGAAGATGCGGCGGGCCGGGCCATGCTCGACGATCAGGCCGCCCTCGGTGAAATACACCTCGTCGCTGATCTCCTCGGCAAAACGCATCTCGTGCGTCACCAGCAGGCAGGTCAGCCCTTCGTCCACCAGGTCGCCGATCACGGTCAGCACCTCGCCCACCGTTTCGGGGTCGAGCGCCGAGGTCACCTCGTCGAACAGGATCAGCTCGGGCTCCATCGCCAGCGCGCGGGCAATCGCCACGCGCTGCTGCTGGCCGCCCGACAGCTCGCCCGGGTAAGCCCCGGCCTTGTCGGCCAGGCGCACCTTGCGCAGCAGCCCGATGGCCGTCGCCTCTGCCTGCGCGCGGCTGCGGCCCAGCACGCGCACCGGCGCGATGGTGAGGTTCTGCAGCACGGTCAGGTGCGGGAACAGGTTGTACTGCTGGAAGACAAAGCCCACGCGCTTGCGCAGCGCGATGCGCTCGGCCTCGGTACGCAGGCCGCGCACGGAAACGCCGCCCACCGTGACCTTGCCTTGCTGCGGCTCCAGCAGGCCGGTCAGGCAGCGCAGGATGGTGGACTTGCCGGAGCCCGACGGGCCGATGATGGACACCGCCTGGCCGCGCCGCACTTCTAGGTCGATGCCCCTGAGCACCGCGTTGCCGCCGAAGGCCAGGTGCACGTCCTGCAGCGCAACCAGCGGTGCGGCGGCAGCCGTGGGGACGGCGGACAGCACGGGTCCGCCAGCGTGTTCAGGCAACAGCATGTTTTTGTTCCAGGAAACGGGTGAAGCGGGAAATCGGGTAGCACCAGGCAAAGAACAGCGCCAGCACGATGAAGTAGATCAGCACGGTAAAGGCGGTCTGGTTGACGGTATTGCTGGCGATCTGCGCGGTATCGAGCAGGTCGTGCACGCCCACCAGCGAGGCCAGCGCGGTGCCCATGGTGAGCGTGGCGTACAGGTTCATCCACGGCGGCAGCATGCGGCGCACGCACTGCGGCACGATGATCAGCCGCAGGATCTGCCAGCGCGAGAACGCCATCGAGCCGGCCGCCTCCCACTGCGTGAGCGGGATGGACTGCACCGCGCCGCGCAGCACCTCGGCCACGTTGGCGCTGGCCGGCAGCGCCAGCCCCACCACCACCTTGAACCAGTCGGGAAACGGCACGATGTGGCTGCCGATATTCAGCTCGAACGGAAAAACATAGGTGGAAAAATAGATCAGCACCAGCCACGGGGCGTTACGGAACACCTGCACATAGCAATGCGCGGGGCGCGACAGCAGCGCCACCGGCGACATCCGCAAGGCGCCGACCAGCAGCCCGCCGGCCGTGCCCAGCGCGATCGCCAGCAGGCTCACGCCGATATTGACCAGGAAGCCGCGCACCAGCGCGGGCGACCACTGCCAGGCACTGGCCAGCGCCCGCGCCAGGTCCGGATGCCGGGTAGCCGCAAGACCCACCGCCAGCAGCGGCAGGCACCACAGCAGCGCGGCGAAGCGGCCCGCGCGCGGCCATGAAGCCGATGCGGGCGAACCCGCAAAGTTGGAATCAGCGGTTGCCATAGCCGGGCATCCTCAGTCGGTGTTCCAGCCAGTGCCCGGCATGGCTGACCACCCAGGTCAGCAAACCAAAGAACAGCAGCAGCAGCACCATCAGTTCCAGCACGTTGTCGCGCTGGGTCCAGATCATGATGGAGGCATAGGTGATATCGCCCACCGCAATGGCCGAG
>NZ_JARJLM010000050.1 GCF_029335485.1 Cupriavidus basilensis
AGATGAAGCGCGAGGTGAATCGCGCGGAAATTCCAGGGCTGTCTTTGCGATGCCGGAGGGCATCGCCTGGTATGACAGCTACCAGTGGGGAACGCAAAGTGCCTTTTCGCTGCCACCGAGTTGCGCAGGGGCACTGAAAAGGCGGTTGCAGTCCTCCCTACGGAGGACCGCAACCCAAGGGCTCAAGCCGCCCGCGCCGACACGGCGTTCAGGCGCTGGAGCCAGACATCGCTCCAATCCACGCCGGGCTGCCTGGGCACGAAGACGCGCACCTCGCGCGGCCCGGTGCGCTTCTCTTCGCGCTTGAGCCGGCGGGCCAGCGCGAACGCGAAGGCCTGGCCGGCAAAATCGCCGTCGGCATCGTTGTCCGAATAGATGCACACCTTGCGCACCGAGTCGGGTATCCAGAGCTTCTCGAGGTTGCCGGCGTTGAGCCCGGCCCAGACCGGCTTACCGGTCGCCAGGTGCACGGCAATGCTCTTCTCGATGCCCTCGCTGATCGCCAGTTCTTCGGTTGCCTCGAACAGGCGAACCGCGGCGCCGTTGATACCGGCCGAGAGCACCTTCTTGGCATCTTCCACGGCCAGCTTCGCGCCGTCCTGCAGATAGGTCCTGTGCAGCGTGACCGCGTGGCCGTCCGCGCCCTGGATGCAAGCCAGTATCGCGGGATACTCCGCCACCTTGCGCGACTTGCCGCTGGCATCCTTTTGGTAGTAGCCCAAAGCCGGGTGGTAGCGCAGCACTTTCGGGTAGGCCGGCAGCGCCAGGCCGCGGCTGCTCAGGTAGCGATCGACCTCGTCGCCGGGTTTGATCGGCTGGGCCTCGCTCCAGATGCGCTGGGCCAGCTTCTTCATCCGCTGCGCCGATGGCTCGGTGGGTCGCGCCGTCGCGACGGACGGCAGGATTCCCAGGCAGCGCTCGACTTCCCGCAAGGCGGTGTTGAAGTCGATGCCCCGCATGGCCTGCAGCAGCTTGAAACCACCCCCCGGGCCGCAGGAGCGGCAGTGGTAGTTGCCTTCGCCGAACTTGTCCGTGTACTGGAACCGGTCGGTGCCGCCGCACAGTGGGCAGGGCAGGTTGCGGCGCTTGAGAATGCGCTCGTCCACGCCCAGTGCGCCCAGGATCTCCGTCCATCGGCCATGGGCACGCTGCTTCACGGCATCCACGCGGGCTGCATACTCACGATCCTGCATGGCCGCCTCCCTCGATCAACGTCACCGTGTGGCCCGGCATCCCGCCTGTTCCGACGGTGACCTCGAAGGTCTTGCCGTGCAGCAGGGGGTACTTGCCCAGGCGCAGCTCGCAGAGCAGCGCATCCAGCGTCTGCACGGCATCCGTACAGCGCAGTCGGCGCACCAGGTCCGCCAGCGCATCGCGGTCCGCATCCAGGTCGCCCTGCAGGAACTGCTCGTTCTCATCGACGAAGCTCGAAGCCTGGCGCACCGGTTCGCCGGACGTTTCCCCGGGCGGGATGTACAAGACCCCGTCGTGGTAGACGCCCGCGTCGGTGATCTCGACGTCGTCATTGCCGACGCGGATGCGCACGGCTTCGCACAGGATCACGGTCGGCCATACCCAGCGGCCCTCGAACTCCACACGCAGCTGCACGGTGATGGCTTCCACGCGCACCGGCTCTACGTCGAGGTGGCGAACGCGGGTCGCAGCCCAGTGGCTGGCGTGAATCCCGAGCCAGTCGAAGAGGAGGAAGCCCTTGGCGCGCGCCAGCATCCAGCGCGCCGCGTTGTCCTCGTTCTGCCAGTCGAGACTGACGAGACTGATTTCGCCGGTCTCGATGGCCTGACGCGTCGGCGCGGCGGCGACTTCCTCGACATACTCCCGGGTTACGCTGTCGTCCTGGATCGGGTAGCCGACGATGGCGTCGAACAACTCGGTGGGCAGCACGTCGAGGTCGTTGAGCAGGTCGTGATGTCCCCAGGCACGCAGGGCGCCGTAGTAGATCTCCACGAAGCGCTCGGCCGGCAACCGCGTCTTGGCGATTTCGAGCGTGCGTCGCCAGCAGGCCTTGAGCTCGGCGTCGATGCGCTTCTTTTGCACGTCTTCGTCGATGAGCTGGTCGCGGTCGGGCAGGCGGGCCATGAACTGGCCCGGGTCCAGATGGACGATGTTCACCTTGTCATCCGGGCAGTAGGTCGGTCGCATGACGCAGAATCCTTGCAGGAAGACCATCGTGTCATGGGTGGCCTTTCCGTCGCGGGTGCCATGGAGGTGAACCGTTCCGATCGTGCTCGGCATGGTCGCGAGGTTCGCTTCGGCGAAACGCCGCAGCAGGACCTTGCCATTGAATACCACGCACACCGGAAATCCGCTGCACAGCGACTCGATGCGCTGCGCCAGATCGGGAAGGTCGACGCCGAGCAGTTCGACGCGTGTTCCAGCGACGGACTCCGCGCACGGTTCGACCTCGACCAGCGCTTTGTTCAGCGCGGCGGCCGTATCGATGTCGACGCGCCGGCCACCCGATGCCACGATGCAGCGACTCGCTGCGTACAGGCATTTGAAAAAACCGACGCCGAAGGGATGCTCCTGGGCGACGACGCCGCCGTCCCACCCAGATTCGTGGAAGCTCAGCAGCTTCTGGAAGTCGTCGATGCCGCGCCCGTCGTCGTGCACGCACAGGCGCTGGGCCTCGGCATCGTGAAAGATCTCGATGCGGGCGGCGCCGGCGCGCCGCGCATTTTGCAACAGCTCGGACACGAGCGTGAAGCGGTTCGTGAAGGCATGGCGCTGATTGCGCAGCGCGCCGTCTTCATTGATTCGTACCTGGATCTGCATGGCATGCTCCATTCAGTGCAGGCGGAACCCCTCCCTCGGCGGGACAGGCCCGCCAAGGGGGGAAATGAAAGATCAGCCGAGGCGGCCGATCGGTGGGGTGTACAACTGGCCGGCCGCGGCCGCCTCGATCAGGGTGTGCTCGAGGAACTCCCAAGGCAGCAGGTGCTGGCTGCTCAGGGTGCTGCCCATGTCATCGAGGCGTTCGACCTTGAGGCCGACCGGATGCCAATGCACCCGATAGCGCAGCCGGTCGGCGCCAGCGACGACGAAGATGCGACCTGGCCTGCCGGTGAGAACTTCGCTTTCCTTGACCAGGAACTCGATATCCTGCGCCGCCTGCACGGTCATCAGAGCGGGCCTGTTCGAGCCCGCGTGTTCGCGTGTTTGCATAGGGATCTCCTCAGCGTTCTCGTGATGAGATGGCGGCTTCGGCAAGGTCCGGGCTTCGGCCGGCGCATGGGTCGATCGATGCAAAGGGCCGATCGCCTGCGGCCGCTCGCGGCGGTTCGGCGTCGTAGGCCGATATCGCGTGACAGTCGGCTTGCTGCCGTTCTTTCTGGAGCTGTTCCAGCAGAACCGCGTCTTCATAGTCGAGCCGTCCTGCGACACCGTAGGCGACGAAGATCGCCAACAGGCACAGGGACTCCTTGAGTGTGATCATGAGAATTCCTTGTGGGATGGGCCTCCCCGTCATGGCGGACAGGTCCCGGGTTGTGTTGGGCTCAGGCAAACAGATCGCCTTGCTCGGACATGCGCTTGATCTGCTCGTTGATCCACTGCGGGTTCTTGGCCAAGCGGGCTTCGATCCACGCGGGATTGCGGATCACCGCTTCGCGCACCCATTCCGGATAGCGCTGTAGCGTGGCGTTGAGCCAGGTCTTGAGGTGGTGGCGAATTCGATCGCGCACTTCCTCGGCATCGACCAGACCGCAGTAAGGAATCGGCGACAGCGGGCTGCAACCGACGACACGCAGGCAACTGGCGAAGGAGAAGGGACGACCGTCTTTCTCGCGCTCGGTGAAGACCCAGCGCAGCGTGTCGAACTTCTCCTCCAATGGGGCCGCGGGATCCTCCAGCTGCTTGACTTCCTGCAGCAGGCGCCAGTGCAACAGGACGATGTCCTCCTCGCTCCATTCGATGGGCGAGGCCTCGTCGTCGAGTTCGACCGGCAGGGTGCCGTGAGCGAGGGATTGGGCGTAGCGCCGTGCTGCGTAGTCGGGGACTTGGGGCGGCACGAGCGCAGAAAGCTCTGCGCGCGCGCCCACCTGAACGGGATTCGTGTTCAGCATCGTTGACTCCAATGAAGATGAGGAGGCAACGTGCGCCCCGCGTGAGGGCGAATGCCCCCAGGGGTGACGAAGGGCCGAACCGCGGCTGCGGACGGCCCTCAGGGAAAGAACTCCAGGACTGGCTTAGAAGTGCTCGAAGCACTGTGATCGGTATGCCAGTGACCGATCGGGAAGGTCTTTCGGGGGAAGGGGAAGGCACACCCCCTACCTCGAAAAACCGCTTCGAGGACATGGCGGAGTCGAGGCCCCGACGTTAATGGCCGCAATGCGAATACGCGCGGTCACCCGTTATGGCGTGGGGACCCACGATGAAGAAACTCCAGGGCTTGCCGATTTTGGATTGCAGGGCCAGCTGCTGCATGTCGTGAAGGTAGTCGGAGAGGGCGGGGACGTCAATGGCCCAATCCGGTGATTGCCTCGCCGATGCCGAAAGCTCTCCCAATTGACTGTCGTTTCGCATGGCAAACGCGCGCAATGCTCGGGATCATTGGTCGCCTGGGCCCGGCACTAGGAGAAACGACCATGGCAGAGATCGACATCGTGAAGCACGACCTGGGTGGTGTGAACGCCCGCATCCTGGCCAAGGAATCCAAGGCGGACTTCCGAAGGGTCGAGGCCGCCAGCCTGAAGATGCAGACATGCTTCACCAGCGCCGAGGGAAAGCGCATGTTCGTGCGTCTGTTCAACACGCTCCAGCTCAATGCCCACTTCATTTCGGTGATCGCCCGCACGCGCCTCGACCATGACGACGTCGCCAAGGTCGAGGCGGCGATCCGTGCCCAGATGGACGCGGTGGCCGACAAGCTCAACCAGGCCCTCGATGGCGCCGAGGCCCTCTTCAAGGCGCACGGCATCACGGGTGCGGCGACTTACGATACCGTTCCTCTGGAGGTCGAGGTGGGTGTTCTCTCCTCCGCGGGTCGGCGCTACCTTGAACTGATCGGCAAGCTCGACCAGTTGATGCCGCTGCTGCAGACCTTGGAAATCCACGAGGTCATCACCACCCAGGCCGTGGACATACAGCGTGCCGGGCTGAAGCGACTAGTACGGGATGTGGCCAATGCCACGCGCAATTTCGCGACAGGACTTCGGCGAAGGATGAACGCGTTGGAGGCTCACGCGGTCGAGTCCGAACGCAGCCGGGCGGATGCTGCCGGGTCCGCAGCAGGCGCACAGACGGGAGACGCGCTGGAAGGCCAAGGACCCGAGGTGAGCGATCGTCCGGTGGAAGAGGGCGCCGCCCCCGAACTTCGAGAGTCCATAACGATAGCCGCAGAGAACACTGAGGCCAGCACACAAGCGGCTGCGTGATCGATTCATTTCTGCCGGTCCATTGCATCGCGTGCCGAGATTTGCCGGCCACCGACTCTTGTCTGCGATAGACGGGTGAATTCCCGCGGCATTGCGCTAAGGCATCTGTTTCTGTCTGCGGAAACCCCGTAAGGTCATCCCAGACAGTGTCGAGATGGTTCGCCCGGATTGGCCATTGTCCAATTCGCTTCATGTGGGCGCGTCGCAGTCGTTACCTGCCTTGTCCAACATCCCCTTGGTGCGGTTTTCGCGCATCGTGCAATTGGGGCTGAATCCGGCATTCCCTGGGGCTGAAGCGTCTTCGGCCATCCTCGTTCGTACTTGACCCACCGCCCAGCCGGGACGCAGGCGGTGTGATGTGGAGTTCACGCGTTCCCTGGCAGCCGCGCCATCCTGACCGAGCGCCGCTGTGATTGAGCAGGTCATGACGTCTTCTATGGCAATTGCCAAGCGAGGCCTGATCATGCGCACCCTCAAGTCTGCTGTTTCCCCTCACGCTATCCCTGCGGAAAATCGCGGTACGGCCGCTTCCCCCGCCTTGCCCGAGGCGGGTTTTCTGCGTCAGCCGCAAGTGCTGCGCCTGATTCCGTTCTCCCGGTCCACGTTGTGGCGGCGGATTCAGGCACAGACCTTCCCGAAGCCGCTGAAGTTGTCCGAGCGTGTCACGGTCTGGCGTGCCGAGGACATCCGTCGATGGATCCTCGAGCAAGCGCAAGCGGACTGATCGAGATCGCTCAAGCGACTTATGCTGCAGACGAGACAATGATATTGTCTTATCATTTGTGTCCCGGTTCTTCGGGGCGGCTTTGCGGTCGTTTTCCCGGACGGATTCGCCGTATTCGTCGATGTCAGTGGCGGTGTGTCGTGTTCCCTGGTTGCCGGGCGAAGCGGGGAGCCATGGTGCGCGGCCGTGATGGCAGAGCCGATCGGAGCATGCGGTTTGCTCGCCCGCCCGATCGGGAATCCTGCCAACAGGGGAGATGGCCATGCGCATTGCCGCGGCGCTTGCGATTATCGTGCCATGCCATCGCGCTTTGCGCCATGGCGTGGAAGCGGGCGCGCGAGTGTGAGGCCATCGCATGGAACTGCGTCGCCTTCGCTACTTCCTGGCCATGGCCGAGGAGCTGCATTTGGGACGGGCAGCGGAGCGCGCGCACATCGAGGAGTCGCCGCTGTCACGCAGCCTTACTCAACTCGAGGCGTCTCTGGGCGTGCAACTCTTCTTTCGTTCCCGGCACGGGACCCGCCTGACCCCGGCCGGCGAGGCGCTGAAGGAGCATGCGACGCAATTGCTGATCGATTTCGAACGTGCGAAGCGTGCCGTGCGCTTGGCCGGGGGCGTTCAACTGACCCTGCGTGTCGGCATCGCCGATGGTCTCGCCCAGCCCCGCTTGTCCGCGCTGTTCGCCCAATGGCGAGAGACGGAGCCGAGTATTCCGCTGCAGGTCAGTGAGTTGCATTCTTCTCATTTGCAAGAGGCGCTGGTCACGGAACACCTGGACGTGGGCTTTTCTTTCGGGATCGGTTCCCCGCGTGGGGTGAGTGCCGAGCCTAGCTGGCAGGAGCCCGTGGTGGTGGTGGTCCCGTCAGGCCATCCCCTTGCGACCCGACGCACGCTACGCGTGGCAGAAGTGATCCGGCACCCCTTGGTGATGTGCAGCCGGCGCTTCAAGCCCGGGTTCAGCGAGCAGATCGATGCGCTCGTCAAACGCTACGGGGAGCGTGTTCGCGTGATTGACCGCGCCGACACCTTGGCGGGGGTGATCGTCAAAGTGGGCTCAGGCTATGGCTTGGGTTTTGCAGATGCGGCACATGCCAGTACGTTGCAGCGCCCCGATGTCGCTATGGTTCCCCTGGCCAACGGTGGGGCGCGGATCACGACGTTCGCACTAACCAAACTCGATCGCGACGATGACCTCTCGCCGGCAATTCAGCGCTTTGTCGGCATGGCCCGCATGGTGTGAGCGGCGCCCCGGTCTGACGAAACGGGGTGGACGCCGCTTGCCCACATTGGTTTGACCCGAGTCGACCGGAGCGGTATCACCTGCTCTAGACCTCCGACGCCGTCGAAACGGCAGGGGTGGATGGCTCGACGTTCACGTCAAGTCGACGCCGAAATCCCCCGATCTTTCCGCCGCTTTCCGCTGGCATCGAGCGTCTTGCCCGGCCGAGCATAGGGCCCTGGTTAGCCAGACTGCGCAAGGAGGTACGGCATGAACGGAGAACAATCGGAAACATCGCAGGACGCCAGTCTTGCGCAGTCGGTCACCATGCTGAAAGCAGTGCTAGAAGGGGGCACGTACCAGGCCGTGGCCGCAGAGAGAGGCGTCTCGCGCACGGCCGTCGAGCGGCGTGTCAAGTCGGTGGCGGCCAAGCTGTGCGCGATCGTCGGGATCCCGGGCTTAAACGAGGATGGCGCAACCGCCGTGCGTCGTCTGCGACAACATCGTCATGCCATCCTGAGCGCGCTCGATGCATACGATCCGTTGGACTGCATTGAGCCGGAGAAGGTACGTGTGTTGACCGGCGAGGAGATTCTTCAGGGGGCGCAGCGCGTCCTCCGCCGAAGCCGGCAGCCCTGGCACGATGGATCGTTGTACTACCTCCTTTTCACGACTGGCGCCTGGCCGCTTGAGATCGCGCGCCTGGAGGTGCGGGACTATCTCAATGCGGCAGGCGAGGTCCGAAGGGTTTCCGAATGGCGCGCTGACGTGACGATCAAGAGTCGGGCCCGCCCGCTGTACTTCGCCAGCCGTCGATTGGATGAGTGTTTTCAGTGCTATCTGGCGGAGCGCTTGGCGCAGGGCCTGGGACTGGGACGCGACGGCGCGTTCCGCGGCCTCGATCCGCACAGCCGGCTTTTCCTCTCGACCTCGGGCCGGGGCTTCGAGATTACGCCATACGGGGAGGGTGGCCGGCAGCGGTTCCGGTGCCGGCCCATCCTGGAAACCTATCGCCGCCTGTTCCGCTATGCGGGCTTCAAGCAGATGTCCGCCATGGCCGTGCGCCACACGGTGGCGGCGCGCCTGTACGCCCGCGGCGCTGACGAAGGCCAGGTCGGCCTTCTTCTGGGGATCGGCGAGCGCAGTGCCGTCCGGGAGATGTTCCCGCGGCCTCAGCCCGGGCTCGACGAACTGGTGGTGGATCTCATTTGAACGGGACGCCACCGTGGACGCGCAACGCTACGCCATCAAGGGCCAGGTCCTGGCCGCGGAAGACACGCGTCTGCAGGAGGCCCTGGCCGCGATCCACGATACGCCCGAGCGTCCCCGCTGTCTGTGCATTCCCGGTGGCGTCGAGATGTATGTGGCGCGCCACCGGCAATTCGTCGTCAAGCGCATGCCAGGGACGGGTTGCTTGCATCATCCCACTTGCTCGTCGTATGAGCCGGAGGGGAGCCTCTCGGGCTTGGGCGAGTTGCTGGGGGAGGCGGTGCTGGAGCCGGCACCTGGGCACATCGAACTTCGGGTGGATTTTCCCTGGTCGCGGATGACCGGGCGAGCGGTGCCGAGAGGGGAGCTCGAGTTGCCTGCGGAGGTCACACGGCCTCGCCAGCATATGTCCTTGCGCGCGGTCACGCACTTCCTGTTTGAACGGGCCGGCTTCAACCGCTGGGCGCCCGCCATGGAGGGGAGGCGCAATCAGGCGGTCTTGCGGAAGTACCTGCTGGAGGCAGCCGGCGAAATTGTCGTCAAGCGCGTGCCGTTGGCGGAGCGGCTCTATGTGCCCGAGCAGTTTCATGAGGGCGCGAAGCTCGAAGCCGCCCGGCGCCGGCGGGAGAAACTCTCTCTCCTGTGGGGGCGCGACGGCGACAACCCGCTGGCCTTGCTCATTGGGGAGTACAAGACCTGCGAGCCGACGTCCTATGGACATCGTCTGTGGGTCCGCCACATGCCGGATGCGCCCCTCTTGATGGCTTCGAAGACCTGGGAACGCATGCAGCGCGTCTTTGCACCAATTCTCGAGGCGCGCGATGCCGACACCTGCAGCCCATGCCGGATCCTGCTGTCTGCCCTCATCCGGGCGCGCCGGGAACACACCTACGAAATCGACTCGGCCAGCCTGATGCTCGCTAGCGAGCAATGGATCCCGGTGGACGGTGTGCATGAACTTCCGCTCTTGCAGGCCCTGGTGGTACAGCAGCGTCGTTTCGTGAAGCCGCTGCGCTACGACGCCAGGAGCGCCTCGCATTTCCCCAACGTGCTCCTGCTGGACGCGGGGCCCGTACCGGTGCCTCTGCACGTGCTCAGCGCCTTCGTGGATCCCAAGGAGCGGGCGATCAAGGAAAAGGTGATCGCCGCGAGCGTCCCTCCGGGCTGGGTGTGGCGTCCGGACGAGTCCATGCCGGCCTTCCCGTCGCTTGCCCCTGCCCGGTAAGTTGCGCCGCCCTCGGTTTCATCCCGGACGGTGAAGGCCCCATGGATCGTCAGTCGCTCTGCTTGCGGGAGTAGTCTCCATAAATAATGAGAATTAATTATCATTATTTATTTCAACGGCCGGTGCCGCAACGCTCGGCGTGCTGCGAATTTCACTTTCCGGCGCGACACGACAGGACGATGCTTCTGTCCCTGGGCAATTCTTCCGACATTCGATCTCGTCGGATTGAGCCCCCGATTTGGTGGCGGCTTGGCGCGCGCATCATGCTGAGCCTGTCCGCCGGCCTCCGGTTGCTCTGTGCCGCAGGAGCGGTCGGGGTCCTGTGGCTCGCCGTCGCATCGTCACTTTGATGGTTGGGGCCGATCCCCGCGCCCGCCAAGGCGGCGGCAAGCGCCGTGTCTCCGGAATTCACGCGGACGGTCCAGTTGGTCTGGGGGGTGCGACCGGCGTCTGGCGCGGGCGAGTTTCCATACGCGATCCAGTGATGGTGGGCCAGATCGGCGGGTGTCGTGGGGCGACCATGCTGTTCCAGGTACGCCGGAGAGGCGCACAGTACGCGCTGGTCCCGTGCGATTTCGTGAACGACGAGTCGGGCTTGCGCTGGCGGTGGCTGCTGCTGGATCGCCACATCGATGCGGGGGTGGGGCAACTCGATCGGGTCATCCACGGCAACCAGTGCGATCTTCAGCGCGGGGTGATCTGCAAGCAACTCATCGTCTATTTACGAAGTCCGGCGTGGAGTTTCGTTTCAAGGAGCAATTCGACGGCTACATGCTGGCGGTGCTCGACGAAGGCAGCTTGGAGTACGAGACGTCACACCGATGGCATGAGCGGGCAGGGCGCAACTGCCTGATGATCGATGGTCCGCACGCCATGCCATAGCCCCGGCACGTGCGCAAGGCGATCGACTTCATCCATGCAAACGCTTAATTGGCGGG